>NZ_PEJS01000001.1:3900000-4130972 GCF_002750975.1 Stenotrophomonas indicatrix
GGCAGCACCAGCCCATGGCGGTGGCTGACCTGGGTCAGCAGCACCAGTTTCAGGCGCGGCAGGCGCGCGAATGCCTCATCGTAGGCCTGCAGGATCTGCTCATGGGTGGGCATCACCGGCAGTGCGATGCGCTCGACCTGCACGCCACGACGCTGCTGCAACCAGCGCATCGCGTTGATCATGCTGTCGTAGTCGATGTCGGCGTACAGCACCTGGTCGCCCGCGGCCAACCGGTTGTAGCCACCGATCAGCGCGAGCATCGCTTCGGTGGCGCCACGGGTCAGCGCGATCTCGTCGGCGCCGACGCCAAGCATGTCGGCCACCTGCCGATGCACGGCCACGTACTGCGCCGGGAACGCGTGGCGACCGTACCAGGCATTGCCCCGGTTCACTTCGGCGGTATGCCGCTGGTAGCTGGCCAGGGTCTGCTTGCCCATCGCGCCCCAGTAGCCGTTCTCCAGGTGGTTCACTTCATCGGTGATGTCGAAGTGGCTGGCGACGGCGGACCAGTACGACTCGTCACGGGCCAGCACATCCGGCGTCGTGGAAGGTGCAGGAATGTCCATCGGCACAGCGTAGCGCGCGGCCGTCGGAGCAGCCAGCGCGGCAAGCGCCGCACTGGCCGGCAACAGCGCACCTGCGCGCAGCAGGGAGCGGCGGCTGTGGTCCATCAGAAGGTCAGCCGGTACTGCGCGTACACGTTGGCACCATCGGTGTCGTACGGCGCGTTGCGCGAATAGATCAGGCCACGGCTGGCCTGGAACGTGGCTTCGTCCGGGTAGCGGTCGAACACGTTGTCGGCGCCCACGCGCAGGCTGTGGTGTTCGTTGATGCGATAGCCCACGGCCAGGTCGAGGAAGGTCATCGCACCGAACTGCTGGTAGATATCGCCGGTGGCATTGCCGGTGGAGTCGGTCCACTTGCCGTAATAGCGCACGCGTGCCATCAACGACCACGCGCCGATGTCCCAGCTGCCGGTGAAGCTGCCCTTGTGCTCGGGCAGGCGGTCTTCGAACAGCACGCGCTGGGTTTCGTTGGTGGCCACCGAGGTGCTGCCGTTGTCGACGCGGGTCTGGTTGTAGTTGTATGCCAGGGTCAGCGTCATCCGCCCTGCGCCGAGGTCGCGCAGGTAGTTGCCGACCACATCCACGCCGGTGGTGGTGGTGTCGAAATCGTTGGTGAAGTAGTTCACCGAGGTATAGCCCAGCGGGTTCGGCGTGCCGGCCGGAATGGCGAAGCTGGCCGACTGGCTGAAGCGGTCGCTGAGCGTGATCCGGTAGACATCGACCGACCCTGACAGGCCCAGCTCGGTGCGCCAGGTCAGGCCCAGCGAGGCCGTGCGCGATTCTTCCGGGGTGAGCGGCTTGGCACCCAGCAGCTGCGCCAACGGATCGCTGGGCGACAAGCGGCCGCTGGTGAAGATCTGCAGCGTGCGCGTGTCCAGGCCCTGGGTGGTGCTGGTGGTGTTGAGCTGGGCCGGCGTGGGCGCGCGGAAGCCGGTGGAGAGCGTGCCGCGCAGCGCCACGTCCGGGGTGATCGCAAAACGTGCCGACAGCTTGCCATCCACCGTGCTGCCGAAGCTGGAGAAGTCTTCATAGCGACCGGCCGCGCCGATGCTCCAGCGCTCGCCCAGCGGCACTTCCATGTCCACGTAGGCGGCCTTGCTGCGCTGGCTCCACTGCCCGGCCTGGCTGGCCGAGAAGCCCGGCGCGCCGTTGGAATTGGCTTCCAGGCCCGCCGCAGCGCCACGGCCCACCGCATACGAGGCCGGGTCGCCGGCGCGCACCTGGTAGGTCTCCTGGCGGAACTCGGCACCGAAGGCGACGTTGACCGGCTTCGACAGCGCAGCCACGTCCCATTCGTAGTTGAAGTCCGCATTGGCGTTCTTCTCGGTCTGGGTCAGCCGGCCGAGGTCGAAGGAGGTCGGGCTGTCCGGGCCCAGCGAGGCGTTGATGGAGTTGTCCAGGCTGTAGTCGATGGCATTGCGGCCATACGAGGCGCTCAGGTCCCAGCGCAGCTTGGGCGTGATCTCACCCCGCAGGCCCGCGACCAGCTGCAGGTCGTTCTGGGTGTTGCCGTACTGCGGGCTGAAGCCCACCGGATACAGCGAGCGCAGGTTCCAGCCCGGGAAGATGCTGGTCGTACGGTACGCGCCGGTGGTGGTATCGGGGTTGCGCCAGTTGAAATCGCTGACGCCGTCGCTGTGGCTGTACAGGCCGAAGGCATACAACTCCAGGGTGTCGCTGGCATTGGCCTTCAGGTTGAAGCCCACGCGGCGGCTTTCCAGCTCCGGCTGGCCCCAGCGCTGCACCGGGTTGGGCACGTCCAGTTCGGGATGCGCGGCCTGGAAGGCGATGGCGTCGGGACGCTGGCGCGTGCGTGAGGTCGCATCGGAGTTGGACGATTCGGCGAACAGGGCGAGACTGCCGTAGTCACCCAGCGTCCAGCCGGTGCGCGCACTGAAGTCGCGCGAGCCGCCATCGCCCTGCGCGTACTGCGAATAGCCCGCAGTGATCTCGGTGCCCGGGCTGTCCTCCAGGATGATGTTGATGACACCGGCGATGGCATCCGAACCGTACTGCGCCGACGCGCCATCGCGCAGCACTTCGATACGCTTGATGGCGCTGGTCGGAATCTGCGCCAGGTCGGCGGCCTGTGCGCCGCGGTTGCCAAGCAAGGCACTGCGATGGAAGCGGCGGCCGTTGACCAGCACCAGCGTCTGGTCCGGTGACAGGCCACGCAGCGTGGCCGGGCGCACGAACACCTGGCCATCGGCCATCGGCAGGCGCTGCACCACGAACGAAGGCACCAGCTGTGCCAGCACGTCCTTCAGGTCGGTGGAGTCGACCGACTGGATGTCCTGCTTGGTGAACACGTCCACCGGCGCCAGGGTTTCAAACTGGGTGCGGTTGGAGGCACGGGTACCGGTGACCAGCATCGCATCGAGCTGGGTGGGCGCAGCGGCGTTGCCACTGCTGCTGGTGCCTGCCGTTCCGGCATCTGCAGCGATCGCGCCTCCTGCGCTGACCAGACCAAGGGCGAGGAGGATGGAACGCGACAGCTTCGAACGATGCACGGCAGGACTCCGGGAAGGCACGACAGGGCCAGGTGGGACCTGGACAAGGCGCGCAGTCTCGGGGCGGGATGTGAAGCAGCGATGACGTGGAGACGACAGTTGCGACCACTGGAGGTGCAGCCGCCACCCATGCCGGGCTCTGCGCTATGCAGTGTCGTCGTCGAAGCCGAAGACGGCGGGCCGCACCGTGCGCAGCGGGATGAACAGCGCGATCGCGAAAACGAACAGGAAAGGCGCGGAGAGGATGGCAGTGTCCTCGGTTCCGAAGGCAATCAGGTTCACCTGCAGTTGGCCGATCCACTCAAGGTCCATGAGCACCAGCACAAGGCCACCGATGGTCGGGCACGGCAGGCCGCCATGGCCTGCCATCAACAACGTGGGCGCCAGCAGTGCCGCCAGCAATGAGAACATCACCCGGTACAGCCAAGGGTCCCCGCGCCAGCGCGGTGCCCGCCGCCACATGAGCACCAGCAGCGCCAGTGGCAGCAGCGCCGGCAGCAGGGCAATCGCAATGATCATCACCATGCGGCGATCTGCGCGGTCTGGCTGATAGCGGTGACTTCCGGCATGTCCCTGGCCTCGATCGTGTCCATGAAGACCGCATTGTTGCCGGTGCAACGGCAAACGCAAAGCCCTGCCGGCGCAAGAACTGCTAAGCGCCCCACCCCGTCGATCCGGTACGCTGCCCGGCATTCGAACGAGGGACAGCGCGATGAGCGCAGCCGGCAAAGCGTTGTGGTACATCGAAAGCCATGCCGACAAGCCGCTGGCGCTGGCCGACATCGCGGCAGCCGCCGGACTGTCGCCCTTCCACCTGTCACGCCTGTTCCAGGCCCGCACCGGCACCTCGGTGGTGCGTTACCTGCGCGGACGCCGCCTGACCGCCGCCGCGCAACAGCTGGCCAACGGTGCCGGCGACATCCTGCAGGTGGCGTTGGCAGCCGGTTACAGCACGCATGCCGCGTTCACCCGTGCCTTCTGCGAGCAGTTCGGGCAGACCCCGGAGCGCGTGCGCGAGCGGGGCCTGCAGGAACTGGCACTGGTGCACGCGATCCGCCTCGACGACGCGCCACAGGCCTGCACCGAGGCGCCCAGGCTGATCGACTGCACGCCCTTCCAGGTGGCCGGCATCGGCATGCGCCACAGCCGCGACAGCGGCGGTGCGATTCCCGGGCAGTGGGCACAGCTCAACCGCGAATGGCCAACACCGGCGCCGGTCAGTTTCGGTGTGTGCTGCAACAGCGACGACGAGGGTGGCTTCGACTACATCGCAGCCTTGCCGGTGAACGCACTGCCATCGGTGCCTGCACACTGGCAGCGGGTGGATGTGCCTGCGCGCCGTTACCTGGTGGCTTGGCATGGCGGCCATATCTCCACCATCCGCTCGACCTGGTTCTGGCTGCTGGACCAGTACCTGCCGGCAAGCAGCCTCCACCTGGCCAACGCGCCGGATCTTGAACGCTACGACACCCGCTTCGACGAGCATACCGGCCATGGCGGCGTGGAGATCTGGCTGCCGGTCGATCACCGTCCTGACTGACCCGGAGAAACCGATGATGCGCGCGACACGATGGATGTTGACACTGCTGCTGGCTGCTCTGGCGCCGATGGCGATGGCGGCCGCTCCCACCATTGCCGGTGAACGTCATGGCGTGACAACGCTGAACAGCGCGGCGATCCGCGATAGTGCGCAGCGCGAGGTGCTGCGCTTCACCGTGTGGTACCCGGCAATGCCAGGCAGCGAAGAAACGCCGCTGACCATCGGGCCTCCGGATGCGCCGTTGTTCGAGGTGGGCCGCGCGGCGAAGGATGCCCCCACTGCCGGCGGGCGCCTGCCAACCCTGTTGCTGTCGCATGGCAATGGCGGCACCGCGCGCATGATGGGGTGGCTGGGCACCGCGCTGGCGCGGGCCGGCTACCTGGTGATCGCCGTGGACCACCCCGGCAACAACGGCGCCGATGAGATGACGCTGGCCGGCAGCGTGCTGACCTGGCTGCGCGCCGACGACCTGAAGGCGGCGCTGGCGGCCGTGCAGGCCGACCCGCAGCTGGGGCCACATGTTGATGCGTCGCGGCTGGGCGTGGTGGGTTATTCCGCTGGCGGCTTCACCGCACTGCTCAGCGCCGGCGCACGGCCGGACATGACGCGGCTGCTGGCGTTCTGCCAGGCGCACCCGGACGACGGCGTGTGCAGGCCGCAGCAGGAAGCGGCCGCGCATACGATGGCGGCGCGTCTTGCTGCGGCGGCGTCACCACAACTGCAACCGTACGTGCAGCATGCACAGGATGATCGTTCGATTGCCGGCGTGCGCGCGGTGTTCGTGCTGGCGCCCGCCATCGTGCAGGCGTTTGCACCGGAGCAGCTGAAGGTGTTGCGGCAGCCGGTGATGATCGTGCTGGGTTCAGCGGATGAAGTGGCGCCGCCGGTGACCAACGGTGATGTGGCGGCGGCGCTGATTCCGAAAGCAACGCTGCACGCGCTGCCCGGTGTCGGCCACTACGATTTCCTGTCTGCCTGCACGCCACTGGCAGATGAGCGGCTGCAGGCGCTGTGCATGACTGCGGTACCGAAGGAGCAGACGCATGCGGTGGCGGTGGAAGACGCGGTGCGCTTCTTCGGGGAAGCCTTGCGCTGAAGACAGTCGAGCACGGCTCGATGCCAGGGCTGGCAACAACGATTCGTTGCACAGGTGATGACGCGGCGCAAAGGTGCGCGGGACTACACTGCACCCAGCGCTCCACGGAGGATCGATCATGCGCCTGTTGCATCTTTCTCTGCCGGTATCCGATGTTGCCAACGTCGCCGCGTACTTCCGCGACGTGCTGCAGCTGGAGGTGGCCGGCGACCAAGTCCGCATTGGCTGGAGCACGATCCAGCTGCAACCGGCGAATGGCCGTCCGGTAGGCGGCGTGCACCTTGCCTTCAATGTGCCGGACAACCGCTTCGCCGACGCCATGAGCTGGCTGCGTGCACGCACGCCGTTGCAATGCAATCCGGAAGGGCTGGACTACTTCGCACTGGAAAGCAGCTGGCAGTCGCAGTCGGTGTATTTCACCGGACCCGATGGCCTGATCCTCGAACTGATCGGCCGCAGGCGCTTGCCGGCCAGCGACCGCAGTGGCGCCTTCCATGGCAGCGAACTGACCTGCCTGAGCGAGGTCGGCCTGCCCAGCCATGATGTCGCTGCGGTGCGCGAACAATCCAACCAACGCTTCGGCCTGCGGCCGATCAGCCCGCCGTCGCCCCAGTTCGCGCCGATGGGTGATGACGAGGGCCTGTTGATCGTGGTCGCTGCCGATCGCCGTTGGTTCCCCGAGCAGAAGGACCTGCCCAACGCGCAGGGCCTGCAGCTGGAGGTGGCCGATGTGAGCAGCAGCGGCGAGCTGCACGATGCCGCGCTGGGCTGGCGGGTGCAGGCGGCCTGAGTTACCAGCTGCCCGAGGCGCCACCGCCTCCGCTGCGGCCACCACCACCGGACCAGTCGCTGGAACTGCTTGAGGACGCACTGGACGACGAGGTGCTGGACGAGGAGCGGTAGCCTCTGGACGCCCCCCGGCCGCCGCGGTTTTTTTCGCCGGGCAGCAGAGTGAACACCCAGATGAAGTACAGGAACAGCGTGCCCATGCTGGACACGATCGTCGCCAGCACGCGGGCGTTCTCCTCGCCGGCACGGTCGATGGCCAGCAGCGCGCCCAGCGCATAGCCACCGGTCAGCAGCACCAGCACCACCAAGCGGATGGCGAAGCTGTTGCGGTTCTTCCGCCAACGCGCGCGACCGGCCTGCACCAGGAAGAACACCAGCATGGCGGCGATGCCGACCGCCAGGTTCAGCAGCGTGTGCAGCGCAAGGCTGGGCGGCAACTGGCCGCGTACCAGCATCACCGCGAAGAAGCCGGTGCTGACGGCCAGCATGCCGTACAGCACGATGCGTACGCCGCCGCTGCGACGCCAGCACCAGCCCAGCAGGGTTGCCACCGGTACGGCGGGCAGCAGCACGAAGACCAACGCCGGCAGCACGTGGCGCGGCAGCAGCAGCGACGCAGAAAGCCCTCCCGCGGCGATCACCGCCGTCACCAGCAGCGGTCTGCCCCACGCAGGCAATGTCGGCCACGTTGACCTGGGCATCGCCGCATTGGCTGCCAGTGCCTTGCGCCGCCGCTCGCGGCGGTTACCGGTGAAATCGGCTTCGGTCCTCGTCGCCAGCAGACGCGGCGGCGATCGCCACAGACCGGCCAGGAAGCCCGCCAGCAACGTCAGCGCGACGACCGAATCCCCCGTGCGCCAGTCCGCGGGCAACACGTTGCGTGCCGGCGTATCTTCCCAGGGCGGCAGTTGCTCGCCGTCGACCAGCGCCACCAGCACGTGGGTGCCGTCCAGCACGCCCTGGTCCAGGTCTCCCTCGCGCAGCCGCGGCACGATCGCCTTGTCGATGATGCGCGCGGCATAGGCATCGGGAATGGTGCCTTCCAGGCCATAGCCGGTCTGGATGCGTACACGCCGCTCCTGCACCGCCACCAGCAGCAGTACGCCGTCATCGACACCGGCGCGGCCCAGCTGCCATTGGTCGAACACTCGCTGCGCATAGGCTTCGATGCCTTCCTCGCCAACGCTGGGCACCACCAGCACCTGCAGCTGCGCGCCCTTGCGTGCCTGCAGCTGCAATGCCTGCTCGCGCAGCGCGGCGCGGGTGCTGGCGGACAGCGCATTGGCGGTGTCCACCACCGGGTCATTCAACGCTGGGACCGGGGCTGCCGCCAGCGCCAGCATCGGCAGCAGGCAGAGCAGCAGTGCAAGCCATGCCCAGTGCCCTGCGTTGCGCCACTGCCGCACCCGCCTCATGGGGCTGCCGCGCTCTGCACGTGCAGAGCACGACGTGGGGCCGACCCGTTGCTCGGCAATGACGGTGGTACACATGCTTCGGAACGGCATCCGTGTATTTCCTCACTCCGGAAAGGGAAAAGCCGGCCGGGTCGCCCCGGCCGGCCTCCTTTACCACACACCTCTTGTCAGGCAGCGGTCAACGGCCCATGGCCACTCGCTGCTGCTCGTCCTGTACGTGCTGCTGCGAGGGCTCATGCTTGGCCAGCAGTGCAGCACTGGTCTCCTGCACGCTTGGCGCCGTCTGGGTCATGTCCACCGCAGTGCGGAAGCCGGGAACGGTGCCCATCACGAATGCCTTGCCATCCTGCAAGGTCACGCCCTGCAGCTTCTCCGGCGAATCGATGCCGGCGGCCTTGGCCTGGGCAGTCACATGGGCGGCCATCTCGTTGCAGATCATGCCCGGCATGTGGCCGCGGATCGCGTTGTGCAGCGGCGTATCCGGATGCGCCTTGTCGCCCAGTTGCGGCCCTTTCGGCGCCGCCTCGGCTTGGCTGCGGCCTTCGGCCAGCTTGCCCAGCGTGGCCGGACCGGCCACGCCGTCGGCGGAGAGGCCCTGCTGCTTCTGGTAGGCAGTCAGCGCATCGCGGGTATTGGCACCAAAGTTGCCATCCTCGCTCAGCCGGTTGCCGTGGCTGTCGCGCACGCCCAAGCGGTTGAGCTCCTTCTGCATGGCAGTCACTTCCTCGCCCTTGGCGCCCTGGCGCAGTACACCGCCGTGGTCGCCATCGTGCGCATGGCCACCCTTGCCGGTTTCCTTCAGCTTGCCCTGGTCCCAGAAATCCTGCGGGCTGACCAGCTTGCCGTGCGGATCCTTCAACTGGTAATGCACGTGCTGGGCATACTGCCCTGCACCACCGGGGCCACGCCCACCCATGGTGCCGATCGGTTCGCCGGCCTTGATCGGCTGGCCCTCCTTCACCTGGGTCGACTGCAGGTGCAGGATCTCGTGCGAGTTGCCCTGCGCATCTCTGATCTTCACCGTGCCGTAGTCGCCACCGACAAAGGTCACCGTGCCGGAAATCGGCGCATTGACGGTCGGATGCTGCAGGTTGCGGCCGTGCTGGCCACCGACGTAGTTGAAGTCGGTGCCGCCGTGCGGCTTGTGCGCACGGTGTTCGCCGAACTCACCGGTAACGTGCGGCTTGACCCCGTTCTGCGGGGGCAGCATCACCTGCATCGTCTGCTCGAAGTTGCGGGTCTGGCCTTCAGCATGTGCCGCTGCCGGCTTGGCCTGCGCCTGTGCAGCGGCGCCCACGGCGGCTGCGGTCTGGCCACCATGGGACTGGCCGTGGGTCTGCGCCAGGCGCTGCTCCACGAACTGCTCGTACCTGTCCACGTATGGCATCACCTTCTTTTCGGAAAGGTTGAGGCCGCCGTAGTCGCGGGTCGGACCATCGTGATGGTACTTGTAGATGTATTCCTCGCCCTGGCCGCGCTTGTGTGCCAGGTTGCGGTTGTCAATGTAGTGGTCAACCAATGCATCGGACTGGGCGCCGACGTCGAAGCGGTTACGGTTGTTGAGGTGGTAGTGATTGCCGGTCTTGTCGATGAACTGGCCCAGGCCCGAGGCCGAGGTGGTGCCTGCGGCAGCATCGGGGTTGAATCCCGATTCCACGCGGGCGATGGCCAGTACGTGTGCGGTTTCGCGCGGGGTCAGTCCCTTCTCGCGCGCCGACTCGATGAGCGTGTCGATCACCCGTGACTGCACCTCCGGGGTTGCATCGCCCCACCGGCGGGAGTTCCCGTGCAGGCGCCCGTCGCTCTGGTCGATCGGCTCGCGGTAGTGGCTCCACGATTTGATGCGGTCACTGCTGTAGGCCGCCCCGCGGGGCTGGACCATGTCCTGGTAGATGTCTGCCATGTCTGTGCTATCCATTCTATGAAAAAGGGAATTTCCTTAAGGGGTACTGCTCCTGGTACTTCCGGTGTTGCGGTACTGCGCTCGCAGCGCACATGCGACGTCCTGCCGCTGCGCTCAGTCTTCGATGTAGTTCACCTCCGGGTGCTTGATGCCGAGCGTGTCGATCAGCTTCTCGTACTCGTCGTTGTTGGGCTCCTGCTCATCGCCTTCCGTGCCACGCAGCGGCGGCGTGCTGTGGGTCAGCTGGCGGCCACTGGCGTCGTACAGGTAGTACCACTCGCAGAAGCTGCAGCCGAACGGCAGTTCACCGTACTGCACGACGAAATACGGCGTGCCGCTCCGGTCCTGCACGCAGGCCAGGCCGACGGCGGTGTAGCCGTCCATTTCCTTGGGTACGGCAATGGCCTGGCGTGTGCCGTCCTTTTCGATTTCCAGCGTGGTCAGCCGGGAAGCGTCCGTGTCTTGGGTGGGCAGGGCCGCCAGGTGCAGGCGGGTGCCTTGGCAATCGATATGCATGCCGGTCTCATCGCGCGTAGGGGAGGTGGGAAGGGATGCGGCCGCGGCGGCAGGTGCGGCCGGCGTCGTTGCCGGGTTCGAAGAAGCAGGGGTCGCCGCCGGCGCGGATGCCTCCGGGCCGCTGCAGGCAGCGAGCATCAGGGCCAGCACGGGGGCAACGGGAAACAGGCGCATGCGATGCTCCTTGGGGTGAACCACGCGCCCCCCGCAGGCGGTCGCGCGGAGGATCAGATCGATTCGTCCTCACGCTTGACCAGCTGCCAGCACGGCTTCTGGGCAAAGGTGTAGGTCTGCTGGTCGCTGGTATCGGGAGTGCGCATCTGCACCTGCACCTGTCCGTCAGGCAGACGGGTGACCTGCATCTGGCGACCCTGCCGCTGCAGCGTGGCCGGATCCGGCATCACCGGCCATTCGACCTTGGCCAGTGGCACTTTCTCCTCCACCTTGCGCGGCTCCGGCTCGGCTTCGGCATCGATGTGGCTGTCCAGCAGCGGATCGGCCGTGGACGTTTCCTGCAACGCGATCTCGTTGCCGAAGTGCTTGAGGAACTCGTCGAAGACCGGATGGGGGCAGTTGCCAGCGGCCTCTGCCGCGGTCGTGGCGCCCGGTGCGACGGGCGTCGTGGCTGCAGCCGTGCTGGTCGGAGCGGGTGCGGCGGCATCAGCGGGGGCAGCCTGCGGGGCGGGCTTGCAGCCCGACAGCGCAACCCCCAACGCAAGGGCAAGCAGGGCAACGGGGCGAAGCTGGTTCACGGGATCCTCCTGATTCCGGGCGGTCGCGCGCGGTTCCGGCGCGGTAGGGAGGCAAGGATAGCCATGCCTTTGTCAATTCAGTTTCAACACACGCTGTCAGGAATATCCCGACACTCAGAAATGAGATGGATATCACATTACTATTGAAGCCGTCGTCGTCGCGGCTGCCGCTAGACTACCCCCGCCCCCCCCGCTTTGACCCTGGCCCGATGCGCGTATTCCTGCTTGTCTTATTCCTGCTGGTACCTGCGCTGTGGCCCTGCTCGGTGGCCGCGTTGGAGGTGTTGGAGGTCCAGGAAGGCGACCTGCTGTTCGTCACCGCCGGCCATGGCGGCCTGAGTGCGGCCATCGACGATGCGACCGGAAAACAAGGCGCGCCCAGCTTCGACCATGTCGCGCTGGTGGCTTCCGCACCGCAGGGCTGGGAGGTGCTGCACGCCGATGAAGAGGGCTCGCGCCGGCAGACGCTGGAACAGTTCCGCGAGGACGCGAAAGGCAAGCAGCGGCAGATCGTGGTCTATCGCCTGCGTGCGCCGCCGGACAATGCCATCGCCGATGCCGTGGCCACCGCGCGCACGATGCTGGGCAAACCGTACAACACTGCCTACGTGTTGAACGACGACAGTTACTACTGCTCGGATTTCATCGAGCGCGCGTTCCGTGCGCACCATGTGTTCGCACTGCAGCCCATGAACTTCCGCAACCCGCAGACCGGTGAGATCTCCCGGCACTGGGTTGATCTGTATCGCGGCATGGGCATGGAGGTACCGCAGGGCCTGCCCGGTACCAACCCCAACGACATGGCTGCAGCACCGGTGCTGCAGCGGATCGGCGTACTGGAATAAGCGAAGCCCCGCGCGGGGCGGGGCTTCGTCGGTGATGGATGGCGGCTGCCAGGATCACTCTTCCTCGTCCTGCCCGCCCTGCTGCTGGTTCTGGTTGCGCTTCTGCTGCTCCTGCTGCTGTTGCTGCTGCTGGTCGCGGCCGCGCCCCTGCTGCTGATCCTGCTGGTTCTGCTGGCCCTGCTGCTTCTGGTTCGGGTTCTGGTTCTGCTGTGCCATGTCCGATCTCCAAATGCCACGCGCGGAATGCGGTGGACGGGGCCATCGTCGGCAGCGATTGGTTAACCATGCGTTGTGAGCGGGCTACACCCATGTGTACGTGCGTGAATGAACCGGCGCCAGCCCTTGCGGCACAAGCGACTGAAGGATTCATGCGGGTTTGGCATGTCGTCATGCTGCAGCCGGAAACGAACGCATTCAGCGTGCCTGCCCGCCGCGGCGCGCGCAGCGGCGGCCTACGCCCATGGTCCCATTTGCAGCATGCAGGGCCGCCGCCTATCGTCGGAATGACGTCACCCCGGAGATGCGCATGGCCCGCGACACTGCAGCACACCCCACCTACGAACAGGCACTGGCCGATTTCAGCATCGAGCGCGGACAGCGACAGTTGCACGGTGACCTGCAGACCGGCATCAACGCCTGCGTGGAGTGCTGCGACCGCCACTGCGGCCGCAACGCGCTGGCGCTGCGCTGGGTGGACGCCCACGGTGCCCTGCATCGGTACACCTTCGAGGACCTGCGCGATGCCTCTGCGCGTGTTGCCCAGGTGCTGGCCGCGCAGGGCATCGGCAAGGGCGATGTGGTGGCCGGCCTGCTGCCGCGCACACCGGACCTGCTGGCGACCATCCTCGGCACCTGGCGGGTGGGTGCGATCTACCAGCCGCTGTTCACTGCGTTCGGCCCCAAGGCCATCGAAACACGGTTGAAAACCGGGCGCACCGCATTGGTGGTGACCGACAGCGCAAACCGCAGCAAGCTGGACGAGGTCAATGGCTGCCCGCCGGTCGCCACCCTCCTGGCACCGGAGCAGACACTACGTGCCGGCGACATCGACTGGACCGCACGCACCGCCGATGCCACACCTGATTTCGCGCCGGTGATGCTGCGCGGCGATGCGCTGATGGCACTGCTGTCCACCTCCGGCACCACCGGCAGCCCCAAGGGCGTGCCGGTGCCGCTGCGCGCATTGCTGGCCTTTGCCAGTTACATGCAGTTGGCCGTGGACCTGCGCCCAGAGGACGTGTTCTGGAACATCGCCGATCCCGGCTGGGCCTACGGGCTGTATTACGCCGTGATCGGCCCGCTGCTGCTGGGCCAGGCCACCACCTTCAGCGAAGCCGGTTTCAGCGTGCAGGGGCTGAACGACATCGTCACGCGGCTGGGTGTCACCAATCTTGCCGGCTCGCCCACAGCGTACCGGCAGATCATCGCCGCCGGACCCGAGGCCAGTGCGGCCATCAACGGCAAGCTGCGGGTGGTGAGCAGCGCCGGCGAACCGCTGAACCCGGAGATCGCCCGTTGGTTCGCCGCCCATCTGGGCACCACGGTGCTCGACCACTACGGCCAGACCGAGACCGGCATGGTGGTCAACAACCACCACGCACTGGACCACGCCGTGCGGCCGGGATCATCGGGCTTTGCGATGCCCGGTTACCGCGTGGCGGTACTGGACGATGCCGGCAACGAACTGCCGCCGCGCACGCCCGGCATCCTCGCCGTGGACCTGCAGCAGTCGCCGATCATGTGGTTCACCGGCTACTACGGTGCCGACACACCGGCGCTGGGCGATCGCTACTACCTCACCGGTGATTCGGTGGAATGCGAGGACGACGGCTCGATCAGTTTCATCGGCCGCTCGGACGACCTGATCACCTCGTCAGGCTATCGCATCGGTCCATTCGATGTGGAGAGCGTGCTGATGGAACACCCTGCGGTGGCGGAAACGGCGGTGATCGGCGTACCCGATCCAGAGCGCACCGAGATCGTCAAGGCGTTCGTGATCCTGCGCGCTGGGTTCAGCGGCAGCGACACGCTGGCGCAGGAACTGCAGCAGCATGTGCGACGCCGGCTGTCCGCCCATGCGTACCCGCGCCAGGTGGCGTTCGTGGCGGAACTACCAAAGACGCCCAGTGGCAAGCTGCAGCGCTTCCTGCTGCGCAAGGCCGAGATCGAGAAGCAGGCGGCGGCTGGCTGAGGGTCTCCGGGGTCAGAGCCCTTCCTTCGAAAGGGATCTGACCCCACATGACCCCGTGCTTGCGCTACGGCATCACCGGCGGCACGTAGGCCAGGGTCATGCCCAGCAGCCACAGCAACCCCAGCACCAGCGGGATGTGCACCAGCAGCTGGATGAACGTGAAGCCGACGATGTCGCGGGCCTTCAGGCCGAGCACGCCCAGCAGTGGCAGCATCCAGAACGGATTGATCAGGTTCGGCAGCGCTTCCGCCGCGTTGTAGACCTGCACCGCCCAGCCCAGGTGCGCCTTCAGCTCGTTCGCGGCCTGCATCACGTACGGCGCTTCGATGATCCACTTGCCGCCACCGGACGGTACGAAGAAGCCCAGCACCGCCGAGTACACGCCCATCACCAGCGCGAACGTATCGGTGCTGGCCACGTGCACGAACAGGCTCGACAGCCGGTGCGCCAGCGTCTCACCGTCGCCACCGGCAGCATGGGTGAGGATCATCGCGATGCCGCCGTACAGCGGGAACTGGATCAGCACACCGGTGGTGCTCGGTACCGCCTTGGCCACCGCGTTGAGGAAGCTGCGCGGGCGCCAGTGCAGCAGCAGGCCCAGCGAGATGAACATGAAGTTGTAGGTGTTGAGGTTGGCGATCGCGCTGACCAATGGCTTGTTGGCGAACTCGTTGAACAGCCAGCCGAAGGCCAGCAGCGAAAGCAGCACGGTCAACAACGGGCTGTACTCCAGCCACTCGCCCGGACGGGTGCGGCGCTGCAGCGGCTCCGGTTCGGCCTGCGCCGCGCCGGGGAAATCTTCGGCGGTACGCGCACTGCCGGCGGCCGGCGCGGTCAGCCAGGCGATCAGCAGCGAGACCACGATCAACACCGAGGTCAGCGCGATCGACTGCCACAGGAAGATGGTTTCGGTGAACGGCAGCACGCCGGTGATCTCCAGCAGCCCCGGCGGCATGCTGGCCGGGTTGGCCTGCAGCTGTGCCGCCGACGAACTCAGGCCCATCGCCCACACCGCGCCCAGGCCCAGGTAGGCCGAGGCACCGGCCGCCCGATAGTCCATGCGCAGCTCGGTGCGGCGGGCCAGCGCGCGCACCAGCAGGCCGCCGAACACCAGCGAGAAGCCCCAGCTGAGCAGCGAGGCCAGCATGCTGACCAGGCCGACGTACACCACGGCACCACGACCGGTGCGTGGCACCCGGGCCAGGTAGTCGATGAAGCGCGCGACCACCGGTGCAGTGGCTACCGCATAACCACCGATGACCACGAAGGCCATCTGCATGGTGAAGGGAATCAGGCTCCAGAAGCCGTCGCCGAAGGCGCTGGCGGTGGCCTGCGGGGTGGCGCCGAAGCCCATCGCCGCCAGCGCGACGATGACCACGCCGAGCACCGCGAATACATACGCATCGGGGAACCACCTTTCCGCCCAGGCGGCCGAGCGCAGCGCGGCGCGCGCCATCCAGCCGTCCTGTACTGCTGCCGTCGAGGCCATCACCTACCCTCCCAGGTTCGATGGCCTGATTCTGGGCGGTGGGGTGCGGGCTGTCAGCCACCTATTGGTCGTAGGTGGCCGCCCGCCGGGGATGGCCCGGCGCTACCAGTTCGGCCGAGGATTCCGACCCGTGCACATGGCGCGGGGTAGCGCCGGGCCATGCCCGGCCGCCTTCTCAACGCAGCGCCAGATCCACGGCGATACCGGCAAACAGCGCGGCACCCACCCAGTTGTTGTGCAGGAAGGCCTTGAAGCACGGCCCACGCTCGCGGTTGCGGCAGATCCAGAACTCGTACACCACCAGCAGCGTCGCCACCGCTACGCCGGCCAGGTAGTACCCACCCAGCCCGCCGCGCACGCCCACCAGCGTCATCGTGGCCAGGAACAGCGCGTACAGCACGCCCTGGATGACCAGGTCCAGGTCGCCGAACAGGATCGCAGTGGAGTGCGAACCCATCTTCAGGTCGTCTTCGCGGTCGACCATGGCGTACCAGGTGTCGTAGGCGGTGGACCACAGGATGTTGCCGGCATACAGCAGCCAGCCCAGCATCGGCACCTCGCCCTGCACGGCGGCGAAGGCCATCGGGATGCCCCAGCCGAAGGACATGCCCAGGTAGACCTGCGGCAGATGGGTGTAGCGCTTCAGGTAGGGATAGCTGGCCGCCAGGAACACGCCGATGAAGCTCAGGGCGATGGTCAGGCCGTTCAGGGTCAGCACCAGGCCGAAGGCCACCAGCATCAGCACCGCGAACAGCGCCAGCGCCGCACGGCCGCTGATCGCACCAGTCGCCAGCGGTCGCGCCTTGGTGCGCTCCACGTGCGGGTCGAGCCAGCGGTCGGCGTAGTCGTTGATGACGCAACCGGCCGAGCGGGTCAGCCAGACGCCAGCGGTGAACACGAACAGGGTCCACAGCGGCGGCAGGCCGCCAGCGGCCAGCCACAACGCCCACCAGGTGGGCCACAGCAGCAGCAGCGTGCCGATCGGGCGATCGGCGCGCATCAGGGACCAGTAATGCCGCCAACGCGGCGTCGGCGCCGGATGCGGCGCGGAAAGGGGGGTATCAGCCATGACACTAGGATACTCCTGTGCCTTCGGACCGACTTTGCCGGCGGGGGGAGATTTGTGCGGCGAAACTGGATAGAATGCCCATCCCGCACCGCCTCATTGCGTTGCGATGCCCGCCCCGGCCCTGGCCGACGGCGCGGCGGTTCCACCACGCGCTCGTAGCTCAGCCGGATAGAGTAGTGGCTTCCGAAGCCATTGGTCGGGGGTTCGAATCCCTCCGGGCGCGCCATCTTCCCTCAGTCTTCCGTCCTCGCCTGCCACCACGGCATGGCGCGCTGGTCGTGGGTTCATTCGGCTTCCCGATCCCCCGCTGCGGCTCCGTTGCGCTGAGCTGGAAGGGAATCGAGCGGTAGGCGGAGCCCTGCGCGTCGCGGACGATGATCGAGAATTCCTCCCCAGCGCTGGTCGCGCCGGGCAGAAACGCGCCGTCGCCGTCGAACAGCACCGTCACCGGTTAGCCGGGCACGATGGACGTCCTGCTTGGTCATGCTGCAGATCCTCCATTGATGTTCCGCGTGCCGATTACTGGATGACCCGGCAGCGGCGGCGAGGCACCTGCACACTGCCGCTGCTCAACTTCTTAGCGCACTACAGCGCCGCCGAGCATCGACCGAACACGTTGGCGGGCTTCTCCCGCAGGCTCACGGCAACCACCCGGTGTTTCTGCTCGCCGCAGCCCCCCATGACCCCATACATGATGAGAAGTCCCTTGTCGTTGACGTAGCCGATGAACCTGCCATTACCTTCATCCGAAGCGGTCCTGACGAGATAGACGCTCTCCCCGGGGGCTGGCTCCAGGCCACTCAACGGCATTGAACCAATCTTCCCTTCAACCTCTGATGCCGATACTGCGACCAGTGAGCTCTTCAACATCCACTCCGCTATGGCGGCTTCACTATCCGGATCAAGCGTGGAAATGCGGTCAAGCGGCAGAGTCGTTGAATTGCCAGGGAAGATCGCGTCGGATGAAACATCTACCCAGTCCGACCTCCATTCCGTGTGTTGAAATTTGTTGATGCTGCACCCGCCCAGCATTGGCAAGACCAGCAGCGCTGCGCGCAAGATGCCAGCCACCGGCCCTTTGATGATGTCCCTTGCTGGGGCACCTGGAATCTCCCTGCACTTGCCGCGCCACAGAGCGGCCAGATGCCCGCTGGTGGGCGGACCCACCCGAACGGAATCACTCGCCGATACCCGGCCACGGTGCGTCTCATGCATGCCATGCCACTCCTAATTTTCCACACCGGACGTCACTGCGAGTCTATCCGCCAGCCCAGGGCCAGGATGTCGAGTGAGCTGGCAGTGGTACAGGTTTCGATGCGGAAGCACTGAAGCCTTGGCAGCAACACACCCGAGGCCGCCCAGCGCCGTCTGCCATCGGCCAGTAGCTTGCTGTCCTCATCGACATATGCGCGGTCGATCGTGTCCTCACCCAGGACACCGAAGTTGAGCGCCAATCGTGCGCCGCGGCATTCAAGGAACACCACCCGCGCATTGCGCCCGTCGGGCCAGCGCACGTGGACCACTACTTCATCCTGGATGCCCGGATTGCTGCGGTCTACGGACACCGCAGTCAAGATGGCGTCCGACCAGGGCAGTGCGTTGAACTCAAGGATCATGCGGGGTACCTCCTTCCTGGCTCTGGCAGCACGTTGGCATAGGTCCATCTCCCGTCCAGAGCCAGCGCTCGCCTCATGCTCGAACGTTTCGACTTGTTTGATGGAGCACCAGTTGCCAATGCTGTGACATGAGGCATGCAATTTCGGCACCGATCGTCGCTTCGATGAGGACAATGCACCCCGTCCCATCGAGTTCATGCGGGTCCGCAGGGTCCACTCCAAGCAGGGCACACGCACGATCAAACTCGAATGATGCTTCGCGCTCAGTGAAGACACTCAGGTCCAGAATGATGTTCTGCATCGAGAAGCCATCGATACTGAGGCGGACAATGTCATCGAAGATGACCTCATGCACATATCTTCCGCATTCCGTGGACAGAGAGAGTGCAAGACGGCGGCGATCTTCAATGCGGAGTCCATCAATGTGCAGATCATGCAGACAGCTCATGCTCCGTCCATCTGGATTTTCGATGTTCAACAGACAGACCTCCTCAACTGAAAAGGAAGATCATGCTGTGACGCTGCTTTGAGCGCGCGCGCCAAACACACTGCGGTACCAATAGGCGTCACTGCGCCTGAACCAGGTCGAGAAGGCTTCAGAATCGAAAACTTTGAGCTGTTCCATGGCAATACGGTAGCGCTGGAAGAAAGCCAATATGTCACGTAGCACCTCGGCATCCACCCGTCGCTTGTCGACCTGGATGTAGATGATCCGGCCCCGGCCAACCACTTCCATGACGCACTCCATCTGATCCAGCCAGCCGAAGAATTGCGCTTCGTCCCGTGGGGAGTAGAACACCACACTATCGGCCTGCAGTTCCACCTTTTCCATTTTCATTGCGCGACCCTCTCCAGTCGAACGATTGCACTTATCATGCCTCTTGTCGGCTCGGCAATATGTGGGTGCCAGCTCGCCGAGGGGCCATACTCATTGCGATGCTTCTAACACGTGTGTGCTCATCGATGGGTGTCGTCAGCGTCGTCCACACTCGGGAACTTCCCCCGGCGTGCTGGGAATCAGCCTGACCGGGCGGCACGCTGTACTCGCCGCCAGACCTCGTCCGACATGAAGTTCTTCCACGTTCGGCCAAGCAGCTCACGAACAGAAGGGTGCTGCTTTGCCAGGCTCTCCAGCTTCTCGATCTCTGCCTCGCCATGGGCCACCAAGTAGTCCTCCAATGGTCCGGCAGCGAGACTGGATAGCAGAGGTGCATCCACATCCATCTGCCTGACGGCCTCAATGAATTCCCATCCTCCGTCGGCATCCCGCTGAATGATGTCATCGACAACATCCAGCACCTGCATGTGCGATTGCCGCTCACTGGCGCCCATGGGAAGTCGATTGAACTGAACCCATGCTTCGGCGATCGTCTGCGGTCCACCATGCGGCCTTCCGGCTGATTCAATACTTTTATTTCGATGCATCCCAGATTTTCCCGGTTGAGAGGCCAAGCGAACAGCTTCACCCCACTACAGGAGGATAGATTTCAACTGAGACACCAAGGCTCAGTTCAAAAATTCTTTTGAGCAAGCTGTGATCAAGCTCAAAACCTCCCAACGCTTCCGTAAAGAGACTTACATAGAACTCCGCCTTCCCACCGCCACCGACAATCTCATCCAAGAACCGAGCCTTGGCGGACAGCACATCGCACCACCTACGCAGCTCCTCGTCCAACTCAACACTCGCCTTGCGCACGAGCTGCATTGAAACGTACGTTTCCTCGCACAGGCTCCCATCCGAAGATGGCGGGCGTGGATCGCCCACTGTCCTTGAGAATCTGGGCGTCAGACCGAACTCCAACGCGATATCAGACGCCCGCATGGAGGGGTGCCAGATCCGCAGCGAAATATTCGTTACCTGAATAGACATGAGAGGCGTGGAAGGGTCGCGCTAAATGCTGAGTACCATCTGCAACCCGTTCTGCAAAACGATCTTTGCGCGATTGAGGTCACATTGATCATCGCCACCGGGTAGCCGCCAGTCAGATTGATGAAACCGTTGTAGACGTAGGTGAGGGGCAGCCGCTTAAGATCGGCCACCTTCAGGACCTGATCCTACGCTCAACTGGATAGCGCGAAACAGAGTGTGGAGCACGCTACTTCTTTGAGGTCTCAATCGGCGTGCCCGTCGCACCGTCTTGGGTCTGGGTCAGTCGGCCGAGCGCGTCATAGGCGTACTTGGCTAGCACTTCCGAGCCCGCACCGCTCTTCAATTCGGTGATCGAACCGACGGAATCATGGCCATCCCATCAGAAATGACGACAATTCTTTTGGATCAATTATTTCTTGCCGACTTTGTTATCCATACCAGGGGCCCGCCCAAAACGTAAAGGACAGCTTTCAGCACCTCGAAGATCTTCTGGCGCCCGCTCAAGGCAACGCTCGCTGAATACTTCTCCCGAATCGCGCGCCTCCTGCGTGCGACGCCAACTTTAGCGTCGCTTCGCGAAGTCGAAATCGTTCGTTTTGATTTACTTACCATCAGCCTCATCCATTCCCCGAGCAACGGCCAAGCTCAGAATTTTTCCGGGAACGATCAGCAGCAGCATATATCCACTCAGCCTCTCAATGCTGCCCTGGAATCCAGCCGCAAGAATAGCCAGTGTTCCAGCCATCCCGACAGCAGACACCCATCTCCTTGATAATGTGACATTTATCTCGTGCTCGCCCCCATTCATCAGTGGAGCCACACTTTTCAAGACTAGGAACACCACAACCAAGTTCAGCATCAGCCCAGCGATAACAAGAATGAACATTTTCCAACCTGTCAATGGTGGAAACAGCACGCTCATGAAATCAAGCGACGCCAGAACGAAGCATGTCATCAATCTGCTCTTTGTACTTTTCATCATTTGACCTTGCACCAGCACTCCTCAGCCGCTTCGGCGAATTTCATCGCTTCGACGCCCAAGCTTAGCAAGCCCAAATTGCGTCCAATGACTCGAAAAAGCTGATTTAGGCTCTTGTTAGCTTGGATGCCCGTTCTAATTTGAGATTGTTCTCTAAGATTCCTTCCCCATCGATCAAGTTCCTGAAGCCTTGCGTTGGCAGCGGCATCTGCCCTCCACGTGTGCACCTCAGTCGCCGCTGCAGCCGTGCTCATCACCGCAGAGGCTGAATCCAGAGAATGGGCACCCTCAGTGAACGCTTTGATTGTTCCAACTCCGGGCGTCAGATTTAGAGCAGAATCGAGGATTGCCGCCTCCACGCACGCGTCAGAGGCCCGAGGCTCACCCCCGATGTACGCCCCCATGGGTCCAACGCTCTGCAAACCCTCTGGATCAGCGTAGCTCACCGGATTGCCATGTACATAGGCATAGGTGCTTACGCCCCCTTCCAACCCAATCGGATCGCTCTGCGAGTACCGCCCCACTCCCGGGTCGTATTCCCGCTGGTAGTTGTAGAACAAGCCACTCGCATCGGTGGCCTGCTGGCCCGGGAAGCGCAGCGCCAGATCAAACACCACGCCATCCCCATCGGGATCATTGGCCGGCGCCTGATCGCCAAACACCTCACTCTTGTTGCTCCACTCCCAGATCGCAACATCACGCAACGGGTCGATCACTACGCGCGGTGTCCCCAGGTGATCGGGCTGGATGTACGCCAGCTCCGGCACGCCCGAGGCTGGTGTCTGGATCAACGCCACCGGGTAGTTGTCCAGCCAGATCGCCTGTTGCTGCGCTTGCCCGGTCGTCGAGTAGTTGCCGACCCACTGCCCGGGGCTTCGTCATAGACAGTGACCTACGCATCGCCACTGGCTGGCACACATTGCCTGCGGCATCTTGGTTGCGCGCCTGAACGTGCACGGCATCAGGCGATGGCCGTCAGCCGGATAGGGTGTAGCTCGCCGTCCCCGCCGACGTGACCAGCGAGGTGCGGTCACCGGTGGCGTCGTAGCCATAAGGGTGCCCGTCGCACCGTCCTGGGTTTGGGTCAGTTGGCCGAGCGCGGCGCGCTATGGATACCCCAGCACACCCCGCAATGGAAGCGCTTAGACGCACATCTATTCCGCCTTCGCCCGCCGAAGCCGAAGCAAGCCGACAGACCCAACTTTCCACATAACAAAAGCTATGGCGAGGGAGATCACAACGAATGCCAGACCTGCAAATCCATACCGACCGCCCTGATTCGAAAGGTCAATTACAACAAAAATAAGCATTACTAGATTAGCAGTAGCTATAAGGCAAGCCACCACCCTCATCGCCCAGAAAAACATGGTGTAGTAAGCCTGAAGAAAATTCTTCCATCCAGTCATATCAAGGACACCCGCACCCTTTGCCAGTTGGCGTAGCCATCTGCCCTGAGATCGTATACCCGGATCCAGTCATTGCACCAAATCCAACACCAGGAAGCGGTGGGATGGAGATGGATCCACCACTCATCTTATCTCTTTCCATATCTTCCAACGAGAAGAGGCGACGCAGCCAAGCCCAGTTGTCGCCCTCCTTATTTCCTTCCAACAGGTTGGTGGATCCTTGAACGGAGCCGCCAATGGACGGCCCCCAGCCGCCGGCCACTTCAGAGTATCGATAAACGCCCCAAGATCTGTCTGGCAACGGGCCAGAACTCTCCGAGGCACTTATTGATGTACCTGCACCTAGATACGCCCCCCCGCCAAGCATTCCGCTTATCTGCAATGAACCATAGATTTGGTAGCAGGAAACATTGCCCAAATTTTTTGGAATCGATACCCCGACGTTTATCGATCCAGTCACTGCCACACCTGGGCCAGCCCCCCCCGCCGAACCCCCAACCCCGACTTGCTTATTCAATCCCAAGGGGTCCGTGAATTCGACGGAGTTGCCTGTAGCGTAAATAAAGGTCGACACTCCCCCCTCCAACCCAATCGGATCACTCTGCGAGTACCGCCCCACCGCCGGCTCGTACTCCCGCTGGTAGTTGTAGAACAAGCCACTCGCATCCGTCGCCTGCTGGCCCGGGAAGCGCAGCGCCAGCTCAAACGCCACACCGTCCCCGTCCGGGTCATTGGCCGGTGCCTGATCGCCAAACACCTCGCTCTTGTTACTCCACTCCCAGATCGCGACATCGCGCATCGGGTCGATCACCACACGCGGCGTACCCAGGTGATCGGGCTGGATGTACGCCAGCCCCGGCACGCCCGTGGCGGGTGTCTGGATCAACGCCACCGGGTAGTTGTCCAGCCAGATCGCCTGATGCTGCGCTTGCCCGGTCGCCGAGTAGTTGCCGACCCACTGCCCGGCTTCGTCATAGACAGTGATCTGCGCATCACCACTGGCTGGCGCACGCAGCACGCGCTCACCGCGGTGGTTGTAACCGTAACTCTCCACGACAGCAGCACCCTGCTTCACCGCACTCATGCGATTGGCATCGTTGTAGGCGAACGTCTTGCTGCCAATGCTGGTGGTGTTGCCTGCGGCATCCTGGTTGCGCGCCTGACCGTCCACGGCAATCAGTCGATGGCTGTCAGCCGGATAGGTATAGCTTGCGGTCCCGGCCGACGTGGTCAGCGAGGTGCGGTTGCCGGTGGCGTCGTAGCCATAGGTTTCAATCGGCGTGCCCGTCGCACCGTCTTGGGTCTGGGTCAGTCGGCCGAGCGTGTCATAGGCGTACTTGGCCAGCACTTCCGAGCCCGCACCGCTCTTCAGCTCGGTGATCGAGCCGACGGGATCGTAGCCGTAGCCCAGTGACAGACCGCCCGCCGCGGGGTCATGCACCGCCTGCGGACGGTAGTCCAAATCCAGCGGGCGCTGCAGCTGGCGGCCGTTTCCGTAGGTCCAGCCGGTCGCCGGCCCGAAGGCTGCGTGGGTCACGTTGTTGACCACCACCTGCCGGGCCTGTCCCGGGCGGGTCAGGCCAATCTGGCTGATCCGCCCCTGGGCGTCGCGCACATAGTCGGCGACGCTGCCGTCCGGGTAGGTCAACGCGGTCAGGCGACCGGACTTGCTGTAGGCGTAGCGCAGCGTGCTGGCTACACCGTTGATCGTCTGCACCTTGCGGGTGACCTGGCCAAAGCGGTCATGGCAGTACGCGGTGCTGCCATTGGCGTGCAGCACCTGGCCCAGGCGACCCTTGGCGAAACGCTCGTCGCTGGCACATACGGCTGGTGCGGTGTCGTAGTGATAGCCCACGTCCAGGTTGGGATCCGGATAGGCAATGCCGACCAGTCGATTGAGCGCGTCGTAGCTGTAGGTGGCGGTCACGCCGCGCGCATCAGTGCGAGTCTTGCGGTTGCCAGCGGCGTCAACAGTGAAAGTAGTGTTCCCGCTGTCGGGGCTGACCTGTCCGGTCAGATCACCAAAGCCGTTGTAGGCGTAGGTGGTGTGCAGGCCCTTGGGATCGGTCACCTGGGTGACCTGATCCAGCGCGTTGTACTGGCTGCGGATTTCCGCGGCAACACCGCCCACGTCCTGCAGGGTCTGCGCCAGCCGGTTCAGCGGATCGTACTGCTGGGTCGTCTCACGCTGCAGGGCATCGGTGACCGACTGCGGATTGCCATTGGCGTCGTACGCAAAGCCGGTGGCATTGTTGCCGGCATCCTTCAGCGTGGTCAGCTGCCCGAGTGTGTTGTAGACACGGGCCAGCGTGCGGCGCAGCGTGCCATCCGCATCGACCGTGTTCTCCTGCAGGCGGTTGCCGGCGTTGTCCAGAGTGTAGTGAATGGTGTTGTCGGCACTGTCGGCAATGTCCGTCAGCCGCTGCGCGGCGTCGTAGACGTAAGTGACGCTGCTGCCGTCGGGTTCGGTGGTCCGTTGTACCTGGCCAGTCGGCCAGTAGCTGATCTGTGTAGCCCGGTCCTCGGCTGTGGTAGCACCGCGCACGGTGACGGAGGTCGGCCAGCCGCGGGCATGGTAGGTGTAATCGGTGACCACGCCGTTGGCGTCCTTCGCCGACAACGGCCGCCCGAGTGCGTCGTAGGCCAGGGTCTCGACCGTCTGGCCCAGCGCATTGGTCACGCTGCGCAGGTCGCCCTTGCGATAACTGCAGGCACCACTGGTCGCGCATCCCGCGTCGTCCGCGGTGTAGTAGGCATAGGTGGAGACATCCGCCACATCACTGCGCGGGCCATCCACGCTACGCAGCAGTCCCACCAGCGGGCACTCCGGGCCCTCTGCCTCACAGTAGGTCTGCGTGGTGATGCGGGTGTCACCGGTCACCATGTCGCGCACGGTGATGGTGGTTGGCTGGAGGCGCGCATTGCGTGCGATGCGAATCTCACGGTTACCGACGGTCTGCTGCACCAGCCGATTGCTGTCCATGGCGACGCGCGTCTCGCTGACGCGCTGATCCGGAGTACCGGCCGCTTCGGTGGTGGTGGTCACGCTGACGGCGCCTACGGCAGCATCGCTGGCCTCGGCATAGGCGTAGCTGGTGACGACACCACGACGATCGGTCACCGACTGCAGCCGACGCCGGAAATCGGTGCCCTCGGGCAGATAGGCGCGAGTGGTGCTGCCGTTGCTTTCGGTGATGCCATTGACCTTGCGCGGAAGGCCGCTGGTACCGCTGGCAGTCAATGCGTAGGTGCTCTGCTTGCCCAGTGCGTCGGTGACGATGGTGGTGCCTGCCTGGGTGTACTCCAAGCGCACGCCATCAATGCCCACGTCGGCCTGACTGCAATCGCCGGAATGGCGGCTGCAGGTGACCCGCCCCTTGGCGTCGTAGCCGAACCAGCTGTAGCGACGGGTGTCTTCGGCGGTCACGCCGGTCAGATAGGCCGGGAAGCGGGCGTCCTCATAGTGATACGTGCGGCTGGCACCGTCTGCGTAGGTCGCGCTGATCAATTCGCCGGCGGGGGAGTAGGCGTAGCTCACCACAGGCTGGCCGGCAACCACCAGGGCCGAGATCAGTGAATCGTCGCCCTGCACCAAGTACTGGACGTCCACGCGCCGACCGGTTGAATGGGTGATGCTGAGCAGGCGGCCACGGCTGTCGTGTGCATAGATCAGCGACGTTCCGTCTTCGAAATCGCGGCGCTGCATCAAGCCAGCGGCATCAAAATGAATGCGCTCTCCGGCACGTGAAAGTTGCCAGTTGGTGCCCTGCTGGACCGCGCGATCGCCGCTTCCGTCCATGGCTTCGTAGCTTGCCCCCACTTTCTGGAATGCGGTCTGCCCGCCATCGGCGCCGATCAGCCCAACTTTCAGTTCAGGGCTGGGAGGGAAGGTGGCGTCGTCTACGCCTGCGGTAAGCCGCAGATTGTGGGAATGGGTCCAGCCCGTACCCAACGCGCCGCCCGCCGTGCTTGTCAGGGAGTGATAGTGGCGTTCGAAGCTCACCCATCCAAGGTTGAAATCCGGCTCAGGCTGGGATTTATCGCCAGTGGTCGGATCACACGGGTTACCAACAGGACACTGCTGCGGCGGCAGCGGCGCGCTTGTGTAGGAGAGCATGGGCGACATGTGCGGCTCGTCCTGCCGGACCAGAGAGCACATCTGCAGGGCCTCATTCCACGTCAGGGACGGTCGATTCGGACAAAGCGCCGTTCTGGCCCGGCGCACATGCTCCCACCCCACTATCGACGAGCATTCTTGAGTGCTCTGGTGATAGAAGTTCAAGGTGTAATGAAAATCTTTCTCCTCGTTGGTGACGCTACCGTCGTCGCCCCTGCCAAGTCCAAGGAGCTCCACCCAAGGATCCTCCGTGAGGGTAGTCGCCGGGCACTGCGGGTCGCTGACGCGGGTAGCGAGGATCACGCTACGAATCTGATCTTCGGATGAGTACTCCTGCCCTGAGTGGGTGTAGACCCAGTCGGTAGTAACGATCTTCTCGGGTCTCACCCGGTAATCGTAGATGACCTTCTTTCCAAGGACGCGTTGGCGTTTGACATGCCAATCGAAGGGTTTGTCCTTCTCGTACTGGGAAAAGAGCGACTTGATGTCCTTCTGCACCGCCGCTTCGGTGGCTCGCGGCTGGCCCATCGACAGATAGCTCTCCCACTTCTTCTGCACCTCCTGCGCCTGCACCGCAGTGGTACCCACGCACCCCAGCGCGGCCATCGCCAGCACTGCGCACGACAGACCCTTCAATCGCTTCAACATCCCTGTTCTCCTTCCTGGACGGTTACCGCACCGGGAGGAACGAAGGCGCTCGGGCAGCCATTGCCCTTTCCCGCCCTGCTTCGGATCGTCCCTGTTCCGGATTGCGGCGTGGCCGCATGGGGACGTTATCTCCGATGTGGGTTACGCATTCAAGTCAGAAAGTGTGGAACCGGTTGAATTTCAGAGTTTTCTGATAACCGCCAACCATCGATAGCGGCCCGAAGATACAAAAACGCCGGGCAGTGCCCGGCGTTTCCGTCACAGCGTGGAAGGGTGTAGACCTCAGTACTTTCCGTCAAACGCAAAAATCGGCTTGCGCTTCTGCCACAGGCCCGCAGTGAAATCCGGGAACTCCAGCGTCTGGAAACTGTTGGCGATCGACTGCTCGCTCAACGGGGTAATCGCGCTCCACGTCACTGCGTCGTAGATGTCGATCGGCATCGGCGCCTTGGCCTTCAGCGCTTCCACGAACGCATGGATCACGAACCAGTCCATGCCGCCATGGCCGGCGCTGGCAGCGGTATCGGCATTCTGCTTCCACAGCGGATGTTCGTACTGGTCCTGGTACTTCTTGAACTCTTCCCACTGGTGCGGCGGGCTGCGGCCTTCGATGTGGATCGAATGGTTCACGTCCATCCACAGGCCCTTGGTGCCCTGCACGCGGAAGCCCATCGAATACGGTCGCGGCAGCGAGGTATCGTGCTGCAGCAGGATGGTCTCGCCGTTCTCGCAGGCCAGCGTGGTGGTGACGATGTCACCGAGCTTGAACTTCACCTTGGTGCTCGGATGGGTGGTGCCGCCGCTCTTGGCTACGGTGTATTCGTGCAGGCCACGCGCCTTGGTGGCGAATGCGTTGATGTGGGTGAAGCGGTTGCCGCGGTTGATGCCGGTATACATCGCGCACGGGCCGATGCCGTGGCTGGGGTAGAGCTCACCATTGCGCTCCACCGAATGTTCGGTGCGCCAGCGTGCTTCGCTCCAGCCTTTGGGGCCGAATTCCACGCCGCTGTCGTAGGGCTGGTTCGGGTCGCCGGAATTGAACTTCACCCCGCGCAGGTCGTGCTGGTAACCGGCCTGCAGGTGCACCAGTTCGCCGAACAGACCCTGCCGCACCATCTGCAGGGTCGCCATCACGTCACGGCGGTAACAGACGTTTTCCAGCAGCATGTACGGGGTGCCGGTGCTCAGCTGGGTCTTCAGCACGTCCCAGTGATCCTGCAGGGTGATGCCGGCCACCACTTCGCAGCCCACGGCCACGCCGGCCTGCATCGCGGCAATCGCCATCGGTGCGTGGTACTCCCACGGCGTGGCGATGATCACGCCATCAATGCCCTTCTGCTCCAGCAGGCGTTTCCATGCGTTGATGTCGCGGTCCTGACCGTAGGTCTTCGGCGCCGGCTTGCCCGCCTTGCTGACCATCTCCACGGCGCGGCCGAGCATGATCGGCTCGATATCGCACAGGGCAACGACCTCCACGTCGTCGCGGCGCACCAGTTCCTTCAGCAGCACCAGGCCACGCATGCCGGTACCGATCACGGCCAGGCGTACCTTGCGGCCACGTGCCCATGCCGGGGTCTGCGGCAGCAGGCTGCTGGCGGCGACAGCGGCGCTGGCCGCGATGAATTCCCTACGCTTCATGGCAAACACTCTCCTCTTGAAGGCGCGCCAGCCCGGGCCGGCGCGCCTGGTCACGCAAACGGAATTACTTGAACCGGTAGCCGATGGTCACACTGTAACCACGACCGAAGATGGTGGCGTAGTCACTGGAGTCACCCAGGAAGCTGTTGGGATCGTAGAACGGCAGGCGGTTGAACAGGTTCTTGACGGTGAAGCTCAGGTTCCACGCGTCATCCGGGCGCCAGGTGACGCTCATGTTGGCGGTCCACCACGACGGTGCACCATCGCACTTGCTCTTTTCCAGGGCCAGGTAGCCGCCGGTGCAGGTTTCCTTGTTGTTGCTTTCTTCGTCGATCTGGTCGGTGGCCCACTTGGTGCCGCCCACGTAGTTGACGAACATGCTGGTGGTGACCTGCTTGTAGGTCCAGTCGGCATTGAGCGTCGCACGCAGGCGCGGGTTGTTGTAATAGCCCACCACGTCGCCGTAGTACCAGCCGTTCTGTTCATCCATGTAGAAGCGGTTGCGGTTGGCGATGGTGGCGGCCAGGCCGATGTTCAGCCCGCCCCACTCACCCAGCGAGAAACGGCTGCGCGCATCGATGTCGAAGCCATCGATGAGGGTCTTGCCGCGGTTCTTGTACTGGCCCACCACGCTGGCCACGTTGCCGGCCGAGTAGCCCGGCAGCGTTCCCGGGCAGCTCACACCGCTTGCCGGGTCGGCGCACATCGCCGCCAGCTGCGCCAGGTTGGCGCGGTCGCTGTCGGTGATCGGCGAGCGCGACGAGGAAATGATGTCTTCGGCGCGGCGGTAGTCCGGAGCAACGATTTCGTTGTCGCGGTAGATGAACCAGTAGTCGGCCGACACCGACAGCCAGCTGGCCGGCTCGTAGACGAAGCCCAGCGTGGCGATCTTCGCCTTCTCCGGCTTCAGGTTCTGGTTCGGCTGGGTCATGCGGGCCACGGTACGGCTGCAGTCCACGTTGAGCAGGCTCTTGCCCAGGTCGACATCACCGCCGCGCTGCGATTTCAGCAGCAGGTTGGCGATGGCGTTGGTCTCGGCGCAGCGCAGTTCATCACGGTAGCCGCCCAGCTGCGCGTACACGCCGCCGTTGCCGGACTCGGCCAGGCTGGGGGCGCGGAAGCCGGTGGAATAGGTACCGCGCAGCATCAGCTGGTCGAATGCCTGGTACTTGAAGCCGATCTTCGGCGCGACGTTGGCGCTGAAGTTCGGGTACTTGTCCACGCGCACCGCCGCATCCAGCTCCAGCTTCTCGGTAATCGGCGCCACCGTTTCAGCAAACAGCGCATAGGTGTTGCGCGCGCCATCGAACCACGAGCCACCCTGCTGGGTGATCAGGCCGGCGGCCGCGTCGGCGTTGCCGGGGGTGTAGAAGGTTTCGCGGCTGGCGTTGAAACCGAACGCGGCGCGCATGTCACCGGCCGGCAGCTGGAACAGCGGGCCTTCGATCTTGCCGTCCAGGGTATGCAGGCGCGTCCACGACTGGATGTCGAAGGTCGGGAAGGCGCCGCGGATCAGTGCGGCGTTGGCCTCGCTGATCTCACCGAACTTGTACGCCGGATGATCGGAGATGATCACACGACCCGTGCCCGGGTCGATGCTGTAAGGACCGAAGGCCTTCTCGAAGCCCTTCACGTTGACGTTGATCGTCTGGTAGGTGGTCGAGTGCGTGCCGGCGGTGGCGAACGCGGTTTCCCAGTTCCAGTCACCGACGTTGCCGCGCGCGCCGGTCAGCACGCGGTAGCTCTTGTCGGTGTTGCGCTGGCCGAAGTAGTTGGCGCCGGCATCCTGCAGCAGGTACTGCAGGCCGACCACGCCACCCATCATGGCCTTCAGCTCGGGGCTGGCGTGGTTGTACTCGTTGTTCGGGCCCAGGAACGGATACAGGAACTGGTTGACGTTGTTGCCGGTATCGCGCGAGAACCAGCTGGTCGGGTTGCCGGTGGTGGTGCCGTAGCTGCGCGGGGTACCGCCGTTGGCACGCAGGTCGATATCGGTATAGGTGGCCTCGGCGAAGATCTCGGTGCTGTCGCCCACCAGGAAGGTGCCGTTGAGGTAGGCGGTGTTGCGCTCGGATTTGGCGCCGGCGTCGATCTCGTTGTTCATCCAGGTTTCCCAGACGCAACGCGGGCCGGCCGCTTCACTGGTCAGCACGTTCTTGCAGCCGGGCGCGGCTTCCTGCACGCGGCGGCCGGTCACCGGATCGAACGCGAAATAGCTGCCCGGGTTGAACTCACCCGGCTTGCTGCCCACGCCCAGGCGCAGGTTGTTCAGGTAGTTGGGGTTGTTGACGTAGTACTGGTCCGGGCGCTTGTCATAGAAGTCGGCCAGCGGAATCGCGTCGCGGCGGTACATGTTCACCGCGCCGTAGATGTTGAAGCGGTTCTCGGTGAGGTCACCGAAGCCGGCGGTGATGCTGGCCTGGCGCTCGCCGTAGGAATCGATGCGCGAGGAGGTGTCGTTGGTGAAGCTGATCTCCGCGCCCTGGAAGTTGCGCTTGGTGATCACGTTGATCACGCCGGCCACCGCGTCGGTGCCGTACACGGCCGAGGCGCCGTCGGTCAGCACTTCCATGCGTTCGATGGCGGCGGCGGGAATCGCATCGATGTTGACGAACTGGGTCTGGAAACCCGCCGGCGCACCGTAGTACGACAGGCGGCGGCCATTCAACAGCACCAGCGTGCCCTGTGCGCCGAGGCCGCGCAGGTTGGCCTGCGAAGCGCCGTCGGAGCCGGTGAACAGCGAGCGCGAATCCTGCTGCGCTGGCCGGGCGGCCGGCAGGTTGTCGAGCACCTGCAGCAGCGTGCGCGCACCCATGTTCTGGATGTCCTGCTTGCTGATCACCTGCACCGGCGAGGCGGTTTCAACGTCGGTGCGGCGGATGTTGGAACCGGTGACCTCGATGCGGGCCAGGTCGGTGGCCTTGTCCTTGCTCTCCTGGGCGAAGGCAGGAACGGCGACCGACAGCAGCACGCCGGCGATGGCCAGCGACAACGGTGCGATCGAACGACAGGGGGGGCGGTGGTGGCGGGCGGGCAACATCGGGGTTCTCTCCTGGCAGGGGTGCGGCGCGAATGGTGGATCGGCGGGCAAAACGCTCCCGGGCCACGGCTCCCACCGTCGTGGTGAAGCCGTAGTCGGAATGGGCGGGGGAGGAGCGGTGTTACGTGGCGGTCATGGGGCGACGATGCTGGCGGAGTCGCCCTCCTGGCCGATCAGCACGGCGTTGGCCCAGTTGGCACAGACCTGGGCGGGTTGGCTGCCCTGCGCACCCAGCGTGCGCAGGCTCAGGGTGGAAAGGCCACGGATGTCCAGCTCCGGCTTGACCACGCCGGGCGCCTTCACCAGGCCGCTGTCATACAGCAGGCGGTTGTCGCCCCAGACCTGGAACTGCAGGCCACCGGCCGTGCGGCAGGCGTCGTCAATGCCGAGGTCGGCACGCAGCAGGCGCCATCCCCCCTGCAGGCGCAGGTCGATGCGGCTGTTGGCGGACACGCCCAGGCCGCGGCGGAACTGCAGGCCGTTCATGCGCATGCCGGCGTCGCCGGTGAACGCCTTGTCGGCGTGCACCTGGCTGGCCAGCGCGGCCGGCACCGGCAGCTCGGAGAGATAGCGCTGCCGGGCCGGTCGCTCCGGTTCCTGGTGTTCGAGGATGTGGAAGGTGGACAGCGCAATCGGGCCGACGTCGCGCGGTTGCAGCGCGTCGAAGGCACGCGCACTGCCCTGTGCAGCGGTCACCATCGGATCGGTGCTGGAGGCACCATCACCTTCGGGGTTCTGCACGCTCAACACGCGGAAGCGCAGCAGGCGGCCGGCGTGGGCCGGGAAGTCGATGCGCTGCGTGCCTTCCTTCAGCTGCAGGTGGCCGCGGGCAATCGGTTCACCCCACTCGCCGTTGCTGTCGCCCAGGTACACCTCGTAGTCGCGCACCTGGCCGTGCTTCCAGTTCTTGTCGTTGCGCGGCGCGATGTCGATGCCATCGATCATCTTCCGTTCGCCGAAACCGATCACCCACTCGTGGGCACCGGTGCGCACGGCCTGGTTGCGCACGCTGCGGAACCAGGTGGCCGGATCATCATCGAAGGCATTTTCCAGCGCATGGCCGGGTTCTTCGGCCGGGCGGTTGACCACCAGCAGGCTGTCGGCCGGCAGTTCGCGGCCCAGCACCGGTGCAGCCGGATAGGCATCGTCGGCGGCCGCTGCGGCGACGGCGAAGTCCAGCTGCAGCTGCAGCGGCTGGCGGATGTCCTGCGCCGCGGTGCGTACATGCAGGGTGCCGCGACGCTCCTTGGCATCGAAGTACCAACCCTCGCTGGCGCTGTTGAATGCGGTCGCGTCGGCCAGCGCCGGCAGCGCGCGGCCAGCGGCCTGCACCGCACGCGGCGCCTGCCGGCTGAGCACGCGCAGGCCATAGCGGCGCTGTGCCAGCTGGCCGTTGTACTGGCCCTGTACCGCATCGATCTGTACCTGCACCGGGCCACTGCCCCGTGCCGGCGCCTGCACACTGATCCGCTGCGTGCTCGATTCGCCCTGCTGGTAGCGGCGGGTGTTGCCGTCATCTTCGTACAGCGTGTACTGCGAATCACCCTGCGGGTACAGGTCGAAGGTCACTTCATCGAGCGGTTTCTCGCCGTCGAACAGCATCGACGGGTACATCGGCAGGATCGCACCGGCACGCACGAACACCGGCAGCGTGGCCAGGTCCACCTGGCGGTCCAGCTGGCGGCCATCGGCAGCGGCCTGCACGCGGCGGCCATCCCAGTAGTCGATCCAGCCGCCGGCGGGCAGGTGGATGTCGCGGCGCCAACCACGGCTGGCGGCCTGGCTGCGGTACACCGGTGCAACCAGCAGGTCGCGGCCGAGCAGGAACTGGTACTTGTAGGTTTCATCCTGCGCGTGCGGATCGCGCGGGTTGTCCCACATCAGGCCACGCACCGGCGGTGCACCGGTCTGTGCGGCCTCATGCACCAGCCCATACATGTACGGGGTCAGGCGCATCTTCAACTTCAGATAATCGCGGTTGATGCTGCGGTAGGGCTCGTCGTACCACCACGGATGCTTGCGCGCATTCGACGACCAGCCGCTCATGCCCATCAGCACCGGGGTGAACGCCTTCCACTGCAGGTCGCGGGTGAAGGTCTCGGCGCTGCCGCCGAAGATCGCGTCCACATCGCCGCTGGCGTAGGCCATGCCGGACAGGCCCGAACCCACCAGGGTCGGTACATGCCAGCGGATGTAGTCCCAGCTGCTGCTCTGGTCGCCGGTCCAGGCCACGGCATAGCGCTGGATGCCGGCCCAGCCCATCACCGTCCACAGGAACGGGCGCGAATCGGAATTGTCGAGGATGCCGTTGAACGCCTGGCGGTTGGCATCCATCGCGAACTGGTAGCCCTTGCCGGTCCAGGCCACGTCCAGTTTCTGCACGCGGCTGCCGGCCTTGCCCACTTCCCAGGCGATCTTGTCGACGCCGTTCTCGGTCCACAGGCCGGTGCGGAAGCCGTACCCGGCCAGGCCCTTCACCGTCTCCGGCAACTGCTTGTAGCCGCAGCCATAGCCATCGTTGGGCAGGATCCAGCCGCCGGGCATGTCATTGGCGCGGTACTGTTTGGCTACGCTGTCGATCACATCGGGGGTGGTGCCGGTCGGGCCGTCGCTCCAGCCCTCGGGCACGGTGCCGGGCTTCTTGCCGTTGTCGCCGTCGTTGTAGCAATCGGCATCGCCGTAGGACAGCGCCCAGCGCGCGACCATGTTCGGGCGGCCGGTCAGCTGGGTGTAGCGCTCGATCAGCTTCGGCAGATCGGCGCCAACGAAGTAATACGCATCGAAGCGGTCTTCGCGATGCAGCAGGGTGGCCTGGTCGCTCTGCCGCAGATCGTAGCTGCCATCGCTCCACGTATTGCGCAGCATGCCCCAGCCACGGCTGCTCAGCAGCATCGGTGCCGGGCTCGGGCGATCCCCCTCTTCCCAGCCGCCGGAGTACGAGACGTCCAGTTCGCGGCCCTTGAACTGGTAGCGGCCGTTCTGTTGGCCACCGCCGTAATAGCCTTCATCGGCCTGCGAGGACAGCACCTGCACGCTCTGCGCGGCATCCAGGTCCAGCGGCTGCAGTTCCTGCCACAGCGCGGTGGGCTGGCCGTTGTCCAGACGCTCCAGGCGCAGGCGCAACGGCTGCCGCTGCACATGCAGCACGAGTGCAGCGGTACGCACGCGGATCTCCTGCGCGTCTTCTTCCAGCTGTGCCTGCACGTTGGCCTTGGGCTGTGGCAGCACGATCGGCGCGGCCTTGTCGCCGGCACCGGTCAGCTTGCCGTTGCGGCCGGCCTGTACGCGGATGATGTCGGTGGCCGGCAGTTCAATGCGGATGCGCGTGCCGTTGTCGGTCTGCAGGTCCCAGCCGTTTACACCCTCGGTGCTGGCACTGGCGCTGACCGAGCGCAGGTTGCCGACCGGTGCGGCCTGGGCCGACAGGGACGCCGACAGCAGTGCCGGCAACAGGGCCAGCAGCAGTGGCGAACGACGAACGCAGATTTCCACACGGACTCCCAACCCGTTCACCGGGCGTTTCGAAAGCGGTTGGGCCGACTCTAGGGCAGCGATTCGAAAGATGTCAACAAATTGAAAGGAAAAAGGAAGATATATTTGGATGAAACGAAAGTTGTTGCGGCGCAATACTTTGTGTAACCGCTTGCAGGCGCCTGTTAAGCATTGTGCGATACGGCATCCGGCGGTTTCTTTCGTTTCCAGAGTGATGCCGCGCGAGGAAAGTCATCACCGCGATATCTTTCTTTTTACTTTCGGTATTTGACATTTCGAAAGAAAACACAGATGGTGCGCTGGCCCAACTGGAACCTCCGAATGGACGTCACCCTGCTTTCCGATGTGTCCGCCTGGCAGCGCCGCGGCGGAGCCGATACCGCTACCGAAATCGCCCAGCAGCCGGCGCTGTGGGAAGCCCTTGCACAGGATCTGTCGCGTGCCCGCGACCGCCTGCAGGCCTTCCTCGGCGACAGCCTCAACGACCCGAACCAGCGCGTGCTGTTCACCGGCGCCGGCAGCTCCGGCTTCATCGCTGAAATGGTGGCCGATGCCATCAACGCGCAGTGGCCGGCCGAGGTGCGCGTGGTGCATACCACCAGCCTGCTCACCCATCCTGCGCTGTACCTGCAGCGCGATCGTCCGACCCTGCTGGTGTCGTTCGGCCGCAGCGGCTCCAGCCCCGAAAGCGTTGCCGCCGTCGACCGTGTGCGCAGTGACGTGGACGATGCGCGCTTCCTGGACATCACCTGCAATGCCGAGGGCGAGCTGGCCCGCCGTGGCGCCGGCCGTGCCGACACCTTCACCCTGCTGATGCCGTCGGCCAGCTGCGACCGCGCCTTCGCCATGACCAGCAGCCTGACCTGCATGCTGCTGGCGGCATTGACCGTGTTCGACCGTTCGCCGTGGGATGCGCGCATCGCGCGCCTGCAGCAGATTGCCGGTCTGGCCCGCGAAGGCCAGGCCCAATGGGATGCAGCTGTGGCCGCGCTGGCGCAGCGCCCGTTCAACCGGGTCATCTACCTTGGCAGCGGCCCGCTGGAAGCACTGGCGCGCGAGGCTGCGCTGAAGGTGCTGGAGCTCACCGCCGGCCGCGTGCTGGCGCTGGCCAACACCCCGCTCGGCTTCCGCCATGGACCGAAGTCCACGCTGGACGGCAGCACCCTGGTGGTCGTGCTGCGCAGCGTGCAGCCGCTGGCGCGCCGTTATGAGCAGGACCTGCTGGAAGAACTGCGCCGCGACGGCGTCGCCGGCCAGGTGCTGTCGATCGGCCCGCATTCGGATATCGGCGCCGACGATGACTACACCCTCACCGTGCCTGCCCTGGATGACCCGTGGCTGGCCCCAGTGTGGCTGGGCTTTGCGCAGCTGTACGCGCTTCAGCGTTCGGCCGCACTCGGCCTGACCCCCGACAATCCGTTCCCGGACGGCACCGTCAACCGCGTGGTCAAGGGTGTCACCATCCACCATGGCTGAGCTGATCGCCAACGCCTGCTACGGCATCGACATCGGCGGCACCAAGATCGAGCTGGTGGTGTGCGATGCGGCGATGCAGGTCACCTGGCGCCGCCGCGTGGCTACCCCGCAGGGCGACTACGACGGCTTCCTGCAGGCGGTGGTGACATTGGTTGCTGAAGCCGATGCTGCGCTGGGTCGCAGCGATGCGGCCATCGGCATCGCCCTGCCCGGCGTGCGTGATCGTCGCAACGGCCGCCAGCTCAGCGCCAATGTGCCTGCGCTGACCGGTCAATGCGTGGCGGCTGATCTGCAGGCACGCCTGCAGCGCCCGCTGCATTTCGGCAACGACCTGCAGTGTTTTGCGCTCTCTGAAGCGCACGGTGGCGCCGCCGATGGCTACCCCAGCATGTTCGGCGCCATCCTCGGCACCGGTGCCGGTGGCGGCTTCTGCCTGCAGGGGCGCCTGCTGTCCGGCTTCAACGGCCTGGCCGGCGAATGGGGCCACTGGAGCGTGCCGGGTCACCTGCTGCAGCGTCATGGCCTGCCGCTCATCGATTGCGCCTGTGGCCTGCAAGGCTGCGTGGAGCGCTACGTGTCCGGGAGTGGCCTGGCGATGATCGAGCGCCACCTCGGTGGCAGCGCTGCCGATGCCAGCGTGGTGGTCGCCCTGGCCGAGGCCGGCGATGCACGTGCACGGCAGGCACTGGACATCCATCGCGACCTGCTCGGCCACAGCCTGGCCGCACTGGTGCTGGCACTGGACCCGCACGTGATCGTGCTCGGTGGCGGCCTGTCCCAGTACGCACCGCTGTACCAGCTGTTGCCGGCGGCCATCGCCGCGCATCTGTTCAACGGCGTGCAGGTGCCACCCATCGTTCCGCCGCGCTTCGGCGATGCCGGTGGTGCACGCGGTGCCGCCCTGCTGGCCTGCCAACCCTCGTTTTCCTGATGTCCGGAGCTTGACCATGTCCCCGTTGCAGACCCTGCTTGCCTCCCACCGCGCCGGCCACAACGTCGGCCTGTACAGCGTCTGCTGCAGCAACGAACAGGTGCTGCGCGCGGCCATGCACGTGGCGTTGGCGCACGATACCGTGCTGCTGATCGAAGCCACCTCCAACCAGGTCGACCAGTTCGGCGGCTACACCGGCATGACCCCGCCGCAGTACCGCGACTACGTCGGCACCCTGGCCGATGAGGAAGGCTTCCCGCGCGAGCGCTTGATCCTCGGCGGTGACCACCTTGGCCCGAACGCGTGGCAGAAGCGCCCGGCCGCCGAAGCGATGACCCATGCGCGCGTGCTGATCGAGGCCTACGTCGCCGCTGGTTTCCACAAGATCCACCTGGACTGCAGCATGTCCTGCGCCGATGACCCGGTGCCGCTGCCCGATGCCATCGTTGCTGCACGTTCGGCCGAGCTGGCCGAGATCGCCGAGCGCACCGCCGCCGAGAACGGCCTGCCGCCGCCGGTCTATGTCATCGGTACCGAAGTGCCGATTCCCGGTGGCGAAGCCTCGCTGGCCGGTGGCCTGCAGGTGACCACCCCGGCTGCCGCTGCGCAGACCCTGGCCATCCACCGGCAGGCCTTCGATACCCCGCTGCTGCGCGATGCATGGCAGCGTGTGCTGGCCATGGTGGTGCAGCCGGGCGTGGACTTCGACCACAGCAGCGTGCACGAGTACGACGCGGCCGCCGCCAGCGAGCTGGCCGACTTCCTCGAACAGCAGCCGCGCATCGTGTTCGAAGCGCATTCGACCGACTACCAGCGCGAAAGCGGCCTGCATGCCCTGGTGCGCGACCATTTCGCCATCCTCAAGGTTGGCCCCGCGGCCACCTTCGCCTACCGCGAAGCGCTGTTCGCACTCGCTGCCATCGAAGCCGAGCTGCTGCCGGCCGCGCAGTGCTCGCGCCTGCCGCAGGTGCTGGACGAGGTGATGGTGGCGCAGCCGAAGTCCTGGCAGTCCTACTACCAGGGCGACGAAGCGACCCTGCGCCTGCTGCGCAGCTATTCCTTCAGTGACCGCTGCCGCTACTACTGGGGCGAGCCGGCGCTGGTGCAGGCCGTGCAGACCCTGTTCGCCAACCTGGAACTGCACGCGCCGCCGCTGGTGCTGCTCAGCCAGTACCTGCCGGAGCAGTACCGCGCCGTGCGCGAGGGCACCCTGGCCAATACGCCTACCGCCCTGGTGCAGCATCGCATCGGCCTGTGCCTGGGCGAATACGCCCGCGCCTGCAGCGCCAACCAGGCAGGAACCCGCAAGCACAACGCAAGTCCGGCTGCCGCCGATCTTGCGAACGGCTAATCTCTACCTTTCCCTGCGAAACCGAGAATGGCCATGCGCAACACCCGCTCCCGCCGGCAACAGATCCTGCAGCTGCTGATCGAGCACGGCACGGTGCAGGTGGCCGATCTGGTCGAGCGCTTCGGCGTGTCGGCGGTGACCATCCGTGCCGACCTGACCCACTTCGAATCGCAGGGGCTGGCCACGCGAACCCACGGTGGCGCCACCCTGGTGCGAACGCCGCCGCAGGAGCAGGACATCCATGAAAAGGATGCGCTGAACCTGCCGCTGAAGGACTCCATCGGCACGGCGGCCGCGCGCCTGGTGCAGGCCGGTGACAACATCATCATCGACTCCGGCTCCACCACGATGACCCTGGCCCGCCATCTGCGCGAACACCGCGATGTGACGGTGATGACCAACGGCCTGAACATCGCCTGGGAACTGGCCAACGCGGCCGGCATCACCGTGCTGCTGACCGGCGGACTGCTGCGCCAGCAATCGCTGTCGCTGCAGGGCAGCCAGGCCGAAGCCAGCCTCAACTCCTACAGTTTCGACACCCTGTTCCTGGGCGTGGATGGCCTGGACCTGCAGTTCGGCCTGACCACCCACGACGAAGCCGAAGCCCGCCTCAACCACCGCATGGTCGAACGCGCGCGGCGCATCGTGGTGCTCACCGACGCCTCCAAATTCGGACGCGTCAGCCTGCACCGCATCGCCCGCCTCGATCAGATCCACGCCATCATCACCGACGCCGGCATCGACGACGCGACCCGCGAGGGGCTGCAGCGGCTGGGCATCGAAGTGATCATCGCCGAGCCCCCCGCATGACCGACACCCGCTCCCTGCATGGCCGCATCCTCACCCCGTTGGGCTGGCGTCGCGGCCAGGTCCAGTTCGATTCGCACGTGCGCCAGCTGCAGGTAAATGACCACAGCGGCGGCGATGACCCGCAGCTGCCGGTGATCCTGCCCGGCTTCATCGACCTGCACGTGCATGGCGCGGCCGGCGTCGACCTGATGCAGGGCGGCGAAGTGGCCCGCACCATCGCCCGTACCCATGCGCGCTTTGGTACCACCACGCTGCTGGCGACCACCATGACCGCTGGCCTGGACGAGATCGAATACGCGCTGCAGGGCGTTGCGGCAACGATGGCAGCGCCCGATGCCGATGCCGCCTGCATCGCCGGTGTGCACCTGGAAGGCCCCTTCATCAGCCCGCAGCGGCTGGGCGCACAACCCAATCGTACGATCGAGGCGACGATGGCGCTGGTGCGGCAGCTGCACGCGCTGGCACCGATCCGGGTGATGACGCTGGCGCCGGAGATCGGCGAGCACACCGCGCTGATCCCCGCGCTGTCCGCACTGGGCATCCGCGTGCAGCTCGGCCACAGTGCCGGCACCTACGAGGAAGGCGTGGCCGCATTGCAGGCCGGCGCTTCCGGCTTCACCCATCTGTTCAACGGCATGACCGGCGTCGACCACTACCGGCCGGGCATCGCCGCCGCTGCCCTGGCGCATGCGCAGTACGCCGAGATCATTCCCGACCTGCAGCACATCCATCCCGGCGTGATCCGTCTGGCCGCACGCGCGATTCCGCGCCTGTATGCGGTAACCGACGCGACGGCCGCCACCGGCATGCCCGATGGCGAGTACGCACTGGGCGAGCAGCGCGTACACAAGTGCGGCGGCTGCGTGCGCCTGGCCACCGGCTCGCTGGCCGGCAGCGCGCTGACCATGGACCAGGCGCTGCGCAACCTGGTGCAGGTGGGTCTGGATCTGGCTGACGCATCGCAGCGCGTGTCCACCTTCCCGGCCGATTACCTGGGCTTGGGCGATCGCGGCCGCATTGCGCCCGACGCCCGCGCCGACCTGGTGGTGCTGGATGCGGAACTGCGCCTGCAGCAGGTCGTGGTGGGCGGTCGATTGATCGATCTGGACTGACACACGCCATGCGGCCCGGATGCCGCACTCAAGGCGCGCAAGCGCATTGCATCAGCCACGCACCATCCCGTCAGTCCAGGAACGAGCCGATGACCGCAGCCACTGCACCTGCCGTACCCGCTTCCACCGCCCCGCGCTGGCCCGTACGTTACCTGCTCTTCATCGGCGGCCTCGGTGGCCTGCTGTACGGCATCGACATCGGCATCATCGCTGGCGCCCTGCCCTATCTTGAAGCCACCGCCAGCCACGCCTGGCAGCTCAGCAGCCAGCAGCTCGGTTTTGTCGTCGCTGCGGTGCTGCTGGGCAGCGTGCTGTCCTCGCTGTTCGCCGGCATGATCGCCGACCTCATCGGCCGCCGTGGCGCGATGCTGCTGGCCGGCGTGCTGTTCACCGCCAGCATCCCGATCATGGCACTGGCCTCGGGTTACACCCCGCTGCTGCTGGGGCGCCTGCTGCAGGGTGTCAGCGGCGGCCTGATCGGCGTGGTCATTCCCCTGTACCTGGCCGAAGTGCTCAGCCCGGAACGGCGCGGCCGCGGCGCGGCGATGTTCCAGCTGCTGCTGACCGTCGGCCTGGTGCTGGCCGCGTTGATCGGCCTGTACCACGCCCATGCCGTGGACGCTGCCGCAGAGTCGGTGCGCTCGCTGCCGGTCGCGCAGCAGGCACAGGAGCTGTTCACGGTGAAGGACCACGCCTGGCGCACCATCTTCTGGACCTGCCTGGCACCGGGCCTGCTGTTCTGCGCCGGCATCTTCTGGCTGTCCGAATCACCGCGCTGGCTGGTGCGTCGTGGCCGCATCGATGATGCGCGCCGCAGCCTGCAGCGCGTGCTGCCCGCTGCCGACGTCGAGCCCACCCTGGCGCAGATCCAGGCTCCGGAATCGAGCAGCAGCAGCGGCAAGCGCGACCCGCTGCTCAGCCGCCGCTACGTGGTGCCATTCGTGTTGGCCTGCGTGGTGCTGGCCTGCACCCAGGCCACCGGCATCAACTCGGTGCTGGCCTATGCGGTCAACATCCTCAACCAGGCAGGCCTGTCCGGCTCGGTGGCCAACGGCGCCGACGTGGCGATCAAACTGCTCAACGCGGTGATGACCGTCGCCGCGCTGCTGCTGGTCGACCGCAAGGGTCGCAAGTTCCTGCTGATGCTGGGCAGCGGTGGCATCTGCGTGGCCCTGCTGGCCGCAGCAACGCTGTTCTTCCAGGCCGAACGGGGCCGCGCCGACGTGCAGCCGCACCTGCAGGCCGCAGTGAGTGGCGATGGCCTGCAACTGGTACTGGATGACGCGCAGTGGCAGCATCTTGCCGGTGGCGTCGACCGCGAGGGCCGGCCGCTGCAGCTGACCGTGTCCTACGCCTATGGCGACTTCACCAACGTGCGCGCGCTGCGCAGCGACAACCTGACCGACCGCGAGCTGCGCATCGAGCGCGCCGGCACCGTGCAACCGGACAGCGTCATCGGCGCGTTCTTCCGCACGATGCACCTCAATCCGTTCGCCGACCCGGCCAGTGCCGCGCAGGCACCGCTGCGCATCGAGCAAGCCCGTATCGGCCCGATTCCGCCGCCCGCGCATGGCTGGGCCGTCGCTGCCTGCATCCTGGTATTCGTGGCGTTCTTCGCAGTTGGCCCAGGCGTGTGCGTGTGGCTGGCGCTGTCCGAGCTGATGCCCAACCGCATCCGCTCCAACGGCATGAGCATCGCGCTGCTGATCAACCAGTTCGTGTCCACCACCATTGCCGCCATCTTCCTGCCGACGGTGGGGCACTACGGCTACGCCAGCATGTTCCTGTTCTGGGCGGGCTGCACGTTCGTGTTCTTCCTGGTGGCCGCATTCTGGCTGCCGGAAACCAAGGGGCGCTCGCTGGAAGAGATCGAAGCCGGCTTTGCAGGAAAGCAGCGCTGATTCAGCGCTGCTGTGGCGGCGCAGGGCCGCCGTGCACTATGTAGCGCGCCATGTCGTGCACTTCGGCCACGCTCATGTTGGTACCGGCCACCTGCATGGACTCGCCAAAAGGGCCCGCTATGGTGGCCACGGACAGCACGTGGTCATCGACGGTAAGCGCCACCTGCTTGCCCACCAGGGCCTCGGTCGCGTGCAGCAACCGGCCGGCGGACTCCTTGCGGAACGTCAGTTCCAGTACGGGCTGGTGGGCGGCGTCCAACGCCGCTCGCACGTCGACGATATCGGCACTGGTGAGCATCGGCGGCGCTTTCACGGCGATGCTGCGCCCTTGCCACTGCAGGGTAGCGCGGCCATCGGGATCGACCTCACGCATCTGCACCTGCACCCCCTCCCGCGGCGGATGCCGTGTCTCCGCCGGAAGCACCCGGTTGCAGCCCGCCAGCAGCAACACCGCGAGGCCGCCGCCGAGCAACGCCCATCTGTTCCAGCCCCGCATCAGCGCAGCTTCCTCAGCTTGAACGCCACCAGCACCTGCAGCACGCCGTACAGCAGGCTGCCGATGCCGATCCACAACGTGGTTACCGCTACGCCGGCATACGGGTTGGCCGCGAACAGCAGGCCCAGCACGATGGCCAGCACGCCACTGAGGATCAGCAACCACTCACCCTGGATCTGCCTGCGCACGCGGATGGCGAAGACGATGCGATAGATGCCTGCCACCAGCAGCCATGCCGCCAGGAACAGCACCAGCACGCTGGCGGTGGCCAGCGGATTGATCACCGCCAGGATGCCGAAGCCCAGCGAGGCGGCCACGTACAGCAGCAGCCAGCCACGCGAGGCGCCACTACCACCGGTAATCAACGCCAGCAGGCTGATGACGCCTTCCACGATCGCCATCACGCCCAGCGTCCACGCCAGCGCGATGGCCGCCGACATCGGCCAGCCGATCGCGATGATGCCGAAGCCCAGCGCGACCAGACCGTACAGCAGCAGGATCCACCAGCTGCGTCCAACGGCCGACAACAAGGGAGACAGAGGGGAATTCATGACCACTCCTTCGATCCGGGTTCGTGGACATCCTAGACCTACGGAATGAAAGGTGCGATCACGGCACCCGCGCACAGACCCATGCCCGCACATCTTCAGCCCCCACCAGCCGCAGCGTCTCGGCGACTTCCAGCACGGTGCTGCCGGTGGTCATCACATCGTCGACGATGGTCAGCCGCGCGGGGACGGCACCGCGCACATCGAAGGCGTCGAACAGGTTGTCGCGGCGCTGCTCGGCGCTGCGTTCGGACTGCGGCGCGGTATGACGGCGACGGTACAGCCCGCGCCACCTCGGCGTCCGCAGCAGCCGGCACAGCTCGGCTGCCTGATCATAGCCGCGCTGGCGCAGTCGCCTGGGATGCAGCGGCACCGGTACCAGCGGTGGGCACGACCATGGCGGCGGGTTGCGCAGCATCAACTGCGCAAGCAGGCGTCCAGCAGCCAGGTCCTGGTGGAATTTGTAGCGGACCAGCAGTTGATCGATCGGCGGCAGGTACAGCAGGCTGGCGTGGGTAGCGGTCTGCGGCGGCGGCTCGTCACGGCAGGTGCCGCAGATGGGCAGGGCGTCGTCCGGTAGCGGCAGCGCGCAGCGAAGGCAGGCGCGACCCGCCCACGGCAGGTCGGCGAGGCAGGCGACGCAGAGGTCGAGGGTGTCGTGACCGCGCTCGCTGCAGACCAGGCAGCGCAGGGACAGCAACAGGCGAAAGGCGGCCTGCAACGGTTCACCAAGGACAGAAGGCAGTGGGAGGCGCATGCCGCAGCATCGCCCTGCAAGCGCAGGCTGCCCATCGGTGAAGGGGCTGCCTGCATGTCAGTACAGGGAGCGTTGGCCGATGGGGACTGCACCTTGCCAGGCCGTGGACCTGCATCGCACCTGCTACCGCGCGCTTCCATCCACATACGGCCGGAACTGCAGAACCAGCACTGGCCGATCCTGCGCCAGCTATCATCAGGATGGGCGCAGTCGCCCTGGATGGACCTCTACTGCATGGACGGACTGACGCTGGTCAAGGCAACTGCGCAGGACGCAGATGTGGTCTTCAGATTGATGCAGCTGTACTACTTCGAAGCCTCTGCCTGGAGTGGTGAGGAGATCCTTGCCGATGGTCTCTACGACTGCGCACTTGCCGATGTCCGGGTCCGCCTGCAGGAAGAGCCGGAGTGGACCCGTCTGCTCTGGCTCGATGGCCAGCTGTGTGGATTCGTCCAGGTGGATGAAGTCGAGTTCCAGGGGCGGCGCCTGCCAGAGTTGGCCGATCTGTTCATCCTTCCAAAGCATCGGGGCAAAGGCATCGCGTCCGCAGTGGTCGCAGAGCTTGTGCGGCCTAAGTCGGGGGAATGGCTGCTGGCCACATTCCGCAAGGATCATGTGGCGCACGCATTCTGGGAACGGAATCTTGCAAGGATGGGCATGGCGTGCAGCGTCCCAGCCGGGTCAGAAGGAACAGACTTCCGCCTGTTCCTGATCAGGGCGATATGACGATGGGGAGCCCCCCCAGCTCCCCGGTCAGCACTCGCCCGCGCCAGGATGGCCAATAGGACGGTGCAACCACGCAAGGGCTTGCCCTGCTCCTGGCGGCGGCAGCCCAAGGCTGGACGTGGCTGGCTTGGGCTCACCGGGGGTCAGCCGCACGCAGCGGATCGACCACCGTGAATTCCCCTCAAAACTCGATCCCATTGGCTGCACGCTGGCAGGCAGGCAGTCCCAGCGCGATACGCGTTCGCCCGATCGTGGCCGCGATCTCCTGTTCAAAGCCAGCCCCTGACTCCAGGCAATGCAGCAGCCCGACAACCCTCTGCTTCAGCTCAACGGCCCATGGCACGTCATTTGGATCGGCGATCACTTCTGTAAACAACAACCCACTGCGTTCGACCTCACCCGCCAACACCGCCAACACCGCCGAGTGGTACGTGTTCCATAGCGTGGGCGATGCATTGGCAGTGGTCCACGCCAGCGCGTGGGCAATCGAGGGGAAGCGATCGCGCAGCGCAACGACTTCCTGCGCTGCACGCCTGGCCAGCAGCGTGGCCTCCGCCGAGAACTGCTCCTCGTCGATGAATTCGTGGAAGGTTCCCACTCTGTGCCCGGCGTCGAATGAAAGGAAGTCCTTCTCATGCCAGAGCCAGCACGCTCCAACATTCAGATAGCTTCCCTTCCGTCCCGAAGAGGGCTGGAATTCAACCACGCCGATCCACCATACCTGGTCGTCAATCCAGATTCTGGAGCGTCCCTTCTGCACGCAGCCCAGAGGGCGCAGCACCGTTCTGGCTGCAGCATTGATCATTCGAGAGTGCTGAGCGGTCGACATCGAAGGCATCCTTGCGCTTGCGAACGTTCGCGGAATCGTACTGGAAGGAACGTCGGCCAGCATCATTGAATCGGCGAAGAACCCGCCCACGCGTCCCTTCAACATTGCTGGTCGTCCGCTTCATACGAAAGCGCAGAGACGTTGGTGAAACCAGAAAGGGGGCCGGCTGCGGGCACCGCGCACAGGAGTGCGGTGGTGTGCGCAGCGTGACACTTCCGCAAACGACACTGGAAGCGGGTGAATCAATGATCCTGCCGATTCACTCCATCATGCGCTCTCGCCAACGGCGCTTCTCCACGGTCCGGATGTTGGGCTGCGCGCGCAGTACATCCAGATATCGAGAAAGATGAAGCAGTTCATCGTCGCAACCATCACCAGTGAACTCCCGCACCTGTATCAGATTTCCGTAGTTCTTGGCGTACTTGCTGGGAGTGTCGTCAATGCCGATCATCTGCTCCAGCGCAAAGCCTAGACGTTTCAGTTTGGCCAGGCGCTTCTGGCTGGTGTAGCCACCGGTCTCCCAATCACGCGCAGTACTGCAGCGCTGGGACGACCACAGGAACTCCAGCGTGCGCCCTGGCATCAACCATGCCACCAGTGGCTCGGCATACAGACTGCCGGAAGATGTCCACACCCCTACGTTGAAGTGCGCGAATGCGAAATCCAGGAAGTCGTCAACGTAGGGACGCTTGTAGACGTGATAGCCCACCACTTGAGTGTCAGCAGGACGGTGCAACTGACGCGCACTGGCATGAACCAGCGTTTCATCGAGATCGAGCACCAGGAGCTTTCGGTCAGTTGTGGGCATGTTTCCGGTCTGGTCTCGTTCCACGCTCAGCGGCATCGATAAAGTAAAAGTACTCGACAAGGTGGCGGCTGGGTCCGCCGCCTTTCAACAACATACCCCACAGCGTCAGCAGCATGCTGGACGCCCTGGGCCTACCCACACTGGTGGCGAGATGCCTGGTGGCGCCCGGCTGGGGGACTGGTTGCCTAGGCTAGATACCCGTCCGCTGCTTGACAGGCTGCCGGGATGTCCGGACCCTTCGCGGCATGACAATCGACGTCGAACACCTGAGCCTGCGCGAACTGAACGCCCTTGTGACTGCTGCCGAGCAGCGGAGGGCGCTGGTTGCCAGCCGCCGCCCCGTGGCCGTTGTCCGTCGCAAGCTGATCGCCTTCGCCGCGCAGTGCGGCTACACGATTGAAGAGCTGATCGGGGCCGCGCCCGCCGAGGCCGCTGCACCGGTCCGCAAACCTGCCACACGGCGCAAGGCAGGCAAAGTGGCGGCCAAGTACCGCGACCCGGACAACAAGCGCAATACGTGGTCGGGCCGCGGCCGGATGCCGCGCTGGCTTGCCCAGAAGACCAAGCATGGCCGCAGCCCTGCCGATTTCCTGATTCCCGGGCTGGGCCGGTCCGACGTTCGAAAGTCCAGCGCGATCGGGCAGAGAACCGTCTTCAAGCAGAGCTGAGCCGTGGGTGCTCGGCGCACGGAGCGGACGATCGCCGTGGCACCAATGCGTGCATTTCCAGGTCGGGCGGTGCAGGCAGCTCTATCGCATCGTAGCGACGGCCGTGGCCTGCAACTCCATCCAGCCGCTCACTCCTCGCCCAGGGCCACCGGCAGCGGCACCTTGCGGATCAACTTGAGCGCGCGTCCTTCCAGCACGTAGAAGAAGGCGAAGTTGCCGGTCCTGGCATAGTTGTCGTCGAACTCCCCGCCCTCGGCCACTACCAGCGCGCTGTGCGGATCGACCTTGACCACCATCGGGCCGAGCTCTCCGCCCAGCGATGGGGTGGCCAGCTTGCCGGTGCGCTTGCTGACGAAGGTCATCGAAACACAACTGGTTCCGCATCCCCATCCCACCAGCGTGTACTCGCCGGCAAAGCCGACCTCTCCGTCCTTCAGGGCTGCTGACAGGCGTGTCCTGAACATGCGGGCGCGCGGATCGCTGAGGTCCAGCGATGCGGCCGGCCCGCTATGGATCTTTGTTACGGGGTAGTCAGCGAGCCTGGGATTGCCGCCTTCACCATTGAAGATCGCCTCGCGGATTCGCGCGTTTTCTGCGACCTGTGCGGCAGTCGGACCAATGGAACTTGCAGCATCCGTGGCATCCGGGGCGCTTGCCTGCATCGCCTGCACCTGCGTCACTGAGCAAAGGGCCAGTCCTGCGCCGGCCATGGCCAGCAGGACGACCAGCGAAGTGCGACTTCTGGACATGCTCATCTCCTCAAGACGCCTTATCGCTCTGCACATGCTTCGGCGGCAAGCGAGCAGATCTGCACGACAGCTGCGACCTGCGGTGTCTTTCCCACGTGCCCGCAATCCTGCAGCCAGATCAATGCGTGCTGCCCCACCTTGAGATCGGTTTCATCGATGCCGCCGCCATAGACGGTCCACAAGCCGGTGCCGTCGTTGACGATGGTGCGGTGAACCGCGCCTGCGCGGGTCTGGACCGTCAGCTGGCGATCGCGGACCTTCACGATCGTTCCCGTCACCGAGGGCGGCGAGGGAGCGATGTCACCGCCGTCGGCGACCGGCAGCACGCACTGCGTCGCTGCAATGGCAACGACGGGAACGGTGGTCAGCATCAGGGCAGTGGCAATCGCCGTCGCCTGCAGCGCGTTCGCCGCCACGACCTTCAGTACCGCAATCAATGAGGTGTTCATGGCAATCCTTTGCGTGAGCACCCAGTCTAACCCTCGTCCGCACTGTAAACTTACATAAAATCAAAACAGTTGACAGCGCACTACGACCCACCCAGACTGCGCCCTCGCTCCAGCCCTTCCAAGGTCCCGCCATGGCAACCGCCATCCGCCACGACTGGCACCACGACGAACTGCAGGCGCTGTTCGACCTGCCTTTCCCGGAACTGCTGTTCCGCGCCGCCGCCGTCCACCGCGAGCACTTCGACCCGGCCCGGGTGCAGGTCTCCACGCTGTTGTCGGTGAAGACCGGTGGCTGCCCGGAAGACTGCGCGTACTGCCCGCAGGCGCAGCGCTACAGCACCGGGGTCAACGCACAGAAACTGATGGACACCGATGCGGTGCTGGCCAAGGCCCGCCAAGCCAAAGCGGCCGGTGCCTCGCGTTTCTGCATGGGCGCAGCGTGGCGTTCGCCGAAGGACCGCGACATCCCCAAGGTGGCGGCAATGATCGCCGGGGTGAAAGCGCTGGGCCTGGAAACCTGCGCCACGCTGGGCATGCTCAGTGGCGAGCAGGCGCGCGCGTTGAAGGACGCCGGCCTGGACTACTACAACCACAACCTCGATACCGCGCCGGACTACTACGAGTCGATCATCCACACCCGGCAGTACCAGGATCGCCTGGATACGCTGGGCCATGTGCGCGATGCGGGGTTGAAGACCTGCTGCGGCGGCATCGTTGGCATGGGCGAAACACGCGCGCAGCGGGTCGGCCTGCTGCTGGCGCTGGCCACCTTGCCGGCGCATCCCGATTCGGTGCCGATCAACAAGCTGGTGCAGGTGACCGGCACGCCGCTGCATGGCAGTGCCGAGCTGGACCCGTTCGAGTTCGTGCGCATGATCGCCGTGGCCCGCATCGCCATGCCGCGTTCGATGGTGCGGCTGTCGGCCGGCCGCGAGGCGATGAGTGATGAGCTGCAGGCGCTGTGCTTCCTGGCCGGCGCCAACTCCATCTTCCATGGCGACAAGCTGCTGACCACCGGCAACCCGGAGAGCGAGCGCGACATGGCCCTGTTCGCACGCCTGGGCCTGCAGCCGATGGCGGTGCAGGTGGACGCCGACGGTCATGACCATGGCGGCACCGTGCATGCCGATATCAGCGCCGATGGCCCCGGCTGCGGCTGCGCTCACGCGGCCTGAGCCGGCGGCCAAGCAGGCGTCGCGGCAACGCGCTACCCTAGCCGCCCCGTCGCCGCATCCAGCCGCCATGGCACGCCCCGACCTGACCGCCCGCCTCCAAGCCCAGCGCGCGTTGCGCGATGCACAAGGCCGTCGCCGCCCGCGGCGCACGGTCACCCGTCGCGATGGTGTGCGCCTGGAAGTCGATGGGCGCTGGCTGACCGGCTTCTGCAGCAACGATTACCTGGGCCTGGCCCAGCAGTTCAGCGTGGTCAACGCACTGCAGGATGCCGCCGCGCGCGAAGGTGCCGGTGCCGGTGCTTCGCACCTGGTCTGCGGCCACCACGCGCTGCACGACGCATTGGAACGCGAAATGGCCGAGTGGCTCGGTTACCCGCGTGCCTTGCTGTTCGGCAGTGGCTTCACCGCCAACCTGGCCGTGCAGCAGGCGCTGCTGGGCGAAGAGAACGATGTCTGCGTGCAGGACAAGCTCAACCACGCCAGTCTGCTCGATGCCACCCGGCTGGCCGGCGCGCGCCTGCGCCGCTACCCGCACCTGGACGCGGAAGGTGCGATGCGCCAACTCAAGCATGCGCCCGATGGCGCAGCGATGCTGGCTACCGACGGTGTCTTCAGCATGGATGGCGATATCGCGCCGCTGCGTGCGCTGTCGCTGGTCGCGCGCCTGCAGCAGGCGCTGTTCTACGTGGACGATGCGCATGGCGTGGGCGTGCTCGGCGATGGTCGTGGCGCGGTCGCCACCGCCGGCCTGGGCGTGGACGATGTGCCGCTGCAGCTGGTCACCCTGGGCAAGGCGCTCGGCGGTTCCGGCGCGCTGGTGCTCGGCCGCGAAGACCTGATCGAGCACCTGGCCGAAACCGCACGCCCCTACATCTACACCACCGCCATGGCGCCGGCGCTGGCGGCATCCGCACTGGAAGCGGTGCGCCTGGCCCGCCGCGATCATTGGCGCCGGGCGAAGCTGGCCGATCTGATTGCCCTGTTCCGCAGCGAAGCGCGACGTCATGGGCTGGATCTGATGGCATCGGAAACGCCGATCCAGCCGCTGTTGTGTGGCGACGACCACACTGCCATGGCGATGTCGCAGGCGCTGGAGCAGGCCGGCTGGCTGGTCGGCGCGATCCGCCCACCGACCGTGCCGGAAGGCAAGGCGCGCCTGCGCGTCACCTTGTCCGCGCTGCACACCACCGAGCAGGTACGCGGCCTGGTCGAAGCCATCGCCGTTGCACGCGACCGCGTGGCCTTTGCCGCGCGCGAAGTGCTGCCGCCGTCGTTGCCGGCGCTGGCCTGAGTGATCGTGTAGTTCCCCATGCATATTGAAGTGACCGGCCATGGGCCGGACCTGGTACTGATCCACGGCTGGGCCCTGCAGGGCGGCGTGTTTGCGCCGCTGGTGCAGCGCCTGGCCGATCGATTCACGCTGCATCTGGTCGACCTGCCCGGCCATGGCCACAGCCGCGACGACAGCACCCCGCTGCGCCTGCCGTTCGTGGTCAATGCCATTGCCGCAGCCACGCCGCCAGCGGTGTGGTGCGGTTGGTCACTGGGTGGCCTGTTCGCGCTGCACGCGGCGGCCACGCTGCCGAAGGTGCGCGGTCTGGCGATGATCGCCGCCACGCCGCGCTTCGTGCGCGGTGATGACTGGCCGCATGCGGTGGAGCCATCGGTATTCGAGCAGTTCGGTCGTGACCTCGCGCAGGACTTCAGTGGCACCCTGGAACGTTTCCTGGCACTGGACGTGATGGGTTCGGCGCATGCCCGCGAGGAACTGCGCACCCTGCGGCAGCGCCTGGTCGAACGCGGAGCGCCCACCGAACGCGCACTGCACGAGGGCCTGCAGCTGCTGGAGAACACCGACCTGCGCGGTGCCCTGCCCGCACTGGGCAAGCCCAGCCTGTGGATTGCCGGCCAGCGTGACCGTCTGGTCTCGCCGGCGGCGATGCAGGCCGCTGCCGCGCTGGCGCCCGGCGGGCAGTCGCTGACCGTCGGCCATGGCGGCCACGCGCCCTTCCTCGGCCATGCCGATGACGTTGCAGCCGCCCTGCAACACTTCGTTGCCGGCCTGTCACCGGCCGATGGCGGACAATGAGCCTCCCTAAGCTTGTGCAGGACTGACGCATGGATCTGGGCATTTCCGGCCGCTGGGCACTGGTCTGCGGCGCCAGCAAGGGGCTTGGCCTGGGCTGCGCGCGCGCATTGGTGCGCGAAGGCGTGAACGTGGTCATCGTCGCCCGCGGTGACGCTGCACTGCAGGCCGCGGCTGAAGAACTGCGTACGCTGCCCGGTGCCGCTGAAGTGCGTGCGATCGCCGCCGACGTCACCACCGAGGCGGGCCGCGCCCAGGCGCTGGCCGCCTGCCCGCAGGTCGACATCCTGGTGACCAACGCCGGCGGCCCGCCGCCGGGCGACTTCCGCACGTTCGAGCGCGACGACTGGATCGCCGCGCTGGACGCCAACATGCTGGCGCCGATCGCGCTGATCCGCGCCACCGTGGACGCGATGATCGAGCGCGGCTTCGGCCGCATCGTCAACATCACCTCGTCATCGGTGAAGGCACCCATCGACGCGCTGGCGCTGTCCAACGGCGCGCGCAGCGGGCTGACCGGCTTCGTCGCCGGGCTGGCGCGGCGCACCGTCGTCCACAACGTCACGATCAACAATCTGCTGCCCGGCCAGTTCGATACCGACCGCCTGCGCGCCAACTTCGCCCACGCCGCCGGCCAGGGCGGGGACGTGCAGGCAGTGGCCGAACGCCGCCGCCAGCAGATTCCCGCCGGCCGCTTCGGCACGCCGGACGAATTCGGCGCCGCCTGCGCCTTCCTGTGCAGTGCACAGGCCGGTTACCTCACCGGGCAGAACCTGCTGATCGACGGCGGCGCCTACCCCGGTACGTTCTAAGAGACTTCTGCAATGCCGTCCCACTTCGATACCCGCCATGTCCGCCGCGCCTTCGCCCGCGCCGCCACCAGCTACGACGCTGCCGCCGCCCTGCAGCGCGAGGTGCAGTCGCGGCTGCTGGAATCGCTGGACTACCTGGAGGCACGCAAGCCGGAGGTGGTGCTGGATATCGGTGCCGGCACCGGCCATGCCAGTGCGCTGATGAAGAAGCGCTGGCCGAAGGCGCAGGTGATCGCGCTGGACGTGGCACTGCCGATGCTCGACCAAGCCAAGCGCCAGGCCGGCTGGTGGAAGCCGTTCCAGCGCCTGGCCGCCGATGCCACGGCGCTGCCGTTGGCCGACAACAGCGTCGATGTGATCTTCAGCAACCTGTGCCTGCAGTGGGTGGACGACCTGCCGGCGGTGTTCGCCGGTTTCCGCCGCGTGCTCAAGCCCGGTGGGTTGCTGGTGTGTTCGACGTTCGGGCCGGAAACGCTGGTCGAGCTCAACGAGGCCTTCGCCGCCGCCGACGACCGCCCGCACGTGAGCCGCTTCGCGCAGATCGCCCAGTTCGGCGATGCGCTGATGATGGCCGGCTTCCGTGATCCGGTTCTGGATCGCGACCTGTTCACCCTGACCTACGACGACCTGCCCTCGTTGATGCGCGAGCTGCGCGCGATGGGCGCGACCAACGCACGGGTCGATCGCCGCCATACGTTGACCGGCCGGGGGCGGTTCGCGGCGGCAGCGGCGGCGTACGAACCGATGCGCCGTGCCGATGGCAAGCTGCCCAGCAGCTGGGAAGTGATCTACGCCCATGCCTGGGCGCCGGATCCGGGCGCGCCGATCCGCGAAGGTGGGCATGACATTGCTTCCGTGCCGGTGTCGGCGATCCCGATCCGGCGCAAGCAGACCTGATTCGAAGGCGCCGCCGGGCATGGCCCGGCGCTACCAGCCGACCTTGGTCGGCGCTGTGCTTCCCGTGCCGACCAAGGTCGGCAACTACCAAAAGCAGGTCCCGGCCAAGCGCGCGTTATGGGTAGCGCCGGGCCATGCCCGGCGAGCGCAGCGGCAGCCGCTCAGGTATTGGCCGGTGAACTCAACGGCGGCCGTACCAGGTCGCGGTGGAAGAAGTAGATCTCCTGCACCAGGAAGCGCCAGCTGGTATGGAAGCTGCGGAAGCGCGTGCTCGGCGTGGACGAGGCCAACGCCTGGATGCCCAGCGCCTTGCTCAGGCGCAGCGCGCGCGCCATGTGCAGCGGGTCGCTGACGATGATCACCGAATGCAGCTTGCGCTGGTCCATCAGCCGCTTGGCCTCGACCAGGTTCTGCACGGTATTGCGCGAGGCGGTCTCGATGAGGATCGCCTCATCGGGAATGCCGTGCTTGAGCGCATAGCGCCGGGCCACCTGCGATTCCGAGAAGCGCGCACCGGTGCCGCCGTAGCCTCCGGTAAAGATCAGCAGTGGCGCGTAGCCGGCATCGTACAGATCCAGGCCGTGGCGGATGCGCTCTTCAAACACCGGCGAGGGCTTGGCATCGTAGGCCGCCGCACCCAGCACGATGATCGCGTCCGCCTTGGCCGCCTGGTCGCGCTCGCCGACCCAGACGATCCAGGCGGTCACGCCCAGCAGCCAGATCACCAGCAGTACGAACAACCGCCACACCCAACCGAGCAGGCCGGTACGTTCGCGATGGCGGCCGCGGCTCATGGCGCTCCCCAACGCAGGGCAGGCAGATCGACATTGCCGCCGGACAGCACCAGTCCAACGCGCAGGCCGGCGAAGCGCGCAGGCTGCGCAAGCACCGCCGCCAGCACGATCGCCGAGGACGGCTCGACCACCTGCTTGAGCACGTCCCACAGCAGGCGCATCGCCGCCACGGTGGCGGCATCGTCAACCACGATGACCTCGGCGCCCGCGGCCTGCAGCAGCGCGAAGTTGGGTGCGCCGATCAGCGTGCGCAGTCCATCGCAGATCGTGTCCGGGGTAAATGCCTCCTGGCGCTTGCCGGTCGCCAGCGAACGGGCGGTGTCATCGGCACCGGCCGGCTCGGCCAGCACCAGCCGCGTGCCCGGGCTGGCGTGCTGCAGGGCCAACGCGGTGCCACTGGCCAGGCCACCACCGCCCACCGGCACCACCAGCACGTCGAACGGCCCCTCGCTGTGCAGCAGCTCCAGCGCGGCCGTGCCCTGCCCGGCGATCACCGCGGGGTTGGTGTACGGATGGACCAGAGTGGCGCCGGTATCGGCCTGCACCTTGGCGCAGGTGGCCTCGCGGTCGGCAATGGTGGCCGGGCAGCGCCAGAGGGTGGCGCCATGCCGGGCGATATTGGCCAGCTTGGCGGCCACGGCCCCTTCGGGCACCACCACATGGCAGGGAATGCCCCGTGTGCGGGCAGCCAGCGCCAAGGCGGCACCGTGATTGCCGGAGGAATGCGTCACCACACCGGCACCGGCGTGATCGGCATCCAGCGACCACACCGCATTGCACGCGCCGCGGAACTTGAACGCGCCGCCGCGCTGCAGGTGCTCGGCCTTGAACGCCAGTTGCGCACCGGCCAACGCATCCAGCGTGCGCGAGCGCAGCACCGGGGTCACGCTGGCATGGGGCGCGATCCGCGCGGCGGCGGCGAGGACGTCATCAGCGCGGGGCAACAGTGAATCGCTCATGACGCAAGATTAACGTATGGCCCCGCGCTGGCGAGGGCGCCATCGGTCATGCCAGCATGCATGCCTACACCGCCATTCATCCTGGCCGGCGGAATTAAGGGCTGATTCAACGCCGGCGGCTGAAGCTGCCTGCATACCCGTCCTCTGGGGGGACCCATCATGAAAACGCGCCTGATGCTTGCCGGTGGCCTGCTGCTGGCCCTGACCGGTTGCACCACCTATGACTATGTCGGTGGCCGCGGCGGTGGCTACTACCACGGTGCGCCGTCGGTGGAGTACCGCTACCCCTATGGCTACCCGGCCGACTACGGCTATCCGTATTACGGCGGCGGTGGCTATTACGGCTATGGCGGCCCGTACTACCAGCGGCCGATCTACCGCCCGCCGCACCACAACCACCGCCCGCCACCGCGTCCCGGCAACGGCGGCGAAAACCGCCCGCCACCGCCGCCGCGCCAGAACAATGGCGGCTCGCCCTGGCGCAACATGGATTCGATGCGTCGACCGCCGCAGCCTGTACAGCGGGTCGAGCGCCCCTCGCCGCCGCCGCAGGCGCGTCCGGCCCCGGCTCCGCGTGCGCCGAGGATGAACAGTTCCCCCTGGCGTGCCATGGATCGTGAGAGATAGCGCACAGTTGACGCTTGTTCCATCTTGCATTTCACACGGTCCAAGCCTCAATCTACGCGGGTGGTGACGGCCAGCGTCACAAAGTGACAAAAGCGTTAAGGGCCCGTCCCAAACAGCTCTACGTCGATATCCGACAGGAACATCTGGATCCCCCCTGTTCCGGCCCTGTCGGATGTCGGCACCTTTAAAGACGAACGGCCCCGCACTGCGGGGCCGTTTGTTGTTTGGGACACCAGGGCGCGCGGGCAGTAGATCCACGCCATGCGTGGATGCCGCGTTCCCAGCCGCCCCAAAAAACAGGGCCGGACAGTCCCCCGACTGCCGGCCCCTCTGCTTCCCCACCGTGCGCCTGTACCGGCCCCTGTTCCAATTCCGGTCACCAGCGCCTGCGGCGCCAGCCACGGTGGGTGCTATTGGGTTATCTGCAAAAATCCTGCCAACTTTAGGGTTGATTTCGATGCCGGCCGGCCGGCGCCAACGTCCCTGCCCCGATTGGCGCTAAAATCGCCACCCCCGGCGCCGTCTCCGGCTGCGCCTGCCCCTTGCTGAACAGCCCCCATGATCGATTCCTTCCATCGTTACGACGTCATCGTCATCGGCGGTGGCCACGCCGGCACCGAGGCCGCGCTGGCTGCGGCCCGTATCGGCGTGCGCACCCTGTTGCTGACCCACAACATCGAAACGGTGGGAGCGATGAGCTGCAACCCGGCCATCGGTGGCATCGGCAAGGGCCATCTGGTCAAGGAAATCGACGCCCTCGGCGGTGCGATGGCGCATGCCGCCGACCGCGCCGGCATCCAGTGGCGCACCCTCAACGCCTCCAAGGGCCCGGCCGTGCGCGCCACCCGCTGCCAGGCCGACCGCAACCTGTACCGCATGGCGATCCGCGCCATCGTCGAGGGCCAGGCCAACCTGACCGTGTTCCAGGCGGCGGTGGATGACCTGGTCATCGAGGGCGACCACGTGCGCGGGGTCATCACCCAGACCGGCCTGCGTTTCGATGCCGAGGCCGTGGTGCTGACCGCCGGCACCTTCCTGGCCGGCAAGATCCACGTCGGCCCGACCCAGTACGCAGCCGGCCGCATGGGCGATCCGCCCGCCACCACGCTGGCTGCACGCCTGCGCGAGCGGCCGTTCCAGGTGGACCGCCTGAAGACCGGCACGCCACCGCGCATCGACGGCCGTTCGCTGGACTACAGCGTGATGGACGAGCAGCCCGGCGACACGCCGCGCCCGGTGATGTCCTTCCTCGGCTCGGTGGATGAGCATCCGCAGCAGGTCAGCTGCTGGATCACCCACACCAGCGAGCAGACCCACCAGATCATCCGCGACGCCCTGCACCGTTCGCCGCTGTACAGCGGCCAGATCGAAGGCATCGGCCCGCGCTACTGCCCCTCCATCGAGGACAAGGTGGTGCGCTTCGCCGAGAAGGCCAGCCACCAGATCTTCGTCGAGCCCGAAGGCCTGGGCATCGTCGAGATCTATCCCAACGGCATTTCCACCTCGCTGCCGTTCGACGTGCAGCTGGAGATGGTGCGCAGCATCCGTGGTTTCCAGAACGCGCACATCACCCGCCCCGGCTATGCCATCGAGTACGACTTCTTCGATCCACGCGGGCTGAAGGCCTCGCTGGAAACCAAGCTGGTCAACGGCCTGTTCTTCGCCGGCCAGATCAACGGCACCACCGGTTATGAGGAGGCTGCCGCACAGGGCCTGCTGGCCGGCCTCAACGCCGCTCGCCAGGTGCGTGGCCTCGAGGGCTGGTGCCCGCGTCGCGACGAAGCCTACCTCGGCGTGCTGGTGGATGACCTGATCACCCACGGCACCAACGAGCCGTACCGCATGTTCACCAGCCGCGCCGAGTACCGCCTGCAGCTGCGCGAAGACAACGCCGACCAGCGCCTGACCCCGGCCGGCCGCGACATGGGCCTGGTCGATGATCGTCGCTGGCGTGCCTTCGAAACCAAGCAGGCTGCCGTGGCCGCGGAGCGCACGCGCCTGGGTGCGCTGTGGGCCACGCCGGCCAATGCGCTGGGCCGCGAAGTGCAGGAAACGCTGGGCGTGGCGGTCAGCCGCGAAACCAACGTGCTGGACCTGATCAAGCGCCCGGAACTGGATTACGCGCAGCTGATGCGGGTGCCCTCGCTCGGCCCGGCCGTGGCCGATGGCAAGGTGGCCGAACAGGTGGAGATCGGGGTGAAGTACGCCGGTTACCTGGATCGCCAGCGCGAGGAGATCGAGCGCCAGCAGCGCCATGAAGCAACGCCGATTGCCGGCGATTTCGACTACGCCATCGTGCGCGGGCTGTCGGCCGAAGCGCTGCAGAAGCTCGAGCGTGTGCGTCCGCAGACCATCGGCCAGGCCCAGCGCATTCCGGGCATGACCCCGGCGGCGATCTCGCTGCTGCTGGTGCACCTGGAGCGCGCACGGCGCGGACGCGTGGCATGAAAAAACGGTAGTGCCGGCCGCTGGCCGGCAGCCCGATACACCTTCGACAGAACCTCTGCGGGTGCCGGCCAGCGGCCGGCACTACCGGCAGGGCTGCGTGCTGCACGCGGTATCATCATCGCGATTGCCCTGCTCTTCCGGAGATGCCGATGACCCCGCTGCGCCCCTTCCGCGACAAGATGCCGGTGCTCGGCCAGCGCGTGTATGTCGATCCGGCCTGCACGATCATCGGTGATGTCGAACTGGCCGACGACGTATCGATCTGGCCGGGCACGGTCATCCGTGGCGACGTCAATTTCGTGCGCATCGGTGCACGCACCAACGTGCAGGACGGCACGATCATCCACGTCAGCCACCACAGCCCGTACAACAAGGCCGGCTACCCGACCCTGATCGGCGAAGGCGTCACCGTCGGCCATGGCTGCATCATCCACGCCTGCAGCATCGGCGATTACAGCCTGATCGGCATGGGCGCGTGCATCCTCGACGGTGCCCGGGTCGAGCGCCATGGCTTCGTCGGTGCCGGTGCGGTGGTCGGCCCCGGCAAGGTGGTGGGCGAGGGCGAGCTGTGGGTGGGCAACCCTGCCCGTCCGGCGCGCACGCTCAGCGACAAGGAGATCGAGTCGCTGCACTATTCGGCCGACCACTACGTGCGGCTGAAGGACGAATACCTGGGCTGAGGCCGCCTCGCCGATGGCCGGGCTCTGCTAAAGTCTGGGCCCGACCAGGAACCGTCGAGACCCCCATGCCCGTGGCTGCACGCCGGAGAGGACTCCAGCGCCCACTTCGGCGGCCATCGCGCTGATGGCCGCGCCGATGCTCGATACCTACCGCGAGGTGGTAACGCCGGAAGGCGTGCCGCTGCAGTTGCCTGCGGCCGGCCCGATGCCGCGTGCGCTGGCCTGGCTGATCGACCTGGCCGTCCGCTTCGGCGCGCTCACCGCGCTGTCCATTCCGCTGGCCCTGCTCGATGAGTTCGGCCGCGGCCTGTACATGGCGCTGATGTTCCTGCTGATGTGGGCCTACCCCATCGTCTGCGAAGCGCTGTGGGGCCGTACCCTCGGCAAGCGCGTGCTGGGCTTGCGGGTGCTCGCGCAGGATGGCGCACCGGTGGGCTGGATGGCCTCGATCACCCGCAACCTGCTGCGCACCGTGGACATGCTGCCTTTCGGCTACGCACTGGGCCTGATCAGCAGCCTGTTCGATCCGCATGGCCGCCGCCTGGGCGATCTGGTTGCCGGCACGATGGTGGTACATGCACCGCCGCATTACCTGCCGCCGCCGGCCACCATCGACAGCGCGCTGGCGCCGCCGCAACCGCTGCGGCCGGAGGAACAGGCGGCGGTGATGGCCTTCGCCGAGCGCGCGCCACGCCTGTCACCCGCACGCCAGCAGGAACTGGCCGGCATCGCCGAGCCGTTGACCAGCGCGTCCGGCCAGGTCGGCGTGCTGCGCCTGTATGCAATGGCCAACTGGTTGCTGGGACGACGATGAAGCAGGAGCAGTTCGTCGCCCGCCATCAACAGGAATGGCATGACCTGGAGCAGTGGCTGCAGCATCGCGCCGGTGCCTCGCGTCGGCGTCGGCGCAGGCCGGGCGCGGAAGAAGCCGGCGATGTCAGCTTCCCGCAGCGTTACCGACGGCTGTGCCAGCAGCTGGCGCTGGCCCGCGAACGCGGCTACAGCCCGCAGCTGGTGCAACGCCTGCAGCAGTTGATGCAGCACGGCCATGGCGTGCTGTACCGCACGCCGCCGACCCGCTGGCGGCGCGCGCTGGAATTCCTGGTTGCTGATTTCCCGCTGCTGGTACGCAGCCAGGCGCGCAGCATGTGGGCGGCGCTGGCGATGTTCGCCGTGCCCGCGCTGGCCTGCTTCGTGCTGGTGCAGGTGTACCCGGACAGCATCCACCTGCTGATGGACAACGGCCAGATCGCCGAGATGGAGCGCATGTACGATCCATCGGCCGAGCGCCTGGGCCGCGACAGCGGCACCGACTGGATGATGTTCGGCTACTACATCATGAACAACATCAGCATCGCCCTGCGCACCTTCGCCAGCGGCCTGCTGGCGGGGTTGGGCACGCTGCTGGTGCTGCTGTTCAACGGCATCACCATCGGCGCGGTCGCCGGCCACCTGCAGCACATCGGCCATGGAGGCCCGTTCTGGCGCTTTGTGGCCGGCCACGGTGCGTTCGAACTGACCGCGATCGTGATTGCCGGCGGCGCCGGCCTGCAGCTGGGCATGAAACTGCTGGCTCCCGGGCGGCGGCGCCGAGTGAATGCGTTGGTCGAAGGCGGGCGCATCGGCGCGCGGCTGTGCCTGGGCGTGGCCTTCATGCTGCTGCTGGCCGCGTTCGTGGAAGCGTTCTGGTCCTCCATCGCCGACATTCCGGCTGCAGTGAAGTTCAGCGTGGCCGGGGTGCTGTGGGCCGGCGTGCTGCTGTGGCTGTGGCGCGGTGGACGCGGAGGTGGCCATGCGGATTGACCACCTGGACGTGGTGCTGCGCGCGCGCAGCAGCTGGGAAGCGATGGAGCTGGGTAGCGCGCTGGCCCGCCGCCACGCCCGCGGTGTGTGGGGCAGCTGGCTGCTGGCCAGTGCGCCGTTGTTCGTGCTGTTCAATGCACTGGCCTGGTGGCTGGATGCCTTCGGCTGGGCGTGGCTGGCGATGTGGTGGTGCAAACCGTTGTTCGAACGCGCACCGCTGTACGTGCTCTCGCGCGGCATCTTCGGCGAACGGGTCGGCCCGCGCGATGCGCTGCGCGCACAGCGGCAGTGGGGCGGCAGCGGCTTCTGGGGCTATCTGGGCTGGCGCCGTTTCAGCGGCCTGCGCAGCCTGTGCCTGCCGGTCAATCTGCTGGAGGGCAATGCGCCCGCCCAGCGTGGCCCACGCCGGCGTGCAGTGGCCGCCGGCGCTGCGGGCCCTGCGCTGGTGCTGGCGGTGATCTGCCTGGCATTCGAGCTGGTGCTGGTGGTGGGCGCGATCGCAACCATCTTCATCTTCATTCCCCTGGAACTGCTGCCCGAATCCTGGCGCGCGGCGTGGGCGATGGTCAGCGTGGAAGCGCCTGCGTGGGCCAAGCTTGGCCTCAACCTGCTGTTCTGGCTGGCAGCGGCGCTGATCGGGCCGTTCTACGTGGGCGCCGGCTTCGGCCTGTACTTGAACCGACGCACGCAGATGGAAGCCTGGGACGTGGAAATCGCCCTGCGCCGCCTGCGCGAACGCCTGCTGCCGGTCGCCTCTTCGTTGGTGCTGCTGTTGTGCCTGGCGCTGCCGTTGGCGCCCGTGCACGCACAGGACGCCGACACGCCGGACGCCGCGCAGACCACCACGGCCAGCGCCGATGAAGACGCAGAAGCGGAAGACGCTGAAGAAGCCGAAGAAGCGGCCACTGCGGAAAACGATCCGGCCAATACACCGGCGCTGATCTTCGGCGACACGCCGGTGGATACCGCTGGCTTCCGCCAGGCCGTGAACCGCGCCTACGAAGATCCGCTGCAGCGGCCGACGCGGCAGGTCAGCCGATGGAAGCCGATCGAAGACGCCGCCGAGAAGCAGAAAGACAAGAAAGAGCTGCAGAAGGACAGCAGCAGCAACGCGGACCGCACGTCGCGCAAGAGCGGCCAGTTGTGGCTGGCCCGGCTCGCCGAATGGGGCCTGTGGGGGCTTCTGGGGGTCCTGCTGCTGGTGCTGCTGTTGACCGCGCGGCTGTGGCTGCCGTGGTTGCGCGGTTCCGGCCGCCGCAAGGAAAAGCAGGCACCGCAGATCACCGAAGAGCAGGTGGAAATGCCGGTGGTGCTGCCGCCGGATGTGGCGACCCAGGCTGGGCTGCTGTGGGACCAGGGACGGCCGCGGCAGGCACTGGCGCTGCTGTATCGCGCCAGCGTGCGCACGCTGGTGGAGCGCACCGGCATCGCGTTGCCGCCCGGTGCCACCGAAGCACAGTGCCTGCGTGCCTCGCGGCGCATGTCCGACAGCACCGACCGTGAACTGTTCGCGCGCATCGTGCGCATGTGGCAGTACGCCGCCTACGGCGGGCGCCTGCCTAGCCGCAGCGATTTCGACGCGTTGGCCAGCACGCTGCGCCAGCAGTACGGGTGGCAGGCATGAGCCCGCGCCTGTTCTGGTCGTTGCTGCTCGGCGCGCTGGTCCTGCTCGGGGTGCCGCTGACCATCCTGTTCCTGCGCACGCACGAAAAGGTGACCGAGACCATCGTGCTGCCGCCGCAGGGCGAAGCCAGCTACAACCCGCTGTATGTGCTGGGCCAGGCGCTGCGCGCCGACGGCATCGAGGTGCAGTCCCGGCAGCGGCTGGACCTGGCACAGATGCCACTGGCGGCCACCGATACGGTGGTATTGCTGCAGGACACCGCCGACATGCCGCCGCGCACCGCACAGGCCCTGCTGGACTGGGTCGGCACGGGTGGCCATCTGCTGCTGCGCACGCAGCCACCGGCCGAGGACGATGCCAGCAGCACGCAGGGCCCCCTGCTGGACAGGATCGGCGTGGACAGCCTGTTCCATGAAAGCGACTGCCAGCCCTTCCACGTGGTCGATGATCCGAGCCATGTCGAGTTCTGCGGCGGCCGACGCTTCAGCCTGGGCTTCCAGGCCAACGCCACGGCCGAGCGCCGCTGGGGTGGCCAGGAAGGACTGGTGTTCGCGCGCCTGCCGCACGGCAAGGGCCGCATCGACGTGCTGGCGGACATGGACGTCATGCGCGGTGAAGGCCCGTCCGCATCAACACGCCGCCGCGCGGTCGACGCCGATGCCGTTGCCCGCGATGGCCTGCATGACCTCTCCCACCGCGACCTGACACGCTACCTGCTCGATCCCAACTATGGGCGCGGCACGATGTGGCTGGTGTACGGCAGCCGCCCGCCCTCGCTGGGCGCGCGCATCTTCTACCAGGGCTGGCCGCTGTGGGTGCCGCTGCTGCTGGCGATCCTCGGCTGGCTGTGGTCACGCGCGCAACGCTTCGGCAGTGCCCTGCCCGCGCCGGTGGTCGAACGCCGTTCGTTGCTGGAGCACGTCCGCGCCAGTGGCGAACTGCTGCTGCGCTTCGGCCATGGCACGCGCCTGTACCTGGCCGTGCAGGCGCTGTTCCTGCACCGCCTGCGCCTGCGCGCGCCCGTCGCTGCGGCACTCGACGGTGCTGCGCGTGACCAGGCCATCGCCGCAGTGCTGCAATGGCCCGTCAGTCGAGTCGCCAGTGCACTCACTCCGCCTTCGCCGCATGATTCCTCCGCCCTGCGCGAGCGCATCCGCTTGCTGCTCCAGATGAGATCCCTGCTATGACCGATGCCCCTGAACTTCCGGCGGCCGCCACCGCCCGCCTGATCGAACGCGTCGACGCCATCCGCCAGGCCGTCGGCCATGCCTTCATCGGCCAGGCCGATGTGCTCGACCAGATCCTGGTCGCCCTGCTGGCCGGTGGCCACGTGCTGATCGAAGGCGTGCCCGGCCTCGGCAAGACCCTGCTGGTGCGCGCGCTGGCGCAGGCACTGGAACTGGACTATGGCCGCGTGCAGTTCACCCCCGACCTGATGCCCAGCGACGTCAGCGGCCATGCGGTGTACGACCCGAAGAGCGAGAGCTTCAAGATCCGTCGCGGCCCGGTGTTCACCAACCTGCTGCTGGCCGACGAGATCAACCGGGCCCCGGCCAAGACCCAGTCCGCGCTGCTTGAAGTGATGCAGGAAGGCCAGGTCACCATCGAAGGCAAGGCCTTCACCCTGGCACCGCCGTTCATGGCGCTGGCCACGCAGAACCCGCTGGAACAGGAAGGCACCTATCCGCTGCCGGAAGCGCAGCTGGACCGTTTCCTGCTGAAGGTGCTGATCGACTATCCGCAGCTGGAGGACGAGAAGCGCATGGTCGCGGCGATCACCAGCGGCCGTGCCGCCAGTGATTTCGACCTGAGCCAGGTGCCGCGCGTGCTCGGTGCCGGCGAACTGCTGGCGTTGCAGCAGGCCACCGCGGCAATCACCGTGGATGACGAAGTGATCGACTACGCGGTGCGCATCGTCGCCGCCACCCGGCAGTGGCCGGGCATCGCCGTCGGCGCCGGCCCGCGCGGCAGCATCGCCCTGGTGCGTGCCTCGCGCGCGCAGGCGGTGCTGGCCGGTCGTGACTTCGTCACCCCCGACGATGTGCGCGACATCGCCCGACCCGCCCTGCGCCACCGCATTGCATTGGCACCGGAGCTGCAGATCGAAGGCCAGGGTGCCGACGACGTGCTGGGTGCGCTGCTGGCCAAGGTGGAAGCGCCGCGCCGATGAGGCCTGCGCCGCTGCTGCTGGCGTTGCTGTTGGCCTGGGCTGCGCTGGGCGGCGTGGTGCTGGCCGGGCTGCTGCCACGCTGGAGCTGGGCGCTGGCCGGCGCACTGGTTGCGGTGGTGGCACTGGTTGATCTGTGGCGGCAGCGGCGACGACCATCGCCCAGCGTCGAGCGCGACGTGCCCGAAGCCCTGGCACTGGGCGTGCGCCGCGAGATCGGCCTGCGCCTGCAGTCCGGGCAGGCCATGCAGGTACAGGTATTCGATCTGGTGCCAGGCGGTTGGCCACTGGAATCACTGCCGCAACGCGTGCAGTTGCGGGCGGGCCATGCCAGTTCGCTGCATTACCACGTGCAGCCGCAGCAGCGCGGCCGCTTTGCCTTCGAAGGCGTGCAGCTGCGCATCCGCTCGCCATGGCGGTTGTGGTGGCAGCAGCGCACGCTGCCACCGGCGCTGGAGGTGCGGGTCTATCCCAACTTCGTGCCACTCACCCGATTTGCGCTGTTCAGTGCCGACCAGGCCTCGCGACTGGTCGGTGCACATGTGAAGCGCCGCCGTGGCGAAGGCACCGACTTCCACCAGATGCGCGAGTACCGCATCGGCGACAGCCTGCGCCAGCTCGACTGGAAGGCCACCGCCCGCGCCCGCAAGCTGATCTCGCGCGAGTACCAGGACGAGAAGAACCAGCAGCTGCTGCTGATGCTCGACAGCGGCCGGCGCATGCTGGCCAGTGAAGGCGGACTCTCGCATTTCGACCATGCCTTGAACGCCTCGCTGGTGGTGGCCTACCTGGCATTGCGCCAGGGCGATGCTGCCGGCCTGTTCGCGGTAGGCGGCGAGCGTCGCTGGGTGGCGCCGCAGCGCGGCATGGACACGGTGCAGCATCTGTTGCGCGCCAGCTATGACCTGCAGCCGCAGGCCGTGGCCACCGATTACCTGGCTGCCGCCACCGAAGTCTCACTGCGCCAGCCCCGGCGCGCGCTGGTGATGCTGGTCAGCAACGTGCGCGACGAGGACATCGAAGACCTGCTTGCGGCGGTGCGCCTGCTGCAGCGCCGTCATCTGGTGTGCGTAGCCAGCCTGCGCGAGCGCGAGCTGGATGCTGCGCTGGAAGGCGAGGTGCACACGGTGGAAGATGCCGCGCAGGCCGGTGCCGCCGCGCTGTACCTGCAACAGCGTGCGCAGGCGCATGACGCGCTGCGTGCCGAACGGGTGATGGTGCTGGACGTCACGGCCGATGCCCTGCCCGCCGCGCTGGTGGAGCGCTATCTGGCGGTGAAGCGCGAAGGGCTGCTGTAACCGGTAATGCCGGCCGCTGGCCGGCGGATCACCACAACCGCCGGGCATGGCCCGGCGCTACCGACGCTCCGCCTTGGTAGATGCCAACCTTGGTTGGCACACCATCAACGGCGCCGACCAAGGTCGGCACTACCCCTGCAGCAAGCGCTTCTGCAACCGCTCCACCGCGCGCTGCAGCAGCACGCGATGCCGTGCCAATTTCATCCACTGCGGCAGCCGCGAGAACATCGAGCGATGATGCCCTTTGGTTTCACGCAGTGTCGCGACAGCGTACTCATGAAGCGCCTGCAGATGCTCGGCGTTGTAGGCCCAAAGCAGACCTGCGCGGGTCGGCTCCACCAGATGCAGCGGAAGGCCGAAATGTGGATCGGCCGGCTCGGCATCGCGCAGCGGGGTGGCCGACACGTCGACATCGCTGCTGCGCCCACATTGCCCACATCGCGCGGGAAAGGTGGCCGGCGAACGAACGCCCGACGCTATCCGGCGATGCACGTACAGCCATTGGTGCCCGCAGTACCCGCACGGCCGACGCCCCTGCATGCACACCGCGCCCACCCAGTCGCCACTGTCCAGCGCAACGCTGCAGCCGGTGCAGCGGAAACGCACCGTCCAACGGTAGGGCTGCCAGCTCGCCAGCACCCAGCCCGGCGTATCGCAGCGGTGGCAGCGCACCGCGATGCGGTCGGCGAACGCATTCAGGCCGCGACCATCGTCGAAATGACGGCCCGGCACGGGAGCAGGACGCCCGCGCCGACCGGGCGGGCGTTGCACCGCCATCAGACGTAGATCCGCGTCGGCGCTTCGTCGATGATCGCGTGCGGCACGAAGCGCGCACTGTCGCGGGTGATCGCGCTGTCGTCCTCGCGGATGCCGATGCCGCAGGCGTGGTCGCCGATCACCCAGCTGCCGATCAGCGGGTAACCGCCTTCGAAGCGGGTGAGCGGATGCGCACGCTGGAGGATCGCCGGACCGTCGTACGGACCGTCGCTGCGCTGCGTGCTGCCGTCGGCCAGGTGCATCTCGATGTTGGCACCTTCGCGCGAGAACAGCGGCTTGCGCACCCAGCCCGAGGCCAGCGCGCTGCCGTCATCGAAGTGTGCTTCCAGCAGGTTCGGATGGCCGACATTGCGCTGCCACAGCAGCGGCAGGATGCCCTTGTTGCTCAGCACCGCCTTCCATGCCGGTTCCAGCAGCTGCACGCCCGAGCCCGGCAGCGCGCGACCGAATTCCTCGGCCATCAGGTCTTCCAGCGGGTACAGCTTGAACAGCGTGCCGATGACCGTATCGTCCAGCGCGGTGAAGCGCCCGTCTTCGGACAGGCCGATGTCCTCGATGGCGATCGCCTGCCCGTGCAGGCCCGTCTGCGAAGCGCAGTCGCGCAGATACTCGACCGTACCGCGGTCTTCGTCCGAGCTGCCCACCGCACTGAAATACAGCGGCGGCGGCAGCTGCGTGGCCAGTTCGCCGAAGCGTTCGACCAGGGCTTCATGGATCGCGTTGAACTGGTCGGCGTGCTGCGGCAGGCGGCCGGCGTTGCGCTGGTCCTCCAGCCACTGCCACTGGAAGAAGCTGGCTTCAAACAGCGAGGTCGGCGTGTCGTAGTTCAGTTCGTACAGCTTGGCCGGGCCGGTGCCGTCGTAGGCCAAGTCCAGGCGCCCGTACAGGTGCGGCTGGCGCTGGCGCCAGCTGTCGGCGATCCAGTCGCGGTAATGCGCGGGGATCGCCAGCTGGTCCATCAGGCGCTCGCTGGCGATGACATCGCCGACCAGGTCCATCGCCATCTGGTGCAGTTCGGCGCTGGGGTCTTCGATGTCCTGCTCGATCTGGCGCAGGGTGAACGCGTAATACGCGCTTTCATCCCAGTACGGCTGGCCGTCGATGGTGTGGAAGCGGAAACCGGCTTCCTCCGCGCGCGCCCGCCACTGGGCGCGCTCGGCAATACGGATACGTTGCATGGGTCGATCAGCCGCCGACGCTGCTGCCGCTGCGGCGCGCACTGGTGCTGCCAAAGCCGCTGCGGCTGGCGGTCACCGCACGGTTCGGTTCGCTGCTGACCGGGGCCAGCCCGGCCTTGCCCGCGCCGATGCCGCTGGCGGTGTTCAGGCCGCCGCTGCCACCCGGGGCAGGACGCGCCCAACCGGCGCTCTTGTCCTGGTAGGCCGGCGCCGAAGCCGGCGCCTGCGGGGCCAGGCCACCGCGGTTGCTCAGCATCTGCGACATGAAGAAGCCCATCATCATCGGACCGATGAACGAGGTGCCGGCCGAGGTGTGCTGCTGCACGCACTGCTCAGGCTTGTAATCCTGTTCGCAGGCTTCCTTGGTCGCGTACTTCGGCGCTGCGTCGGCAGACTTCTTCTGCGCCTCGGCAAACGCATTGCGGCACGCCGAAGGATCAGCGGTAGCCGCGGTGCAGGCCTCCACCGAGGTATACAGGCCTTCCTGCACCTGCACCTGCTCTTCCTTCTGGCAGGCAGTGAACAGCAGCGGCGCAGCGCTCATCAGCAGCAGCGCGGTGGTGCGGGAACGTTTCATGGCCTCATGCCTTCAAGTCGGAACAATGCCCCATCATGCCAAATCCGGGCCAACAACCGGAATCGGCAAAGTAGGAAAGATGAACGGAATTTCATTTTCGTTGTCATCCCGAGCTTGATCCACGCATGGCATGGATCTACTGGCCCACGGCCACCTGTCGGAGGCGGGGTGGGTCCGGTGGCGGGGGCGTGAGCGCCATGGATGGCGCGACCGAGCCTACATGGACGTATTTACGGCGTCCCCCGCCACCGGACCCAGCCCGCCATCCCGCGGATAGCCCGCTTTTGATTTTGACGTTGACGTTGATTCGGCAGGTGCAGGGCGCAGCCCTGCCGGACCGCCTCCGGTGGTTGCAGCAGCAACCGAAAAAATTGGCCATGATCAACCGACCCCCACGTCGTACGGCCCGCCCGTTCCGCCAGCCATGCCCGAATACCGCTCCCGCACCTCCACCGCCGGCCGCAACATGGCCGGTGCCCGCGCCCTGTGGCGTGCCACCGGCATGAAGGATGGCGACTTCCACAAGCCGATCATCGCCATCGCCAACTCCTTCACCCAGTTCGTGCCCGGCCACGTGCACCTGAAGGACCTTGGCCAGCTGGTCGCGCGCGAGATCGAACAGGTCGGCGGCGTCGCCAAGGAATTCAACACCATCGCCGTGGACGACGGCATCGCCATGGGCCACGACGGCATGCTGTACTCGCTGCCCAGCCGCGAGATCATCGCCGACGCCGTCGAATACATGGTCAACGCCCACTGCGCCGATGCGCTGGTGTGCATCAGCAACTGCGACAAGATCACCCCCGGCATGCTGATGGCGGCGCTGCGCCTGGACATCCCGGTGGTGTTCGTCTCCGGCGGACCGATGGAAGCCGGCAAGACCAAGCTGTCCGAGCACAAGCTGGACCTGGTCGACGCGATGGTCGTCGCTGCCGATGACAGCGCTTCGGACGAGAAGGTCGCCGACTACGAGCGCAGCGCCTGCCCCACCTGTGGCTCGTGCTCGGGCATGTTCACCGCCAACTCGATGAACTGCCTGACCGAAGCACTGGGCCTGTCGCTGCCGGGCAACGGCACCACCCTGGCCACGCATGCCGACCGCGAAGCGTTGTTCCGTCGCGCCGGCCGCCTGATCGTCGAACTCTGCCACCGCTGGTATGGCGGCGAAGACCCGCGTGCGCTGCCGCGCGGCATCGCCACCCAGGCCGCGTTCGCCAACGCCATGACCCTGGACATCGCCATGGGCGGCTCGACCAATACCATCCTGCACCTGCTGGCCGCCGCGCAGGAAGGCGAGGTCGACTTCGACCTGACCCACATCGATGCACTGTCGCGGCGCGTGCCGCAGCTGTGCAAGGTGGCACCGAACACGCCGAAGTACCACATCGAGGACGTGCACCGCGCCGGTGGTGTGTTCGGCATCCTCGGTGAACTGGATCGCGCCGGCCTGCTGGATACCTCGGTGCCGACCGTGCACAGCGCCACGCTCGGTGAAGCACTGGATCGCTGGGACGTGATGCGCAGCGACAACGACACCCTGCACACCTTCTTCAAGGCGGGTCCCGCCGGCATTCCCACCCAGGAGGCCTTCAGCCAGGCCACGCGCTGGCCGTCGCTGGACCAGGATCGCGCCGAAGGCTGCATCCGTGCACTCGAACATGCCTATTCGCAGGAAGGCGGGCTGGCCGTGCTGCGCGGCAACCTCGCCGTCGACGGTTGCGTGGTGAAGACGGCAGGCGTGGACGAATCGATCCACGTGTTCGAAGGCAATGCGCGCGTGTTCGAAAGCCAGGACGCCGCCGTGGCCGGCATTCTTGCCGATGAAGTGAAGCCCGGCGACGTGGTGGTGATCCGCTACGAAGGCCCGAAGGGCGGCCCGGGCATGCAGGAGATGCTGTACCCGACCAGCTACCTGAAGTCGAAAGGCCTGGGCAAGCAGTGCGCACTACTGACCGACGGCCGATTCTCCGGTGGCACCTCGGGCCTGTCGATCGGCCACGTTTCGCCGGAAGCGGCCAGCGGCGGTGTGATCGGACTGGTGGAGGATGGTGACCGCATCCGCATCGACATCCCGGCGCGGCGCATCGACCTGCTGGTGGAGGAGGCGACGCTGGTCCAGCGCCGCGCCGACGCCGATGCACGGGGCTGGAAGCCGCGCGCACCGCGCCCACGCAAGGTCACCAGCGCGCTGAAGGCCTATGCCCTGCTGGCCACCAGCGCCGACAAGGGCGCCGTGCGCAACACCGCCCTGCTGGGCGACTGAAGACCGGTAGTGCCGGCCGCTGGCCGGCAGCCTCCCTCGTAGTCCGCTAAGGTATCCCAACATCACCGACACGGAGGTTGTGATGACGTCACTTTTCCTCGCACTGGCCGTGGCCATGGGCGCGAGCGCCGAACCGCCGCAGGCCCCTGACTGCAGCTACGACCGCGCGGCGATGCTGGCGATGGAACCGGGCATGTTCGACCAGGACATGGACGGGGGCTGGCGCCCGCTGGCCGATCGCGGCTGCACCCAGGAAGCCGCGGACCTGCTGGCCGCGTATGCGGCATTGCCCAAGGCGACGGGCAACACCACCCTCGTCTGGCACGAAGGGCAGCTGCGCGCGGAGCTTGGGCAAACCGCGCAGGCGATTGCGCTGATGCAGCGCACCTACAAGCCGAAGGACACCGACCCCGGCTACTGGAACGCCTACGTGGACGGCACGATCGCGTTCCTGCGGCGTGATCGCAGCGGACTGGAAAAGGCACGTGCCGCGCTGGTCGCGATACCGACGCCACCCACGATGGCGGAGAACATCAAGAACGGTCGTTTCCACTTCACTACCAAAGGCGGGCAGCAGGTGGATGCCCCTTGGCCGCCGAATCTCGATGTGCTCGATGCCTTCCTGCGCTGCTTCGACCGCGATTACCACAATGCGATGGGCAACCCGGCCTGCCGGAAGCCGGAAAGCGGTTGAGGCTCTCCGCCGGGCATGGCCCGACGCTACCAGTGCGGGCTCAGCCGATGGTGCGCTTGAACGGCGGCAGCGCGTCGATGATGCGCTTGCCGTAACGGCGGGTCAGCAGGCGCGAGTCGAGGATGATCACCCGCCCGGTGTCGGTGGAGGTGCGGATCAGGCGGCCGGCGAACTGGGTCAGCGTGCGCAGCGCATGCGGGATCGCGATCAGGTTGAACGCATTGAGCCCACGCGCTTCCACCCATTCGCTCAGGGTGGCGGTCTGCGGATCGGTCGGCACCGCGAACGGCACCTGGGTGATCACCACCGTGGTGCAGGCCTCACCGGGAAGATCCAGGCCTTCGCCGAACGAGTTCAGCCCGAACAGCACCGAACCCTCGCCGGCGGCGACACGGCGCAGGTGTTCGTCGATCATGCGCGTCTTCGACATCTCGCCCTGCACCAGCACCTGCTTGCGCTTGGCGGCCGGCATCAGGCCCGCCACCTTCTCCATCTTCCAGCGCGAGGTGAACAGCACCATCGAGCCCTTCGTCCAGTCCAGTTCCTTGCCGATGTACCGTGCCACTTCGCGCGGATGGCCTTCGCGGTCATCGGGCGTGACCGGAAACGGCGGCACGATCAGCTCGGCCTGGTTGGGCAGGTCGAACGGCGAGGACAGCGAGACCATCTCGGCGGTTTCGGGGATGCCGTTGTCGATCGCCAGCGCCTGGAAGTCGCCGCCACCGGTCAGCGTCGCCGAGGTCATCACCACCGAATCCACTTCATCCCACAACAGCTTGCGCAGCACGTGCGCGGCCGACACCGGCGAGCCATGCAGCACCAGGTCGCCATCGCGGGTGGCGGTCACCCAGCGCGCCATCGGGGGCGCGCCTTCCTTGTCTTCGCGGCGCCAGACCTGCCACAGGTTGTACTGCTGCTCGATCATCTCCAGGGCCATGCCGAGGTTGCGCTGCAGGCGCTCGCGCGCCGGATCGTCCGGCTTGCCCTTGGCGACCTGCGCGGTGGCCGCGTGCGCCCAGTTGTAGAGGCTGCGGGTATCGTCGGCCAGCGCCTCGATCGGCTCGCGCCAGGCCTCGGGCAGGCGTCCGTTGGCCGCGCGCCACATCGGCTCCTCGTCGGCCGGCGCCGGCATCCATACCGCCTCGACGTGGTCGCGGAACGCACGCAGGCCCTTGGCCACGTTGCTGGCCGCGTCGATGGCTTCGTTCGGCAGCAGGTTGCCGAGGCGATCCTTGTCGACCGCGCGGTAGGCACCGGCGATCAGGATCTGCAGGCGGCCGGTGCGCTTGGCCATTTCATCCAATGCCAGGCTGGCCGCGCCCTGATCAATGGCCACATTGCCAACATGGTGGCCTTCGTCGAGCACCAGCAGCATGTCCGACGGCGCGGCGATCATCGGCTGGCCGTTGTCGCTGTCACCAATGGACAGCGCCGACAGCAGCAACGCGTGGTTGGTGACCACGATCTGCGCATCGCGCACGGTGTTGCGCGAGCGCAGCACCGCGCACTGCGCCGAGTACGCGCAGCGTCGCCCCGCGCAGCCTGAGGCCGGGGTGGTGATGCGGCTGCGCAGGCCAGGACTGATGGTTTCCGGTGCGTTGTCGATGTCGCCGTCCCAGCTGCCGCTGGTGAAGGCCACGGTGAGGCGCTTGGCGATGTCCATCTCGATCGGCGCCAGCGGGCGGTCGAACAGCGGCTGCTCGTCCTCGAACATGCCGTTCTGCGCGCCCTCGCCGTGCGCCTCGGCGGCGTTGCGCGTGCACAGGTAGCGGGTGCGGCCCTTGGCCAGGGCAACGGTCGCCTCCAGGCCGGTGGCCTTGAGGAAGTTCGGAATATCGCGCTCGACCAGCTGCGACTGCAGCGCCACGGTACCGGTGCTGATCACCAGCTTCTTCTTGCTGGCCAGGGCAATCGGCACCCCGGCGGTCAGGTAGCCCAGGCTCTTGCCAACGCCGGTCGGCGCCTCGACCACGCCCACGCCACCGCTGGTGGACAGCGCACGCGACACCACGCCGATCATCTGGCTCTGCGAGCGGCGGGTGGAGAAGCCGGGGGTATTGGCCTGCAGCGTCGTGTACGCCTTGCGGATCGCGTCCTTCAAGGTGTCATCGAGCTTGCGTGGAGCGGCGACGGTTTCGGTCACGCCAGAACTACCGTAGCGGGGTCAGGCCGGCCATTGTCGCATGGCCGGCCACGGGCTCCGAGGCGCGGGCGCTGAACAGGGTCAGCCGCGTCGCACGATGGCTGGATGCACGCCCCGCAACGCTACCGACGCGGCCAAGGCCGCCATCGGAGTCAGGGTGTAGCGGCGCGCAGCCGCAGCAACCGTACCAGCGCCCAGACCAGCAGGACCGTGCCGACGGCATCCAGCATCGCCAGGCCGAAGTGCACCACGCCCAGCACGGTACTCAGCTGCGAGATCGCGCCGAAGTCACCGTTGCTGACCATCCACATCGGCACCAGGTTGGCCAGCAGGCTGCCCATGCTGGACGCCAGCAACAGCAGCAGGCCGGTCAGCGCGCCGGTACGTGCCGGATCGCGCGGCGCGCCCATCACCCAGACCAGGCCAACGCACAGGGCAATCAGCACCGGCAGGCGCACGCCGACCATGGTCAGCAGGGAGACCATCAGAGCCTGGGTATCCATCGATCAGTCCTGCCCGGCGAAGGCGCCGGCACCGGCGCGCAGCTGCTGGTAGACCTCGTCGGTCTGCGGGCGTACGGCATGCCACTGCAGGAAGCTCTCCGCCGCCTGCTCGACCAGCATGCCCAGGCCATCGACCGTGTTGCGGCACTGCGCGGCGCGCGCCCAGGCCAGGAAGGCGATGGCGGCCTCGCCGTAGTTCAGGTCGACGGCCGTGGTCATCGAATTGACCAGCGACAGCGGCAGCTTGAACTCGGCGTCGCGATCGCGGCCGGCCGAGGTGGCGTTGAGGATCAGTTCGAAATCACCGAGGTCGCGCAGATCGTCCCAGTAGCGGCTGAGCGCGCGGCCCGGCTCGCCCATGGCATCGATCAGTTCATCGGCACGTTCCGGCGTGCGGTTGACCACCACCAGTTCGGTGATGCCGGCATCCAGCAGCGCCGGAGCGACGCTGCGCGCCGAACCACCGGCACCCAGCAGCAGCACGCGGCGGCCGCGCAGGTCCAGGCTGTGGCGGTCGGTGAGGTCACGCACCAGGCCGATGCCATCGGTGGTGTCACCGTGCCAGCGGTCGCCCTTGCGCAGCAGGGTATTGACCGAGCCGGCGCGGCGCGCGCGTGCGGTCAGCGTAGTGCACACCGAGAACGCCGCTTCCTTGTGCGGTGAGGTGACGTTGGCACCGACACCGCCTTCGGAGGCGAACGCCTCCAGCCCGGCCAGGAATGCGTCCGGGGCGAGATCGATGCTGCGGTAGTCGAGGGAGATGCCTTCCTGGCGACCGAACGCCGCATGGATCTGCGGCGACTTCGAGTGGGCGACGGGGTGTCCGAAGACGGCGTAACGATCGGTCATGGAATCCTCAAGCTGGCTAGACTGGTGCTCTTTCGTGCATGGACCTGGATGATGCGTATCGCCCCGACCCTGCTGGTGCTCGCCGCCAGTCTACTCTCTGCCCCGGTGGCGATGGCGTTGAACGAGTACGGCATCGAAGGCATGGGCGTGGTCTCCACCCGTGCCGATGAAGGCCGGGCCACGATCAGCGCCGATGGCCAGCGCATCGTCTTCGCCCGCCGTGGCGAGGCCGGCTGGGGGCTGTGGCAGGCGAGCGTGGTCGACGGCCGCTGGCAGCAGGCGCAGGCGTTGCCGCTGGCGGTGTCCGGCGAGGTGCGCGATCCGTATTTCAGCCGCGATGGCCGCTGGCTGCTGTTCGCCGCAGGCCGCGAGGGCCGGTCGGGGCTGTACCGGGCGGCGATCGCCGCCGATGGCAGCATGAGGGCGCCGCAAGCGCTGGCAGGCGATGGTGGCCGCCATGAAGAGCGCGGGCCGGCATTGAGCGCGGACGGGCGACAGCTGCTGTTTGCCCGCCAGCAGGGCCGTGGTGCCGGCTGGGACCTGTTCGTGGCCTCGTTGGACGCGCAGGGCGTGCGAGGCCCGACGACGGCATTGCAGGCATTGAACAGCCCCGCCGATGAAACCGATGGCGACTGGCTGGGCAGCGCTGGCGCGGTGGCCTTCAGCCGGGGCAGCGGTGACACCGCGCAGGTCTGGACCAGCGGTTGTGCATGGACGGGCGCTGCGCTGCAGCCGATCGGACTGTCGTTCAACCAGGCCAGCGGCTGGACCGGCGCGCCGGTGGTCGACAACGCCAAGCCGGGCGAAATGATGGTGGCCAGCAGCGCGGCGAAGTCGCCCCGCGCCGGTGGCGTGGATGTATACCGGCTGGCCGTGCCGAAGGTGGCGGCAGTGCCCGGGTGCATGCAGTAGATCCACGCCATGCGTGGATGACGCCTTCTGGCCGGTGCCGACATCGGTCGGCACACGGACCGCCAACCAGGGTTGGCGCCACCAGTAGATCCACGCCATGCGTGGATGACGTCGTCTGGCCGGTGCCGACATCGGTCGGCACACGGACCGCCAACCAAGGTTGGCGACTACCAGTAGATCCACGCCATGCGTGGATGGCCCGGGTCCCGGGCCACGGGGATCAGCGCGACAGCACCTTCGCGCGCTGCTGTTCGTACTCCGCTTCGCTGAGCTGGCCGTTGTCCTTGCGCCGGTTCAGGGCGGCCAGTTCGGCCTGCACGCTTTCCGGCACGGCCTGCTCGCGGGCAACCCGGGCCGCAGCGGAGAGCTGCTCGGGCGGGCGCCGCGCGGCGCGCCAGGCAGCAACGAACACGCCGACGATGATGGCCCCGAACACCAGCGTACCGGTGCCCCAGATCAACCATTGCATCCAACCCATTTCAGGTCCCATCGCGTGTTCCTCCGTCCGTCGTGGGCGCTATTGTCAGCGCTCGCGCAGCCAACGCGCCACCTGCGGCGCGAAATAGGTCAGCACGCCATCGGCGCCGGCACGCTTGAAGCCCAGCAGCGATTCCAGCACGCAGGCGCGCTCGTCCAGCCAGCCGTTGGCGAACGCCGCCTTCATCATCGCGTACTCGCCACTGACCTGGTAAGCAAAGGTCGGAACCCCGAAGGTTTCCTTCACCCGCCGCACCAGGTCCAGGTACGGCATGCCCGGCTTGACCATCACCATGTCCGCGCCCTCCTCCAGGTCCAGGGCGATCTCGCGCATCGCCTCGTCACCATTGGCCGGGTCCATCTGGTAGGTCTTCTTGTCGGCCTTGCCGAGGCTGGCCGCGCTGCCCACCGCATCGCGGAACGGACCGTAGAACGCCGACGCGTACTTGGCCGAGTAGGCCATGATGCGCACGTTGAGGTGGTGGTCGGCGTCCAGCGCACGACGGATCGCACCGATGCGGCCATCCATCATGTCCGACGGCGAAATGATGTCCGCGCCTGCCTCGGCATGCGACAGCGACTGCTTGACCAGCGCTTCGACGGTGATGTCGTTGAGCACGTAGCCCTTGTCATCGATGATGCCGTCCTGGCCGTGCGTGGTGTACGGATCCAGAGCCACGTCGGTCATCACCCCCAGCTCCGGGAAGCGCGACTTCAGCGCGCGGATCGCACGCTGCGCCAGGCCGTCCTCGGCCCACGCCGCCGAGGCGTCCAGCGACTTCTGCGAGGCATCCAGCACCGGGAACAGGTCGATCACCGGGATGCCCAGTTCCAGCGCTTCCTCGGCCACCTTCAGCAGCTCTTCGATCGACAGCCGCTCCACGCCCGGCATCGACGGCACAGCAACGCGACCGGCCGGTTCGTGCACGAACACCGGATAGATCAGGTCGTCGGTGGTCAGCGTGTTCTCGCGCATCAGGCGGCGCGAGAATTCGTCATGGCGCATGCGCCGCGGGCGGTAATGGGGATGAGGCATGGCAGGCTCCGGGGAGTGGCTATTGCAACAGGTAGCCCTGCGGCAGCAGGGGTGCGGGCAACGGGCGTTCGCCGAGGGCGTCGAGCTGGTCGATCTCGATGGTGCGCACCAGCGCGTCCAGCGGCAGGTCGTTCGGCTCCAGGCCGAACGGGTCTTCCATTTCTTCACCCAGCTGGTCCAGGCCGAAGAAGGCGTAGGCCAGCACCGCCGACAGCACCGGCGTGGCCCAGCCCAGCGAGCTGGCCAGGCCGAACGGCAGCAGCACGCAGAACATCCACGCGCAGCGGTGCAGCAGCAGGGTGTAGGCGAACGGCAGCGGGGTGGTCAGGATGCGTTCGCAGCCAGCCTGGATCGAGGACATCGCGTGCAGGCGCTCTTCCAGCTGGACATAAAGAATGGAATCGAGCGTGCCGGCGCGACGGGCCTGGGCCAGTTCGGCGGCGATCATCGCCAGCAACGCATCGGGCACGTTCCCGCGCTGGACGAGCTGCCCGCGCTGTTCCTCGTCCAGCCATGGCACCGCCGCCAGCGCGACGTCGCGGGCGCGCAGGCGCGCGGCCAGTGCATAGGCGAAGGCGGTGGTCAGGTAGCCGAGGCGCTGGCGGCGCGGTGCGTCGTCGGCCAGCAGCACCTGTACCTGCCGCGCCAGCGAGCGCGATTCGAACACAAGCTGGCCCCACAGCTTGCGGCCCTCCCACCAGCGGTCGTAGCAGGCGCTGTTGCGGAAGCTGAGGAAGATCGACAGGACCAGGCCGAGCAGGGTGAACGGGGTGACCGAGACGCGCTCGATGCCGATCGGCGGCGCCAGTTCCACCACCGCGGCGACCGCGATGGACAGGATGAGGATGGCCAGCACCTTCGGCGCGATGGCCGGAACGATGGAGCCACGCAGGATGTACAGCAGTTGCCAGCCGTGGGGACGGGAACGAATGATCATGGGAGCAGCCGCGCAGGGCGCGGTTCGACAGGCACGCGGGGGGCTCGCGCAGCCGCCCATTCTACTCCCTGCCCGGCCGGCGGCCGTGTCCCTGCGACGCCCGGTCGCACCGGCCCGGCCGGCTCAGATCACGCCGCCGCCCAGCCCCAGGCGCAGGATGCCGACCACCACCACGATGCCGTTCAGGATCAGCCCGGTCCACGCCCGGCCGCGCTTGCTGGGGTGGGTGAACAGGATGCCGAGCGCGGCGATGATCGCGCCGACCGCGGCGAACGGGATCAGGAACCAGTTGCCCCAGCCCAGCAGCGGTATCAACGCCAGGATCATCCACAGCAGCGCCAGCACGCCCCACAACAGACTGATCACACCCATAGCGCCCTCCCGTGGTTGTTCATGTGCCAACCATAGCTGTTCCCGGCAGCGCCGCCTACCGCCGTTGCCGTCAGCCTCACCGGCCCCGTGCTAGCGTGCGGCCATGGGTCGAGCCCCCGATGTTGGCGCCGATTCAGAGTGCCCGGCTGATGATCCGAACCAGTCCTACAGGGGTATACGCCATGAACATCCGTTGGGTCGCCTTGGCGGCCATGCTGCTGACCGTTGCCGGTTGCGCCAGCACCTCCAAGGTCATGCTGGGCCGCGCCCGCGCGCCGATCGATCCGTCCCAGGTGCAGATCTATTCGACGCCGCCCGCCGGTTCGCAGGAAATCGCCCAACTGGAATCGTCTTCGGCGGTGGGCTTCGGCACGCAGGGCCAGACCGATGCCGCGGTGGCTCGCCTCAAGCGCGAAGCGGCTGCACTGGGTGCCAACGGCGTGATCCTGATGGGCGTGGGCAGCAGTGGCTCGCCGGTCGGCATGTCGGTCGGTGCCGGCAGTTACGGTTCGCACGTGGGCGGCGGCGTGGGCATCGGCATACCGACGACGCAGAAGCGCGCCGCCGGCGTGGCGATCTGGGTACCGGATCCGGCGCCGCCGGCACGCCTGCCGACGCAGACGATCACCCCGCAGCGCTGAGCGGCAGCGTCACCGCGGGTAGCGCCGGGCCATGCCCGGCGTCTCTTCCGCTGCGCTCGCCGGGCGTGGCCCGGCGCTACCGGTACTTCGGAACGAACTGCTGCTGCACTGCTTCGGCCAGCTGGTCCGGTGGCAACAGGCCCTGGTCGAGCAGGAAGTTGTTGAACGCCAGGCGGTCGAACTTCGCGCCCAGTGCCAGCTCGGTCTGCATGCGCAGTTCGAGGATGCGGGTGTAGCCGTAGAAGTAGCTGCCCGCCTGGCCCGGCATGCGCACCATGTAGCGGTCCAGTTCCTGGGTGGCCATCGCCTTGGACAGACCCACCTGCTCGATCAGCACGCGCTCGCCGTTGGCACGGTCGGTCAGGCCGAGATTGAGCATCGGGTCCAGCATCGCGCGGGCGGCACGCAACAGGCGGAACTGCAGCGCGATCATCTGCCCGTCCAGCGGCTCGTACGGCACCATCTCCGCCTCGGCATACAGCGCCCAGCCTTCCACGTTCACCGAATTGAACGCGAACATCGTGCGCGCCAGCGACACGCCACGCTCGACCATCGCGGTGAACTGCAGCTCGTGGCCCGGGCGGCCTTCATGCGCGCTCAGCGTCCAGGCCGCCGAACCGAAGTTGAAGTCGTCGTACTGCGCACCCGCACCGGCAGCCGGGTTGCCCAGCGGCAGCACGAAGGTGCCCTGCTGCCCGGTGTTGTTGACCAGCGGCGCAGGCAGGAAGTGCGGTGCCGGGCTGGCAGCGCTTTCGGCGGCCGAGCCCAGGCGCATCTGCATCGCGCGCTGCGGCACGTCGACGATGCGGTGTTCGCGGATCAACGGATCGATGGCATCGATCACCTTGCGGTAGTGGCCTTCAAGCTGGTCATCGGCAATTTTCTCGCCCTTCAGCGCGCGGATCACCGCCACCGGGTCGCTCGGATCACTGACCTTCAGGCCCTTCTCTTTCACCACCAGCGGTGCCAGCTGGCGCATCGCCGAGCGGGTTTCCATGAACTCCAGCTGCGCGCGCTGCATCAGCAGCTTCGGGTCGATATCAATGCCGACCTGCTTGAGCTGGTAGGCGTACAGCGGAGCCGGCAGGCGCGCATCGGCACGTGCCTTCGGCAGCACCTCCTTGCGGGTCCATGCGGCGTAGTCCTTCATCTGTGCGGCAAGCGCCTTCATCGCCTCGTCGGCACCAGTGACCTGGTACTTCTTCAGCAACGACTCGATGCCGGTGATGTAGGTCTCGACGTTGTCCAGCGACTGCTGCACTTCGATCTTCGTCGGCTGCAGCAGCGTGCTGTCCTTCAACCGCTCTTCGTAACGCTGGCGGGCCAGCGTGGTGAACGCGGTGCCGCCCGGCTGCAGGCCCGCATACGCCTTGAGGCGATCGACCGCCTTGGCCCGGCGCTCGGCCGGCACCTGGTCGGACAGCAGCAGGTTGAGGCCGCTGAACACGCTCTGCGGCGCATCACGCCACGGCAGCAGGTACTTCTGGTTGAGCTCGCTGCCTTCGATGCTCTGGTTGGCGGCGGCGATCATGATCTCCAGGTCCTGGCGGACGTTGGGATCCTTCTCGCTGGCCAGCTTGGCCTTCAGTTCGTCGCGGGCCTTGGCCATCGCGGCGCGGTAGCGCTGGTCGTTGTCCGGGCCGAGGTCGGCGACCTTGTCGTCGTAGCCGGGCACGCCGAAGAAGCCGGTCTCCTCGGGCTGGAACGGCCCCTGCGCATCAAGCAGGATCTGCGCCAGTGCATTGCTGCGCGCGACCCAGGCCGGGCTGGCCGGCGTGGAGGCCTTGGCGGCCGGTGCGGCCAGGGCCGGTGGGGCCGACAGCAGCGGGGCGGCGGTCAGGGCCAGGGCGATGGCAAGCGCGATCGGCTTCATGGAGCACTCCAGGACAGGGTTGCCCGCACCCTACGCGCTCACGGCGGTGGCGACAATCGGCCGGAGGTCACGCCATCTACAGCGCTGCCGTCAGCGCGCATTCGCCACGATCGCGACAGGCCTGCAGTTCGCATTCGCCGGCCGCCTCGGCATCATCCAGCGCGCTCAGGTCGAAGGTCTGCTTGTCTTCGGCCAGCACGTACATCACCGGGTAATCCCACACGTCGTCGCTGCGGGTGCCCTTCACGAACAGGCGGCCGTGCGCATGCGGCCCTTCCAGCGCCACGGTCAGGCCGACATCGCGCTCGCCGTTGATGGCGGTCTGCATGCTGCCCAGCGGCAGCGTGCCGGCCTGCAGCGGTTCCCCGAATACCTGCACCAGTTCGACGCTGCAGCCGGCGCGGCGCATGGCCTCGCGCATCGGCGCACTGTCGTGCGCGGCCTCGGTCCAGCGCAGCACGCTCCAGGCGATGGCGCCGCCCAGTGCGGCCAGGAACAGCAGCACCGCCAACGGCATCGCCCAACGCCAATGCCGGCACCACCAGCCGGAAGCCAGGGTGGAGGGAGCAGGAATCGGCGGCGGCAGGGTCATGGGCGGGCTCCTTCCCGGATGATGATCAAGGTTTCAGGCAACGCCCCAGGAAAGCTTCGGCAACGCGGTAGCGATGCAGTGCGTCGGCACCGGACAGGCCGTGCTTGGCACCGGGGTAGGTCATCAGTTCAAACGGCTGGCCGCGCTTCTGCAGCGCGCTCATCAGGCTGGTCGAATTGGTGAACAGCACGTTGTCGTCGGCCATGCCGTGGATCAGCAGCAGCGGCGAGCGCAGGCCCTCGATGTGGGTCAGCACGCGTGCTTCGCGGTAACCGGCGTCGTTGCGCGACGGCAGGTCCATGTAGCGCTCGGTGTAGTGGCTGTCGTACAGGCCCCAATCGGTGACCGGTGCGCCGGCCACGCCACAGGCGTAGCTGTCCGACGCCTTGGCCAGCAGCATCAGGGTCATGTAGCCGCCGTTGGACCAGCCCTGCACGCCGATGCGCGCCGGGTCCACCCACGGCTGCTGCTTCAGCCAGGCCACGCCGCGCAGCTGGTCGGCCACTTCCACTGTGCCCTGCTTGCCATACAGCGCGCCACCGAAGTCACGGCCGCGGCGCGGGGTACCGCGGTTGTCCAGCGAAAACACCACATAGCCCTGCTGGGCCAGGTACTGGTTGAACAGATGGTCGCCACGGCCAGGCCAGCTGTCGGTGACGGTCTGGCTGGCCGGGCCGCCATACACGTACACCGCCACCGGGTAGCGCTTGGCCGGATCAAAGCCTGCCGGCTTGATCACGCTGTAGTTCAGCGGCGTCCTGCCGTCGGCCGCGGTGAGCGTGCCGAATTCGACCGGGCGCTGCGCGTCGCGGTAGCGTGCATACGGATGCTTGGGATCGGCCAGATCGTTCTCGACCAGGGTGGCGATCTTCTCGCCATTGGCGCGGAACAGTTCGATCTGCGGCGGCGTGCTGCTGTTGGACCAGCTGTCCACGTACACGCTGGCGTTGCGCGCGAAGCTGGCGCTGTGCATGCCTGGCGCCTTCGACAGGCGCTGCGGCTGGCCACCCTGCAGCGGGACGGCGTAGATCTGGCTTTCGCGCGCCGATTCGATGCCAGCACGGAAGTACGCCAGGCCGGCCTTTTCATCGACCGCCAGCAGCTCATCCACCGACCAGTTGCCGTGGGTCAGCGCGGTGGCCTTGCCCTTGCTGTCGATGCGGTACAGATGCTGGAAGCCCGTGCGCTCGGACGACCACAGCACGCTGCCGTCATCGAGGAAACGCAGGCTGTTGTGCAGCGGCACCCAGGTCGGGCTGGTCTCGTGGGCCAGCACGCGCTGCTGGTTCGAGGCCAGGGTGACTTCTACCAGGTCGAGCTTTTTCTGGTCGCGCGACTGGCGCTGGAAGCTCAGGTGCTGCGGATCGCGCCAATCGACGCGGGCCAGGTAGATGTCCTGTTCCTTGCCAAGGTCGATCCACTGCGTCTGCGCATGTTCGGCCGGCGAAATCACGCCCAGCTTCACCTGCACGTTGGCATCGCCGGCGGCCGGGTAGCGCTGTTCGATCACATCGGTGCGGTCGGCATAGACCTCGTAACGCTTCTGCACCGGCACCGGGCTTTCATCGATGCGGGCGTAGGCGATGGCCGAATCGTCGGGTGCCCACCAGTAACCGGTATGGCGATCCATCTCCTCGTCGGCGACGAATTCGGCGATACCGTTGCCGATGGTCGTGCTGCCATCCCCGGTCAGCTGCATCTGCTTTCCGCTGGCCAGGTTGATTACCCACAGGTTGCGGCCGCGGATGAAGCTGACGAAGCCGCCCTTGGGCGACAGCTTGGCGTCGGTGGCAAAGCCTTCGCCGTGGGTCAGCTGGCGCACCGCGGCCTTGCCTTCCTGCTTGAGGTCGTACAGGTACAGCTCGCCGCCCAGCGGGAACAGCAGGCGCTGCGCGTCCGGCGACCACTGGTAGTCGACGATGCCGGTCATGGCGGCGATGCGCTGGCGCTCGCGGCGGGCCTTTTCCTCGTCGCTGAGGGTTTCGGTGCCGGGCAGCACCACCTTCGAATCCACCAGCAGGCGGGTCTGGCCGCTGCCGATGTCATAGCTCCACAGGTCCAGCTGGTTGCGGTCGCTGTCCTTGCCGCGCAGGAAGGTCACGCGCGAACCATCCGGCGCCACCTTCGGCTTCATCAGGGTCGGGCCGGACAACGGCAGCGGACCGGTGATGGCTTCCAGGGTGAGTTTTTCAGCGTGGGCGACGGTACTGGTGGCAAGCATGAGGGCGAGCGAGGCGAACAGATGGCGCATGGAGGGTCCCGGCAAACGGCAGGTCCGCCACCGCGACAGGCGCGGGACGGTCAGCGTCCATCCTAACCAAGGCGGTGCAGGAAGACAGCATGACCTTCTGCCCATGGCAGGGACCGAGCAAAGCACATCCGCCGGGCATGGCCCGGCGCTACCGTTGGCGGGCTGGGTAGCGCCGGGCCATGCCCGGCGAGCGCAGCGGCCTGCGCTGAATCCTCAGCGCTTGCCGAACAGGTGCCTGCGCTCTTCGTCGCTGAGCGGCTTGCCTGCGTCCGGGTTGACCTGCTGGCGCAGCGCATAGGCGCGCTGGGTCGCCGGGCGGGCGGCGATGGCCTGGTGCCAGCGCTTGAGGTTCGGGAACGCGTCGAAGTCCGCCGGCAGCTTGTCGTAGGCGCCAACCCACGGGTAGCTGGCCATGTCGGCGATGGTGTACTCCTCGCCGGCCAGGAAGGCGTGCTCGGCCAGGCGCTTGTCCATCACCCCGTGCAGGCGGCGCACTTCATTGTCGTAGCGCTCGATCGCGTACGGGATCTTCTCCGGCGCGTACACATTGAAGTGGCCCATCTGCCCGCTCATCGGGCCCAGCCCGGCCATCTGCCAGAACAGCCATTCCAGGGTGGTGACGCGGCCACGCAGGTCGGCCGGCAGGAAGCGGCCGGTCTTCTCGGCCAGGTACAGCAGGATCGCACCGGACTCGAACACGCTCTGCGGCGCACCGCCGTCGGCCGGGGCGTGGTCGACGATGGCCGGCATCTTGTTGTTGGGGGAAATGGCCAGGAATTCCGGCTTGAACTGGTCCCCCGAACCGATGTTGACCGGATGGATGCGGTACTCCAGGCCGGCTTCTTCCAGCAGCAGGGTCACTTTGTGGCCGTTCGGGGTAGGCCAGTAATACAGGTCGATCATGGCGGCGGCTCTGGGGTACGGAAAGGAACCTGAAGTCTAGTGCGTGCGTTGGCTTGGCACCGTCATGGCGGGCCGGTAACCTCGCCTCTCCCCCGAAACGCAGCATCCTCCGCATGAGTGCAAACCGACCGCTACTGTCCCCGCTGTCCAGCCTGATCTTCGCTACCCGCTGGCTGCAGCTGCCGCTGTACCTGGGTTTGATCGTTGCCCAGTGCGTTTACGTGTTCCTGTTCGGCAAGGAACTGTGGCACCTGATCTCGCACTCGGTGTCGATGGGCGAGCAGCAGATCATGCTGATCGTGCTGGGCCTGATCGACGTGGTGATGATCTCCAACCTGCTGGTGATGGTGATCGTCGGCGGCTATGAAACCTTCGTCTCGCGCCTGCGCCTGGAAGGCCACCCGGACCAGCCGGAATGGCTGAGCCACGTCAACGCCAGCGTGCTGAAGGTGAAGCTGGCGATGGCGATCATCGGCATCTCCTCGATCCATCTGTTGAAGACGTTCATCGCCACCGGCGCGCTGGGCGGTATCCCGCTGTGCACCCCGGAGCAGATGAGCGTGGCTGCCGCCAACATCGGCGTGGCGCGCTGCTCGATGCTGACGGCCGACGGCGTCCTCTGGCAGACCATCATCCACTGCGTGTTCATCCTGTCGGCCATCGGCATCGCGTGGACCGACAAGCTGATGTCCGGCAGCCACGACAAGGCTGAGAGCCACGGCAAGTCTGCCGTCCATTGATCCCAATCCCGGTGGCGGTACCTGTGCCGCCACCGGCCCGCTACGCCTGCCCTTGTGCGCAGGTGAGGCCGGGATGCTAGATTGCACCCTCGCTACAGGCGACGGTGACGCTGGGAAACGTCCCCCGCCACGCCCGGACCTTGCGTCCCGGCCATGCGTATCTACGTTTTTCGTAACGTCGTCTTCTTAGAGGGGAGCAGGATGTCGCACGTCGCAATGATCGCTGCCGCGCGCCGGTGGTTGCCGGTCGCTCTGGCTTTGGCCCTGGCTGCCTGCTCGGGCAAGGATGAAACACCGGCTCCGGCCGCGCAGGGCGCCGCCGCTCCCGCCGCTGCAGCACCAGCCGCACCGGCAGTGGCCGCCAAGGTGCAGTCGATGGGTACCGAGCAGCTGCGCGAATCGGCCAGCCAGGCACTGCGCGAGAACCGCATGTACGCCCCGGCCGGCGACAATGCCATCGAGTACTACCTGGCACTGCGCGACAAGACGCCGGACGATGCCTCGGTGAAGAGCGCGCTGACCGATCTTCTGCCGTACACCCTGATCGCCGCCGAGCAGCATCTGGGCCGCGAGGATTTCACTGAAGCGCAGCGGCTGGTCGCCCTGATCGAAAAGGTCGATGCCTCGGCCCCGGCCCTGCCGCGCCTGAAGGAAGGCCTGACCAAGGGCGTGCAGGTTGCCGCCAAGCGCACCGAAGACGAGACCGAGAAGGTCAAGAAGGACGCTGAAGACCGCACCAAGCAGCTGGCCGAGCAGCAGCGCCTGACCGAACAGCGTGCCAAGGAAGCCGAAGCGGCCAAACAGATTGCTGCGCAGCAGGACGTTGCCCGCCGTGACAGCGAGCGCCAGGAGGCCGAGCGCCAGGCTGCCGCGCGTCGCGATGCCGAGCAGAAGCAGCAGCAGGCCGCTGCGCAGCAGGCCAACGCCGCCCGCCAGGCCGCGACCGCCGCTGCGCCAAGCCTGCGCCCGGTCAGCACGCCAGCCCCGCGTTACCCGGCCGAAGCACTGCGTTCGGGTACCTCCGGCGAAGTCCTGGTGGAGATCACCGTCGGCACCGACGGCTCGGTGACCAATGCGCGCGTACTGCGCGCCACGCCATCGCGTGTCTTCGATCGCGAAGCCCTCAACGCGGTCAAGCGCTGGCGCTTCGAGCCGGTGACGGCCCCGGTCACCACCCGCCGCACGCTGGTGTTCGCACCGGGCGGCTGATGCCCAAGGCGGTAGCGCCGGGCCGCGCCCGGCGGTTCTGGAGCAAGGCCCGGCATGTCCGGGCCTTGTGCGTTTCAGGCTGCGCTGTCGATCAACCGTTGCAGCGCAGGATCACGCGCGGTCAGCACCTGGAACAGGCCCAGCGCGTGCAGCCCGGGCAGCAGGCTGCGCAGATCGGCTTCGGCGGTGGCACGGAGGTCGGCATCACGGGCCGGGTCCTGCCACTCCCGCACGGTGGCGAGAAAGGCGCCGACGCTGCCCTTGCGCACGGTGAGGCCGTTCACCTGCACCTCGTTCCGGTGGTCGGGAAGGATGTCGTGCGGCTGCATGGCGTGCTCCTGAGAGGTGGACGCCCAGTGTCGACGCTCGCCATCGACCGTTCTGCCGTATAACTGCCAATGGATATGGCAGAACAGACATTCCAGACACCACTGATCGACCCTGCGTTGGCTGAGGCCAGCGGCGGGCCGGCCCTGCTCGGCACGCAGCTGGCGATGCCGGGTTCACGGCGCACCGCCCGGCACCAGCACGCGCGCGGGCAACTGCTGGGTGCCCACACCGGCCTGTTGCGGATCGAGGTGGGCGACACCCACTGGCTGCTTCCGGCCGGCCACGTGGCGTGGCTTCCGCCACAGCATCCGCATGCACTTTCCAGCATCGGCAGCTTCGATGGCTGGAGCCTGTACTTCAACAAGGAGTCCTGCGCGGGCCTGCCCACCGCACCGCGCATCTTCCAGCCCAGCGACCTGCTGCAGGTGGCGGTGCCGCGGGCACTGCACTGGTGCGGGCAGGCGTTGGATGCGGGGCAACAGCGCTTGGCTGGGGTGATCATTGATGAGATCGCCGCCGGCACGCCATTGCCGCTGGCACTCCAGCAACCCAGCGACCGCCGCCTGCGCCGCATCGCCGCCGCCCTGGCACGTGCGCCACATGACACCCGCACCGTCGAGGACTGGGCAGTCGCCAGCGGCCTGTCCAGTCGCAGCCTCGCCCGCCGCTGGCAGGCCGAAACGAACATGACCCTGACCCGCTGGCGGCAGCGCCTGCGCGTGCTGCTGGCCCTGCCGCGATTGCTGGCCGGTGAACCCGTCACCACCGTGGCGCTGTCATTGGGCTACGACACGCCCAGCGCCTTCATCGCGGTATTCAAGCGCGAGATGGGAGTGACGCCGGCGCGGTATGCAGACGGAAACGCTTCACAGCGCTGAAATGCACGAGGCCCGGCATGACCGGGCCTCGTGCCACATCCACCGGGCATGGCCCGGCGCTACCGGCTCCACTCAGCCGGAAATCGCCAGCCGCTCGTTGTGGTAGCGGCGCACGGCGGCGAACCACAGCACAGCGGCCAGCGCCAGGCTGGCGCCGAGGTAGATCGCCCAGATGGTCGGGCTGATCACCTCGTGACGGATCACCTTCAGCAGCATCTGGTTCTGCGACAGGAACGGCACCGCGTACTGCCACAGCTCGCTCTTCACCGGGTAAGCCATCAGCGCGTAGCCGGGCAGCATCGGCAGCAGCACCAGCCAGGTCATGTGGCTCTGCGCTTCCTTCATGCTCTTGGCCGCGGCCGAGAGGAAGGTCAGCAACGAGGTGCCGATCAGCAGCATCGGCACCATCACCAGCAGCATCTGCAGCATCGAGCCGATGTTCATGTTGAGCTGCCGGCCGACGTTGCCGGGCGCGATCTGTGCGCTGGCCTTGAACGCGATCAAGGTCAGCAGCAACGAGGCGAACCCGACCACGCAGGCGGCGGCGATCTTGCCGCTGACGATGGCACTGCGCGACCCCGGGGTCGCCAGCAACGGCTCCAGCGATTGCCGTTCGCGCTCGCCGGCGGTGGCATCCATCACCAGGTACGCGCCGCCGATGAACGAGGTCAGCGTCAGCAGCACCGGCAGCAGCATCGACAGCATCATGCCGCGCTTGGCCTCGGCACTGGCCATGTCCTGGGTGGCCACATCCAGCGGTCGTGCAACCTGTGCGTCGACGCCGCGCGCCATCAGCCGCAGCGCACCAACCTGGCCGTTGTAGGTTGCCAGGGCCGCCTGCAGCCGCGCACTGGGCACTTCGGCGGCACGACGGGTGCTGTCACGGATCACTTCCACCAGCGCAGGCTTGCCATCGGCCCAGTCCTTGCCGAACTCAGGGCTGATGCGCAGGGCCACGTCGATCTCCTGCGAGCGGATCGCTTCGGCCAGATCCTTCGGTGCCGGCGCGGCGTTCAATCCCTGCGCCGCCAGGAAGCGCACCAGGTTCGGCGCATTCTCCGCACCGATGGTCGGAATCTGCAGCGGCTGTTCGATCTGGATGCGCACGCGGCTTTCAGCCAGCTTGCCCATGCCCAGGATCAGCAGCGGGTACAGCACGGGGCCGAACAGCAGGGTCAGCAGCAGTGTGCGGCGGTCACGCGAGAGGTCGCGCAGTTCCTTGCGCATCACCGTCATCAGGGTCGACATCATGCTCATGCGTGCAGGCCCTCTTCGCTGCCGATCAGTTTCACGAACGCATCTTCCAGGTTGGGCTCGCCGGACTGCGCGCGCAGTTCATCGGCACTGCCGGCGGCCATCACCGTACCCTTGGCGATGATCACGATGTGGTCACACAGCGCACCGACCTCCTGCATGATGTGGCTGGACAGGATCACGCAGCGCCCTTCCTCGCGCAGGCCCAGCAGGAAGCGGCGCAGCGCGCGGGTGGTCATCACGTCCAGGCCGTTGGTGGGCTCATCAAGGATCACGTTGCGCGGGTCGTGCACCAGCGCGCGGGCAATGGCGGTCTTGGTGCGCTGGCCCTGCGAGAAGCCATCGGTCTGCCGATCGAGGATGTCGGCCATGTCCAGCGCATGGGACAGCACTTCGATGCGTTCGCGGATGCGCGACGCCGACAGGCCATGCAGCTCGCCGAAGTAGGCGATGTTCTCGCGTGCGGTCAGCCGCTTGTAGACGCCACGTGCATCCGGCAGCACGCCGAGGTGGCGACGCACTTCCACCGGATCGCGGGCTGCGTCGATGCCATCGACGGTGATGCTGCCTTCATCGGGCGTCATCAGCGTGTACAGCATGCGCATGGTGGTGGTCTTGCCGGCGCCGTTCGGCCCGAGCAGGCCGGTGATGCGGCCATCCTCGGCGCGGAAGCCGACATCGGCCACCGCCTGGATGCGACCGGTGCGGGTATTGAAGGCCTTGTGCAGGTTGTCGGCGACGATCATGGGGCCCATCCGTTGAACGAGGTGAACGCCGGCACGTAGCTCAGCGTGTCCAGGCAGCTGGCATCCAGCGCCTTGGCATCGGTGGTGTCGATGAACTGGCCGAGCAGGCGTGGCATGCAGCCGGCGGTGAGGGTGCCGTGGCCTTGGCCGCGGGCAACCAGCGCGCGTCCCTTCGGCAGGCCCTTGAGCACCTGTTCGGCGTAACGCGGCGGCGTCACCGGGTCCAGTTCGCCGGACAGCAGCAGCACTGGCAGGTCGCTGTTCAGCGGCACTGCCGCAGCCGCCGCAGCCGGTTGGTGCGGCCACACCGGACAGGCGGCGAAGAACGCGCGCGCCACTTCCGCGCCGACCAGGCTGTCGCTGCTTTCGACCGGCGGCTGGTAGCGCGGAGCATCTTCACTGCAGATCACCGACCACTGCATGCCGCGGTTGATCTGGAAATCCATGCTGCGGGTCGCACCGCGCGCCAGCGACGCCAGTGGTGCATAGCGCCCCTGTGCCGCTTCATCCAGCACCAGCGGCAACAGCGAGGAGTACTGCGGTACGTAGGAGAAGGCGAACGCCAGGCCGACCACGCTGTCCGGGGTCAGCACCTCCTGCCGCGGTGCGTTGGTGCCGGGGTCGCGGTAGTCGACCGTGACCGGCGCGCGGCGCAGGGTTTCCACCACGCTGCGCAGCTGCGCACGGGTGTCGACCGGGAAGCGCTTGCTGCAGACAGCATCCCTGCGGCACTGCTCGGACTGCAGGGTGATCGCGTTGTCGAAGGTCGTGGCGAAATCGCCGCCGACCACCAGCTCGTTCGGTACCACGCCATCGATCACGATGCTGCGGGTGTGCTGCGGGTACGCGGCCGCGTAGCGCTGGGCAACGCGGGTGCCGTACGAGCCACCGACCAGGTTCAGCGTGTTGGCGCCCAGCGCCTGGCGTACCGCGTCCAGATCGGCGATGGCTTCGGCGGTGGTATAGAAGCGCGGGTCGGCACGGCCCTTCAGCGACGCAGCGCAGCGCTCGGCGTACTCGCGCAGCAGCGCCTCGCTGGGCGCAGCGTCTTCATCCATCGGCAGCTCCTTGCCGTCCGCGCCCAGGCAGCTGAGCGGATTGGAGCCGCCGGTGCCGCGCTGGTCGATCAGGAAAATGTCGCGCTGCTTGCGCACCTGGCGCAGTGCCGTATCGACGATGACGGCCACCTCGCTGGCCGCCTGGCCAGGTCCGCCGGCCAGGAAGAACACCGGGTCCGGCAGGCCCGAACCGCTGTTGCCCGACTCCAGCCAGGCCACGCGCAGATCGATCCTGCGGCCATCCGGCCTGCTCCGGTCTTCGGGCACCTGGAACGTCGCGCACTGCGCCTCGACGTTGGCATTGGCGCCTTCGGTGGCCAGCGTGCAGGGGCGGAAATCGATCTGGCCGTAGCGGCGGCTGGGTGTATCGCCCGCGCCGTCGGACCCTGCCTGCGGCGGTGCACTGCAGCCGGCAATCAGCATGCTGGCCAGCAACCCGGCCCGCGCGAAATGGTGTCTTTGCATCGTGCGTGATTCCCCTGGGGATGTTCCTGTCCACCACGACGGTGTGCCGCGGCAGATGTGACCAATCGAATGTGACCCAACTTACACGCGCCGGACGCTGGCGGCGACAGGCGGATGTCCTGGGCCGGCGTCGGCACGGCCACCAGACGGTTGCGACCCTCGGCCTTTGCCCGGTACAGGGCGGTATCGGCCAGCGCGATCAGGTGGCGGAAAATGGCGAGCAGGCGGCCCGTGGCACCGGCAGAATGCGCGCAGAACCAGGAGACACTCCATGCATCCGTGGCAACTCAGTGGCATCGACCACCAGCCGTTCGAGACGCTTTTCGAATCCAGCGACGATGCGCTGGCCGCGCGGGGAATCGTGCGCCGGCGCGCCGGCGACAGCGGCGGCTACCCCTGCAGGGTCAGCCTGACCGACGCGCCTGCCGGTGCAGAACTGCTTCTGCTGCCCTACACACACCTGGCCACGCATTCGCCATACCGCGCCTCGGGCCCGATCTTCGTGCAGCGCGGTGCAACCCGCTGCGTGCTGCCAGCGGGCGTGGTACCTGCCTACGTGCAGCGGCGGCTGATCTCGGTGCGCGCCTATGACAGCGCGGACTTCATGCTGAGCGGCCTGGTCTGCCAGGGCACCGAGGTTGCCACGCACCTGGACCGGCTGTTCGCCGATACAACGGTGGCCTTCGTGCAGCTGCACAACGCAGGACATGGATGCTTTTCGTGCCAGGTGAATCGGGTCGGCCCCCCGCGGCAATGACGTTGCACGGGAACGTGATCGTCGCCGCGCCGCAGGCGTGACCGCCAGCGTGTTCGTTCAGTGTGGCGTGAAGCCTGCGGGAAGGGCTTCACACACGTAGTCACGGATCGGCATTGACGTGGTTTCCCACTGCGTATTGCAGCTCGATACTCGCGGCGGTACCGCTCATCGTCCGTCGCCCGATACGGCGTGGGTGCTGCGGTCACCGCTCCCTTCGACGACCACAAGGATGCGCCATGTCTCTGCGATACACCCCATTGCTGTTGGCCACCGTCTTCGTTGGCGCCGGTGTTGGCGTTGCCGGCAACGCCGCTGCACACGGCACGATGATCACCCCGGTCAGCCGCGTCTATGCCTGCTTCCAGGGCAACCCGGAGAACCCCACCAACCCGGCGTGCGCGGCCGCCAAGGCAGTGGCCGGCTCGCAGGCGTTCTACGACTGGAACGGCATCAACCAGGCCAACGCCAACGGCAACCACCAGGCCGTGGTGCCCGACGGCAAGCTGTGCAGCGGCAACAACCCGACCTTCCGCGGCCTGGACCTGGAGCGCAGCGACTGGCAGACCACACCGATCCAGCCCGATGCGAACGGCAGGTTCACCTTCGTGTTCAAGGCGACCGCCCCGCACGCCACGCGCGACTGGAAGTTCTTCGTCACCCGCGCCGGCTGGCAACCGGGCAGCCCGCTGCGCTGGGCCGATCTGCAGGAATTCTGCTCGCTGGGCAACACGCCGCTGTCGGCCGATGGCACCTACAAGCTGCAGTGCACGCTGCCGCAGCGCAGCGGCCAGCATGTGATCTACAACACCTGGCAGCGCGCCGATTCCACCGAAGCGTTCTATACCTGCATGGACGTGCGCTTTGAAGGCGGCGGCGGTACCACGCCGGTGCCGCAGTGGCAGGATGCCGGGCCGGTGACTGCACGTACCGAGCTGCCGGTGGGCACCACCCTGGCGCTGCGTGTGTTCAATGCCAACGGCAACGACGTGGAACGCGTTGAAGCCACCTTGGCCGCAGGCCAGACCACGCCGGCGCAGTGGCCATTGGCGCTTGCGCGCAAGGTCAACGCCAGTGCCCAGCACGCGCGCGTCGGCGTACTCAGCAACGGCGCGATCACGCCCACCGCCTCGGCCACCGACAACCGCGTGTACCTGAAGGATGGCAATCGCTTCCAGCTGGACACCAAGGTGCCAGATCCGGGTACGCCGTCACCCGGCGGTGATTTCGACCATGTGTATCCGGCCGGTATCGGCAGCTACGTGCCCGGGCAGACCGTGGTGAAGAGCAGCGACGGCAAGCTGTACGCCTGCCGCCCGTTCCCGGAAGGCGCGTGGTGCAACGTCAATGCCGAGGCGTACCGGCCGGGTGTGGGTTCGGCCTGGCGCGATGCCTGGGTGCCGTACTGAGTGACTGAGTGACTGAGCGGGGGCGGCGCGCGCGTGCCGCCCCGCTTCTGCAATGGGGCAGAGGCAGGCCTGCGGGTCCGGCTTGAAGTGTTAACCCGTTCGCGCAGGCACTGCACATCCCGTCGCAGCCTGCAGCTTTTCGGAATCGTTGAATGGTTGGCGCTGTGCATCGTGTGGAGACTCACTGGACCTTCCACCGTCCACAGGACCCCATCATGCAACCGCTCAATCGACTTGCTCTCGCGGTGGCTGCCATCGCCAGCCTGGGCGCCTCTGCCAGCGCGCTGGCACACGGCACCATGTCCAAACCCACCAGCCGGGTGTACGCCTGCTACCAGGGCAATCCAGAGCAGCCGACCAACCCCGCCTGTGCTGCGGCCAAGGACATCGGCGGCGCACAGCCCTTCTACGACTGGGCCGGCATCAACCAGGCCAATGCCAATGGCAACCACCAGGCAGTCGTTCCCGACGGCGAGCTGTGCAGCGGTGGCAACAGCAAGTACCGCGGCCTGGATCTGGACCGGTCCGATTGGTCGACCACGCCGATCCGCGCCGATGGCAACGGCCGTTACACCTTTGAATTTCTTGCCTCCGCCCCGCATGCCACCCGCGAATGGAAGTTCTACGTCACCCGCGATGGCTGGCAGCCGGGCAGCCCGCTGCGCTGGGCCGACCTGCAGGAGTTCTGCACGCTGGGCGACGTCCCGCTGTCCGCGGGCGGTGTCTACAAGCTGGACTGCCCACTGCCCCAGCGCAGCGGCCAGCACCTGATCTACAACACCTGGCAGCGCTCGGATTCGGCCGAGGCCTTCTATACCTGCATGGACGTGCGTTTCGAGGGAGGCGGCGGCGTCGAGCCGCCAGCGCAATGGCAGGATGCCGGTCCGGTCACCGCCCGCGGCGCGCTGGAAGTGGGCACCACCCTGACCCTGCGCGTGTTCAACGCCCAAGGCAACGATCTGGAGCGCCCGGAGATCACCCTGGCCGCCGGCCAGACTGCGGCGAACCAGTGGCCGCTGGCTCTGGCCCATGCGGTCAACGCCAGTGCACAGCAGGCGCGCGTTGGTGTGATGGACAATGGTGTGATCAGGCCGATCGCCTCGGCCACCGAGAACCGCGTCTATCTGAAGCCGGGTCATCGGTTCCAGCTCGACACACGCGTTCCGGATCCGGTCGATCCTGTGGATCCACCGCCGGGTGGCGACTACGACTTCGTGTACCCGGCCGGACTTGGCAGCTACAAGCCCGGCGAGACCGTGGTGAAGGGCACCGACGGCAAGCTGTACGCCTGCCGCCCGTTCCCGGAAGGCGCGTGGTGCAACGTCAACGCCGAGGCCTACCGGCCGGGCGTGGGTTCGGCCTGGCGCGATGCGTGGGTGCCGTACTGAGGCATGGTCCCGGGGGCGGCGTGATGCCGCCTCCGGTGTGCGGGGTTGCCGGCCAGCGGCCGGCACTACTTGCTGCTGACGTACTTCTCGCGGCGGATCTGCGGATTACCCAGGCCCGCCGCCTTCAGCGCTTCGGCGCAGGCGTCGACCATGTCCGGGTTGCCGCACAGGTAGGCGATGTCGGTGGCCGGGTCCGGCGTGAACGCCGCCAGCGCCTGCTGCACATAGCCATGGTGTACGTCCGGGTGCGGCTCGGCCGGCAGTTCCCGCGACAGGCAAGGCACATAACGGAAGTTCGGGTACCTTTCGGCGAAGCTGTAGAAGTCTTCGCTGTACAGCAGTTCCCCCGGGCTGCGGGCGCCCTGCAGCAGGACCACCTGCACGCCACGCTCGGCCATCGCCGTTGCCAGCAACGGCAGCATCGAGCGGTACGGGGTGACGCCGGTACCGGTGGCGATCAGCAGGTAGCGGCCGTTGTGGTCGCCCGGGTTCAGGCAGAACCGACCGTAGGGACCGGACGCGCTGACCTGGCCGCCGATGTCCAGCGCCTCGAACAGCGCCGTGGCGGCGCCACCGGGTACGAAGCTGACCGCGATATCCACCGCCTCGCCTGGCCCCAGCGCGTGGTCGTGGATGGTCGCCAGCGAATAGCTGCGCTTGGTTTCGGTGCCATCGGCGTAGCTGAAATGGACCTGGATGAACTGGCCGGGCTGGAAATCCAGCGGCTGGCCGTCGTCACGCACGAACTGGTAATGGCCGATGGAGGGCGCCAGCATGCGGCGGTCGACCAGTTTGATGGGGAATTGGACAGGCACGACTTTTCGGGACAGTGTGTAGCCGGGGCAAGCCCTCGGGGTCTTCTATAATAGACCTTCCCCGCCCCTCTCCAGCGCCAGCCCATGGGCGCGAAGGCTTCGAGCTTGGCTTCCCTGAACGATACGGCGCCCGCCCTGCGCGTGCGCGACCTGCGTAAAACCTATGACAACGGCACCCAGGCCCTGAAAGGGGTCTCGCTGGAAGTGGCCCCGGGCGACTTCTTCGCCCTGCTGGGCCCGAACGGTGCCGGCAAGTCCACCCTGATCGGCATCATCAGTTCCCTGGTCAACCTCAGCGAGGGCCAGGTGGAAGTGTTCGGCAGCGACCTGGTGCGCAACCGCAGCGCCACCATGCGCCTGATCGGACTCGTGCCGCAGGAGATCAACTTCAACCTGTTTGAAAAGCCCTTCGACATCCTGGTGAACTACGCCGGCTTCTACGGCGTGCCGCGCGCCGAAGCCGAGCAGATGGCCGAAGTCGAGCTCAAGCGCGCCCACCTGTGGGAGAAGGCGCAGGTGATGAGCCGCACCCTGTCAGGTGGCATGAAGCGCCGGCTGATGATCGCCCGCGCGATGATGACCCGGCCGCGCCTGCTGATCCTGGACGAACCGACCGCTGGCGTGGACATCGAGATCCGCCGCGACATGTGGCGGGTGCTGAAGGAGATCAACGCCGCCGGCACCACGATCATCCTCACCACCCACTACCTGGAAGAGGCCGAGCACCTGTGCCGCAACCTGGCCATCATCGACCACGGCCAGATCGTCACCCAGGGCCCGATGCGCGAACTGCTGGCCAAGCTTGACGTGGAAGGCTTCCTGCTGGACATCGACGGCACCCTGCCCGCCCAGTTGCCGGTGATCGAGGGGGCAACCCTGACCGCCACCGACGGCCATACGCTGGACATCGACATGCCACGTGCGATGGACCTCAACCGCGTGTTCGAGGCACTGAACGCGGCGGGCATCCGCGTGCGCTCGATGCGTACCAAGAGCAACCGCCTGGAGGAACTGTTCGTGCGCCTCACCGGCAACCAGGAGACGTCCGCATGAGCAGCACCCCGACCCCGGTCCTGACCGACGGCCAGCGCAACCGCATCGCACTGATGACCATCGTGCGCCGCGAAGTCGCCCGCATCATGCGCATCTGGGGCCAGACCCTGGTACCGCCGGCGATCACCATGACCCTGTACTTCCTGATCTTCGGCGGCCTGATCGGTTCGCGCGTGGGCGACATGGGCGGCTACACCTACATGCAGTTCATCGTGCCGGGCCTGGTGATGATGAGCGTGATCCAGAACAGCTACGGCAACATCAGCTCCTCGTTCTTCGGCGCCAAGTTCGGCCGCCACGTGGAAGAGCTGCTGGTCAGCCCGATGCCGAACTGGGTGATCCTGTGGGGCTACGTGGCCGGTGCGGTGCTGCGCGGCCTGATGGTGGGCGTGATCGTGCTGATCATCGCGATGTTCTTCACTCCGGTGCGCATCCCGCATCCGCTGGTGACGCTGACCACGGTGATCCTGGGCGCGACGATCTTCTCGCTGGCCGGCTTCATCAACGCGGTGTATGCGAAGAAGTTCGATGACGTGGCGATCGTGCCGACCTTCATCCTGACTCCGCTGACCTACCTGGGCGGCGTGTTCTATTCGGTGGAGCTGCTGCCGCCATGGGCGGAGGCGGCCACGCACGCGAACCCGATCTTCTACATGGTCAACGCGTTCCGCTATGGCCTGCTGGGCAGCAGCGATGTGCCGGTGGTGGTGGCGTATGCGCTGATGATCGGTTTCGTGGTGGTGCTGACGGCGCTGGCGCTGTGGTTGTTGCGCCGTGGCGTGGGCATGCGCAGCTGAGGCTGTTCTGCAGGGCCTGCGGCCCTGCACCCGCAGTGGTAGGTAGTGCCGGCCGCTGGCCGGCAACAGCAACAGCAACGTCAAACGCGGACTATCCGTGGGATGGCGGGGTGGGTCCGGTTGCGGGGGACGCCGTAAACCCATCCCTGGGGGCTTGGCCGCGGCATCCATGCCGCGGACACCCCCGCAACCGGACCCACCCCGCCTTCGACAGTTTTTCGCTGCTGTCGGAACGGTGTCTGTGCTGCTGTTGGTGGGTGTCGACCCTGGTCGACACAGTAGATCCACGCCATGCGTGGATGAAGCATTCGCGATGGAGCCGAGCATCTGCTCGGCTCTTTTCGTTTGTGAGCTGATGGATATAGATCCATCGGAAAGATGATCGCGAGGAACGAGCGAAGCGACCCGCTGTTGCTTTTGATTTTCTTCTTTGTTTTCCGTGGTGGACGCACACGGAAACCGTCAGGGGTCGGGCGGGGTGGGCTCGCGGGGGTGTCCGCGCCATGGATGGCGCGGCCAAGCCTACACGGACGTACTTGCGGCGTCCCCCGTGAGCCCACCCCGCCCGACCCAAACACAGCTTGCGCTTCAAACCACCACGAGGGGCTCAGCCGTTGGCCGCAAACTCCGGCACAATCGCTGCAGTGAATCCCCCAACTGCAGTGAGCGTTCAATGCGTATCCTGATCCTCGGCGCCGGCGGTACCGGCGGTTACTTCGGTGGTCGCCTGGCCCAGGCTGGCGTGGACGTGACCTTCCTCGTGCGCCCCGCGCGCGCCGCGCAGCTGGATCGTGATGGCCTGGTGCTGCGCAGCCCGGTGGGCGATGCCACGTTCCCGGTGCAGCACGTCACCGCAGATGCCCTGCCTGCGCTGGCTGCGGACAAGCCGTTCGATCTGGTGATCCTCAGCTGCAAGGCCTACGACCTGGACAGCTCGATCGATGCCATCGCCCCGGCGGTGGGCGCGGGTACCACCGTGCTGCCGATCCTCAACGGCCTGCATCACTACAACGCGCTCGACGCGCGCTTCGGTCGTGACGCCGTGCTCGGCGGGCTGTGCTTCATCAGTGCGACCAAGGCGCCTGATGGCGCCGTGCTGCACCTGGGCAAGCCGGCCAAGCTGACCTTCGGCGAACGCGATGGCGGTGCGATCTCCGCGCGCGTGCAGGCGTTCGCAGCAGCGTGTGCGCAGGCCAATCTCGATCATCTGGCCAGTGAGCACATCGGCCAGGAACAGTGGATCAAGTACACGTTCCTCACCGCGCTGGCGGCGGCCACCTGCCTGCTGCGTGCGGACATCGGCACGATCGTGGCCACCGACGACGGCGACGCCATCGTGCGTGGGCTCTATGACGAATGCCTTGCGGTGGCCGAAGCAGCGGGTGAGCCGGTGCCGCAGGCGGCGCAGGACACCGCGCGTGGCACCCTCACCCAGGCCGGTTCGGCGTTGAAGGCGTCGATGCTGCGCGATCTGGAAGCAGGCCAGCAGGTGGAAGCGGCCCAGATCGTCGGCGACATGCTGGCGCGTGCGCGCGCCGCGGGCCAGGAAGCGTTGCTGCTGCAGGTCGCCTACAGCAGCCTGCAGGCCTACCAGGCCCAGCGCGCGGTGTGATCCGATGAACATGCCTGGCCCGTTGCCGAAGCGCGTACTGATCCTCGGCATGGGCTGGAGTGGCCGCGTGTTGGCCGCGCGCCTTCAGGCCCAGGGCGTACACGTGGAAGGCACGGTGCGCGATCCGGCGTCGGCACCTGACGATGGCCTGCTGCGTCATCAGCTGCGTGCCGACGCCGTGCTTGCCCCGAGCCTGGTCGCTGCGATTGCCCATGCCGACGCAGTGCTGTGCAGCGTTCCTCCCGATGCCGAGGGCGACCCGGCGCTGCGCCTGCTGCGTGCCGCGTTGCGCGACAGCAGTTCACTGCGTTGGCTCGGTTACCTGTCATCGACCTCGGTCTACGGCGACCGCGACGGTGGCTGGATCAATGAGCACAGCGTGGCCGATGCCACCGGGCCGGCAGGCATGCAGCGTCGCCTCGCCGAAACGCAATGGCGTGCACTGGCGGATGCGCGCGGTATCGCCTCGGCGATGTTCCGCCTGCCGGGCCTCTACGGACCCGGGCGCAACGCGCTGCTGCAGCTGGCGCAGGGCCGCGCGCGGCACGTGGTGCGGCCAGGGCTGGTGTTTAATCGCCTGCACGTGGACGACCTGGCTGCGGTGGTGATCACTGCGATGCAACGCCCCGCGACCAATGCGCTGTATCTGCCGAGCGATGACCAACCGGCGCCGCCGCAGGATGTACTGGCCTTCGCCGCACAGCTGGGGGGATTTACCCTGCCGCCCGCGGTGGCCTGGGACGATCCATCAGTGAGCGCGACATTGCGGCGCTTCTACCAGAGCAGCAAGCGCATCGACAGCCGCAGCACGCGCGACGCGCTGGGCTGGACGCCGCGGTTTCCAACGTATCGGGAAGGGCTGACGGATATTGCCGCTTCGCTCGCCGGGCATGGCCCGGCGCTACCGGATCCGGGCACTCCCGGCTGACGGATATTGCCGCTTCGCTCGCCGGGCATGGCCCGGCGCTACCGGATCCGGCCAGCGGCCGGCACTACCGTTTGCCGATCAGGCGGCGTCCGGCAACCGGAAGAACGCACGCGTGGCAGCCGTGGCGTTTGCCGCCGTGGTCTGCACATCCTCGCCACGGTCCCGCGCCAGCTCTTCCACGATGTGCGACAGGAACACCGGTTCGTTGCGGCGATCCTTCGGCATCGGCTTCAAGGTGCGCGGCAGCAGGTACGGTGCGTCGGTCTCGATCATCAACCGGTTGGCCGGAATGTTCTTCACCAGCTCGCGCAGGTGGCCACCGCGTCGCTCGTCGCACAGCCAGCCGGTGATGCCGATGTACCAGTCCTGGTCGAGATAATCGAACAGCTCCTGGCGCTCGCCGGTGAAGCAGTGCACCACGGCCGGACCGATGCGGCCTTCGAAATTCTTCATCTGCGCCATGAAATCGGCATGCGCGTCGCGCTGGTGCAGGAACAGCGGCTTGCCATTGTCTGCGGCCAGCTGCAGCTGGCGCTCGAACGCGCGATGCTGCGCCGGGCGCGGCGAGAAATCACGGAAGTAGTCCAGCCCGCACTCTCCCACCGCCACCACTTCGGCATGGGCGTGCAGTGCGCGCATCTCCGCATCGCACTCGTCGGTGTACTCCACCGCGTGGTGCGGGTGCACGCCGGCAGTGGCGTACAGGAAGCCCGGGTGCTGCTGCGCCAGCTGCAGGGCCAGCGGCGAATGCTCGCGGCTGGCACCGGTGATGATCATCTGCACCACACCGGCCTGGCGTGCGCGGCCCAGCACGGCGTCGCGGTCGCGGTCGAAGGAGTCGTGGGTCAGGTTGGCGCCGATATCGATCAGATGCATGGGGGCAGCAGAGGCAGGAAAACCCGCGCATTGTACCCGTGCCCGCCATGGCCCCTTATCCTTTGCAGATGAACGCCCCGCAATTCCCCATCTCTCCGCTGCTGCCGCAGATCCAGCAGCACCTGGCCGTGCACCCGCGGCTGGTGCTGGAAGCCCCGCCTGGCGCGGGCAAGACCACCCAGGTGCCGTTGGCGCTGCTGGATGCGCCGTGGCTGGAGGGTCGCAGGATCATCCTGCTGGAACCACGCCGGGTGGCCGCGCGCAGTGCCGCGATGTTCATGGCGCGCCAGCTCGGTGAGGAGGTCGGCGGCATCGTCGGCTACCGCATCCGCTTCGAGAACAAGGTATCGGCGCGCACGCGCATCGAGGTCGTCACCGAGGGCATCCTGACCCGGATGCTGCAGGACGATCCAATGCTGGAAACCGTGGGTGCGATCCTGTTCGATGAATTCCACGAGCGCCACCTCAGTGGCGACCTGGGCCTGGCGCTGGCGCTGGACGTGCAGTCGCAGCTGCGCGATGACCTGCGGTTGCTGGTGATGTCGGCGACGCTCGATGGCGAACGCCTGGCGCGCTTCCTCGATGCACCACGACTGAGCAGCGAAGGCCGCAGCTATCCGGTGGCGATCAGCCACTTCCCTGCCCGGCGTGACGAGGCGCTGGAACTGCAGGTGCGGCGCGCGGTACAGCAGGCGCTGGCCGAGCACCCCGGTGACCTGCTGGTGTTCCTGCCCGGCCAACGTGAGATCGCGCGCGTGCAGGCAGGCCTGCAGGACAGCCTTGCTGGCGCTGCGGTGGACGTATTGGCCCTGCACGGTGAACTGCCGGTGGAACAGCAGGCACGCGTGCTGCAGGCCGCCAGCGACGGCCGCCGCCGCGTGGTGCTGGCCACCAACGTCGCCGAATCCTCGGTGACCCTGCCCGGCGTGCGCGTGGTGATCGACAGCGGCCAGGCGCGCGAGCCGCGCTACGACCCCAACAGTGGATTCACCCGCCTGGACGTGGTCGCCATTGCGCAGGCCTCGGCCGACCAGCGTGCCGGCCGTGCCGGGCGCGTGGCCGAGGGCGTGGCCTGGCGGCTGTGGCCGCAGTCGCAGCGGCTGGAACCGCAGCGTCGCGCCGAGATCGACCAGATTGAACTGGCCGGCCTTGCGCTGGAACTGGCCGCCTGGGGCAGCAGCGACCTGCGCTTCCTTGACCCGCCACCGAGCGGGCCGATGGCCGCCGCACGCGAACTGCTGCAGCGCCTGGGCGCGTTGTCGAGCAGCGGCGCGATCACTGCACTCGGCCGTCGCGTGCTGGCGCTGGGCACCCATCCGCGGATGGCCGCGATGCTGCTGGCCGCAGCTGATGCCCGCGCGCAGGCGTTGGCCGCCGATCTGGCGGCATTGCTGGAAGCTCGTGACCCATTGCGCCAGGGCGGTGATGCACTGGCCGCACGCTGGCGCGCACTGGCGGCCTTCCGCAACGGCCGTGCGCCGGCCGATGCCAATCGCAGTGGCCTGGCCGCCATCGATGCCGCTGCCAAACAGTGGCGCCGTCGCCTGCGTTGTGACGCTACACCGCCCGCCAGCATCGAGGCCCACGAACTGGGCGACCTGCTGGCCCATGCCTTCCCCGACCGCATTGCCTTCCAGCATCCGAACGACCCGCTGCGTTACCTGCTGGCCAACGGCCGCAGCGCCCGCCTGCATGAACTGAGCGACCTGCGGGGCGAACCGTGGCTGGTGGCCAGCGAACTGCGCTTCGAGGCGCGCGACGCGCTGCTGCTGCGCGCCGCACCGGTGGATGAAGGCTATCTGCGCAGGCACTGGCCCGAGCGCTTCGTAACCGAAGACGCGGTGCGCTGGGATGACACCCGCCGCGCCCTGGTCGCGCTGCGCGAAACACACTTCGACCGCATCGTGATGGACAGCCGTTCGGCTGGCCGGGTTGATCCGCAGCTGGCGGCGCAGGCACTGACCGACGCCGTTGCCGAGCTTGGCCTGCAGGCATTGCCATGGACCGACGGTCTGCGCCAGTGGCAGGCACGGGTGGAATCGCTGCGGCGCTGGATGCCGGAGCTGGGCCTGCCCGACTGCAGTGATGCCGCATTGCTGGCCAACCGTGCGCAGTGGCTGCAGCCGGCGTTCGCGGGCAGGGCACGGCTGGATGCACTGGACGAGGCCAGTTTCGGCGAAGCGCTGAAGTCGGCACTGGAATGGTCGCAACGGCAGCTGGTCGAGCGCCACGCGCCCACCCGGATCACCGTGCCGTCAGGGCTGGAGCGGCCGATCAGCTACGCGCTGGACGGCGAAAGCGGCGAGCCGTTGCCGCCGGTGCTGGCGGTGAAGCTGCAGGAGTTGTTCGGCCTGGCCGATACGCCACGCATCGCCGATGGCCGGGTGCCGCTGACCCTGCACCTGCTGTCGCCGGGTGGCCGGCCGTTGCAGGTCACCCAGGATCTGCGCAATTTCTGGGAAAACACCTACGCCGAGGTGAAGAAAGAGATGAAGGGCCGTTACCCGCGCCACCCGTGGCCGGACGACCCTTGGACGGCTACCGCGACCCACCGGGCCAAGCCGCGCGGGACGTAATGCGCGCCGACACCCCGCCCGTTCCTGAATGGCTGCGGTAGAGTCACACCACGCGCCCGCCTGACTGACATACCGTTTACGGGCAACAGGCGACACTGGACTTCGACCCGAGGCAAGGACACCCCCGCATGAGCAAGCTGACCGTAATCACCGACCGCGCCCTGGAGCGCGCCCTCGACCTGGCCCATACCGCAGGCGATGGCCTGAAGAGCGCGGGCGGCAGCCTGCGTCACCTCGGCCCGCAGGCCAGCGACTGGATCAAGACCGGTGCCGCCCTTGGCGCGGTGAAGACCGGCGGCAAGGTCGCCACCAAGTTCGCCCGCCGCAATCCGGCGGTGACCATCGCGGCAGCTGCCGTGGGCGTAGGCCTGCTGGGCTATGCGCTGTACCGCAAGCAGCAGAAGAAGAAGGCCGCCAACGGCCATGTGGTCAACGGCCAGGCCCAGCGCATCAACGCGCGCGATCGCCGCAACGACACCGTGGTCGACGAGCACAGCGATATCGGCAGCGACGCCTGATTGACCGGGGTCGGAACCCTTCCGCAGGAAGGGCTCTGACCCAATGACGCTGCACGAGGGTCGGACGCCGCAAGGCCTCCGGCCTTTTTTTCAGCCGATCTGCCGCCACTGCCCGGGCTGCAGGTCATCCAGCCGGTACGGCCCCATTGCAGCGCGTACCAGCCGCAGCGTCGGCAGGTTCACCGCAGCGGTCATCCGCCGCACCTGGCGGTTACGCCCCTCGCGGATCGTGATCGCCAGCCAGCTGTCGGGCACCGTCTTGCGGAAGCGCACCGGCGGATCGCGCGGCCACAGTTCAGGCGCAGGATCGAGGCGCTCGATTTTCGCCGGCAGCGTCGGCCCGTCATTGAGCACCACGCCATCGCGCAGCTGCTGCAGCTGCCCGTCGCTGGGCGTGCCTTCCACCTGCACCCAGTAGAGCTTGTCCGCCTTGTGCTTCGGGTCGGTCAACTTGTGCGCCAACGTACCGTTGTCGGTCAGCAGCAGCAGGCCTTCACTGTCATGGTCGAGGCGGCCGGCAGCGTAGACGCGCGGCGGCAAACCGAAGCCGGCCAATGTCGGCCGCGGCGGCACGCTGCGGTCGGTGAACTGGCAGAGCACGTTGAACGGCTTGTTGAAGGCAATCAGCATCGCGGGGACGGCAGGCGGCGGGCAGGGCATTGTCCCATGCCACGCCGCGTGCTCGCCGGGCATGGTCCGGCGCTACCGGGTCACGGCTTCACGAAACGCAGGGTCATGCGGTCACTTTCACCGATGGCCTGGTACTTGGCGTCATCCGCCTTGTCATGCTGGTTGGTCGGCGGCAGGGTCCACACGCCATTCGGATGATCCTTGGTATCGCGCGGGTTGGCATTGACCTCGGTGCGCGCGTCGAGCTTGAAACCGGCGGCCTCGGCCATCGCGATCACCTGCTGCTGGCCCACATAACCGGTGTCGTCAGCGTCGGCCACGTCGGCCTTGGCGCGGTGCTCGACCACGCCGAGCACGCCACCCGGCTTGAGCACGTTGAAGAAGCCCTGGAACATGCCCTGCGCCTGGCCGGCCTTGCGCCAGTTGTGCACGTTGCGGAAGGTCAGCACCACATCGGCCGAGTTGGCTGCACCGAACACCGGCTTGGCCGGGTCGTAGGCAACCACTGCGGTTTTGTCGAACTGTGCCGGTGCGGCGGCGTACTTCTTTTCCAGGCTGTCGCGGCTGCGCTGCTGGTAGTCGCGGCCGCGACCTTCAGCCACGGCCTGCGGATCGACCACCGCAGCGATGTAATGACCCTTGTCGCGCAGCAGCGGCGCCAGGATCTCCGAGTACCAGCCATTGCCCGGGGTGATCTCGATGACGGTCTTTTCCGGCGCGACGCCAAAGAAGCCCAAGGTCTGCGCAGGATGACGGAAACCGTCGCGCTTGACGTTGGCGGGGTCGCGGGTCGAGGCCTTCACCGCGGCATCGATCGCGGGCGACACCTGGATCTTTGCCGGTGCGACCGTGGCCGGCGCGGCGAATGCGGGAACGGCAACCAGCAGCGCCGAAGCAAGCAGCAGGCGGCAACCACGCAGGGATGAGGCAGCAATCATCGGGGCGACTCCAGCGGAAGATGCGGCGAGACTAGCAGCCGCCGCGCCGCAGGTGTTCACAAAACGTTAGCCGCGTGCGCGGTGCGGAACACAGTTTTGTGGTCAGCGCCGCAGCGCGGTCACACATCGCGTTCTATCCTGAAGGACTTCCCCCAAGGAGTCCGTGCCCATGACGGCAAACCGCGAACTGGGCCGTTCAGGCCTGCATGTAGCTCCGCTCGCCTTCGGTGGCAACGTGTTCGGCTGGAGCGCTGATGAGAAGGCCAGCTTCGCCCTGCTGGATGCCTTCGTCGATGCCGGCTTCAACCTGGTCGACACCGCCGACGTGTACTCGGCGTGGGTGCCGGGCAACCAGGGTGGCGAGTCGGAGACGCTGCTGGGCAAGTGGTTCGCGCGCAGCGGCAAGCGCGACAAGGTGGTGCTGGCGACCAAGGTGGCCAAATGGGCCGAGCGCCCCGGCCTCACCCCGGACAACATCAATGCGGCGGTGGAGGATTCGCTGCGTCGCCTGCAGACCGAGGTGATCGATCTGTACCAGGCTCACGAGGACGATGAATCCACGCCGCTGGAAGCGACCCTGGCCGCGTTCGGTCGCCTGATCGAGGCGGGCAAGGTGCGCGCGATCGGCGCGTCCAACTACAGCGCCACGCGTCTGGCCGATGCCTTGAAGGTCTCCACCGACTACGGGCTGCCGCGCTATGAAACCCTGCAGCCGGAGTACAACCTGTACGACCGCGCCGGCTACGAGAAGGAACTGGAACCGCTGGTGCAGCGCGAGCAGATCGGCGTGATCAACTACTACGCACTGGCCAGCGGCTTCCTCAGTGGCAAGTACCGCACGCCGGACGATGCCGGCAAGAGTTCCGCGCGCGGCGCCACCGTGGTCAAGCGTTACCTGAACCCGCGCGGCCTGCGCATTCTGCAAGCACTGGATGACGTGGCCAGCAAGCACAACGCTACTGCCGCGCAGATCGCACTGGCATGGCAGATCGCACGGCCGTCGATCACCGCACCGATCGTCAGTGCCACCAGCGTGGAGCAGCTGCACGACCTGCTGGCGGCGGCGAACGTGGCGTTGAGCGTGCAGGATGTGGCGCAGCTGGACGCGGCCAGCGTGGAAGGTTGAAGGCGGAGGGTGCCGGCCAACGTCGGCACCCTTCAACGGATCCGCGCCATGCGTGGATGCTTTGCCTCAGCGCGGCAGGCTGTCCTCGGCCACCAGCGCATGGTGCATGCCGATGCCCGCGCGCACGCCTTCTGCCATGGCCAGGGTGATGTTGCCGACCGTGGTCGCATCACCGGCGGCGTACACGTTCGGCACCGAGGTCTGTTTCATCATGTCCACCTCGGCCAGCACGCCCAGCGGACTCTCCACCAGCGCGCAACCCAGCTGCTGCACCAGCGGCGTGGCCATCTGCTGCATGGCCGGCACGAACAGCGCACGCTGGGCAACACGGCGACCGTCGGCAAGTTCCACTTCCAGCCACGTCGGCTGCTCGCCGTGCACACCTACCACCGGCGTGGTTTCCACCTGCACGCCGCGTTGCTGCATGGCGGCCAGCTCCTCGTCACTGATCGGCAGGCCCTGGCTGAAGAAGGTGACGTTGCCCCAGTCGGCGAACAGCGGCGCCTTGCCGGCCGACATCGGATGGCCGCCGAGCAGGCCGATCGAACCGCCACCCACTTCATAACCATGGCAGTACGGGCAGTGCAGCACGGTGCTGCCCCAGCGCTCGGCCAGGCCGGGCAGATCGGGCAGCTGGTCGGCGATACCGGTGGCCAGCAGCAGCTTGCGCGCGGTCAGTACCTGGCCGTCGGCGGTACGCACCTCGACACCTTCGGTGCGGAGCGTGGCCTGCACCGCTTCGGCATTCAGCCAACGCACGGTCGGGTAGTCCAGCAGTTGCTGGCGCGCGTTCTTCAACAATTCGGCGCCACTGATGCCGTCCAGGCCCGGCACGCCGTGCGAATGGCTGGCGAAGCGGTTTCGCGGCGAACCCGCATCGATGATCGTGACCGGCCGGCGCGCACGCGCCAGGATCAGTGCGGCGGCGATGCCGGCGTAGCTGCCGCCGACGATGAGGACATCAGGATGCATGGTGACCTTCCAGGGAACGATGATGGGCAAGATGGCGGGCGAAGTCGGCGCCAAGCTGGTCGAGGGTGGTTGCCTGCAGCCGCTGCTCGAGCAGGCGCTGCGCTTCGCGGGCACTCTCCAGCAGGGCCTGGTTGACCAGCTGCTGGATCGGGCAGCCGCCCCTGCCTTCGCGGGTACCGACCTGGACCATCGGCGGCGCGCCGATGGCCTGGTAGACGTCATGCAGGGTGATCGTCGCCGCATCGCGGGCGAGCTGGCTGCCGCCACCGTGGCCGCGCGTGCTGCGTACCAGGCCGGCCTTGTGCATCTGCGCCAGCAGGCGGCGGATCACCACCGGATGGGTCGGCAGGCAGGTCGCCAGCTGTTCGGAGGTTCGCGGCCCGTGCTGGCCGACCAGATGGGCCATCACGTGCAGAGCGTCGGAAAGCGGATTCGCGGATTTCATGTAACAACAATAGTTACATTTAAACCACCTGTCGAGGGTCTTCTTTCGTTCCATATGGACACATTTGTCCAATGAAACACATTCTTCACATCACTAAACAGAACGGGAATGTGACACGCATCGCACTTCAGAGCGCTAAAGGACGGTCGATACCGCATCGCACCCCTTCCGAGATCTCGTCCCATGAAAGCCTCTTCCCATGCGCCGCGGCTGCAGTCGAAGCTGCTCGGTGCCGTTTCTGTTGGTCTGGCTGTTGTCCTGGTATGCGCCCTGGCGGGCCTGGCGTCGGCCTGGTTGAAGCTGTCCACCGACGTACCGCCGGAGGTTGCCCACAGCCGTGACGCCGAGCGCCTGCAACGCGAATTCCGCGGACAGGTACAGGAGTGGAAGAACGTGCTGCTGCGCGGCCACGATGACGCGCTGCGCCAGCATCACCTGCAGGCCTTCGACAACGAAGGCCGCGTCGTTGCCGAACTGGCCACGGGCCTGGCCGCCAGCCCCGATGCGCGCACGCGCGAACTGGCGCAGGCGTTTTCCGGCCTGCACGCACAGTTGCAGCAGGACTACCACGCCGCACTGCAGGCCTTCGCTGACGCCAGCTACGACCCGGCGGTGGGCGATTCCCTGGTGCGTGGCAAGGACCGTCCGGTGGCCAGTGCGCTGGATGCCCTGAGCGTGCGTGCCACCGAGGTAGCCGAGGCTGCAGTGAACGCGCGTTCGCAGGATTCCCGGCAGGTGCTGGTGGCGTGCGCCGCGCTGACCATCGGCGCCGCCGTGCTGCTGCTGATCGCCCTTGGCTGGTGGCTGCGGCGCGCTGTGGTGCAGCCGGTGCTGGCGGTGGAAGCGGCCGCGCGTGCGGTCGCCGCCGGTGACCTCGACCACGTGGTGCAGGTGCGCAGCCGCGACGAGATCGGTCGCCTGGCACAGGCGATGCAGGCCGTGCAGAGCACCCTGCGCGGCGTGCTTGATGCGCAGACCGCGATGGCCAGGGCACACGACGCCGGCACGATCAGCCACCGCATGGACAGCAGCGCCTTCCCCGGCGCCTACGGCACGATGGTGGCCGACACCAACACCCTGGTCGATGCGCACATCCAGGTGAAGATGCGCGCGATCACGATCATGGGCCGCTATGCAGTGGGCGATCTCAGCCTGGACATGGAGCGCCTGCCCGGCGAGAAGGCCGTCATCACCGAGGCGCTGGATGCGGTCAAATCCAACTTGGGCGCGATCAACGGCGAGATCCGCCGCCTGGCCGAAGCTGCGGCAGCGGGCGACTTCAGCCAGCGCGGCGACAGTGCGCGCTTCGAGCATGATTTCCGCGCGATGGTCGATGGCCTGAACCGATTGATGCAGACCACCGAACAGAACCTGGGCGAGGTCTCGGCCATGCTGCGTGCCATTGCCGATGGTCGCCTGGGTGCGCGTATGGACGGCGACTTCCAGGGCGTGTTCGCCCGCATTGCGGGGGATGCCAACGCCACCGCTGCACAGCTGGCGACGATCGTCAGCGACATCAAGCACGCCTCCGGCAGCATCCACACCGCCGCTGCGGAAATTTCCGCCGGCAACAACGACCTGTCGCGCCGCACCGAACAACAGGCGGCGAACCTGGAAGAAACCGCCGCGTCGATGGAGGAACTGACCTCCACCGTGCGCCAGAACGCCGAGCACGCGCGGCAGGCCAACCAGCTGGCGATCGGTGCGCACAGCGTGGCCTCGCACGGCGGTGAAGTGGTCGGCCAGGTCGTGGCGACGATGGATGCGATCGAAGGCTCGTCGCGGCAGATCGCCGACATCATCAGCGTCATCGACGGCATCGCGTTCCAGACCAACATCCTGGCGCTGAATGCAGCGGTGGAAGCGGCGCGTGCAGGCGAGCAGGGCCGTGGATTCGCGGTGGTCGCCAGTGAAGTGCGTACGCTGGCGCAGCGGTCGGCGGCAGCGGCCAAGGAAATCAAATCGCTGATCGAGGCGTCGGTGGAACAGGTTGGCCACGGTACGCAGCGTGTGCGCCAGGCCGGCGACACCATGGCCGAGATCGTCGCGTCGGTGCAGCGCGTGACCGACATCATGGCCGAGATCTCCGCTGCGTCGCAGGAGCAGTCGGCCGGCATCGAGCAGGTCAGCCAGACCATCATCCAGATGGATGGCACCACCCAGCAGAATGCCGCGCTGGTGGAAGAAGCCAGCGCCGCGGCACGCAGCCTGGAACAGCAGGCGGATCGCCTGATCGAAGCGGTGGATGTGTTTGATCTGGGAACCGCGACGGCGAGCAAGGGTGCGCTGGCGCGCGCGGCCTGACGGATCCACCGGGCAGTGTGGGGGTTGCCGGCCAGAGGCCGGCACTACCATGCGTGCGATTCCCGGTAGTGCCGGCCGCTGGCCGGCAACCCGGACACTCCATCAGCGCAGGTAATCCGATGCGGCCATCGCCTCGCCCAGGTAATCCAGGAACGAGCTGATCCGTGCCGATACGGCCGTGTTGCGGTAGTACACCGCATGGATCGGCTGGTACACATCCAGCGTCTGCGCGGCCAGCACCGGCACCAGGGTGCCGGCCGCGCGGTCGCGTTCGGTCACGAAGTCGGACAGGCAGGTGATGCCCACGCCCTCCACCGCCAGCGTGCGCAGGGTCTCGCCGCTGGACACCGCGATGTCCGGGCGCACCAGCAGCTGCCCCTCGGCATCACCCGGCAGCGGCCAACGGTTCAATGACTCCGGCTCGTTGAACCCCAGCAGCGTGTGCTGACCCAATGCCACCACGCTGGCCGGCTCGCCACGCGTGGCCAGATAGGCCGGGCTGGCCAGCACCTGCAGCCGGCAGCGCCCCAGCGGCCGCGCATGCAGGGTGGAATCGGCCAGCGGGCCGATACGGATCGCCAGATCGGTGCGCCGTTCCAGCAGGTCGATGTAGCGCTCGGAACTGTTCAACTCCAGCTGCACGTCCGGATAGCGCGCGCGGTAACCAGCGACCAGCGGCGCGATCACGTGCAGCACGAACGGCATCGCTGCATCCACCCGCAGCCGGCCAGCCGGACGCTCGCGCCGCGCCGCCATCTGTTCCTCGGCCGATTCCACCGCATCGATGATCGCCCGCGCATGGCGCAGATAGGCCTCGCCCTCGGCGGTCAGGTGCAGGCGGCGGGTGGTGCGGGTCAGCAGGGTCGTGCCCAGCTTGTCCTCCAGACGGCCCAGCGCGCGGCTCACGCCCGAAGGTGTCTGCCCCAGCTGCTCGGCAGCCGCGCTGATCGAACCGCTGTCGATCACCGCCAGGAAGGCCTGCATTTCGTCGAGGGTGGTTTTCATGGCGTCATTATTGACCACGCGGCAAGAGTGATTGGCGTGAAGACCGGTTTTTCGGCAAAGGTCGGCCGCGCACACTGCGCGCCTTCCTTCCCTCTGGACACTGTCATGATCCGTGGCATTCCGCTCGCCCTGCTGGCGCTGACCCTCGGTGCCTTTGCCATCGGCACCACCGAATTCGTCATCGTCGGCCTGATCCCGACCATCGCTGCCGACCTGCAGGTCAGCCTGCCCTCGGCCGGCCTGCTGGTCTCCCTGTATGCCCTGGGCGTGGCCGTCGGCGCGCCGGTGTTGACCGCGCTTACCGGCCGCGTGCCGCGCAAGACCCTGCTGGTGGCGCTGATGGTGCTGTTCACCCTCGGCAATGTCATCGCATGGATGGCACCGGGCTACACCTCGCTGATCGTTGCCCGCATCCTCACCGGCCTGGCACACGGCGTGTTCTTCTCCATCGGCTCGATCATCGCCACCGCCGTGGTGCCGAAGGAGAAAGCCGCCAGCGCGATCGCCATCATGTTCACCGGCCTGACCGTAGCTCTGGTGACCGGCGTGCCGCTGGGCACCTTCATCGGTCAGCACCTGGGCTGGCGCGCCACGTTCCTGGCCGTGGCCGGCCTGGGCGTGATCGCGCTGCTGGGCAGCCTGCTGTTCGTGCCGCGCGGGCTGGCGCAGAGCGCGCCGGCCACCTTCCGCCAGCAGCTGGGCGTGCTTGCGCAGCCGCGCCTGCTGATGGTGTATGCCATCACCGCGCTTGGCTACGGCGGCACCTTCCTGTCCTTCACCTACCTGGCGCCGATCCTGCAGGACGTCACCGGCTTCTCGGCCAACGCGGTCAGCCTGGTGCTGCTGGTGTATGGCGTGTCGGTGGCGATCGGCAACCTGTGGGGCGGCCGCATGGCCGACCGCATGGGCCCGATTCCCGCGCTGAAGCGCATCTTCGCGCTGCTGGCCATCGTGCTGCTGGTCATGACCTTCACCGCCCACAACACCTGGCTGATGCTGCTGACCGTGCTGGCACTGGGCGCGGTGGCGTTCGGCAACGTGCCCGGCCTGCAGGTGTACGTGGTCAAGCAGGCACAGCGCTACGCACCGCAGGCGACCGATGTGGCTTCGGGCCTGAACATCGCCGCCTTCAACATCGGCATCGCGCTGGGTGCGTCGCTGGGCGGCCTGGTGGTCGAGCACATCGGCCTGATGCATACGCCGTGGCTGGGTGCGCTGGTGGTGGTCGGTGCGTTCGCACTGACGGCTCTCAGCGGCCGCCTGGACCGTCGCGACGGTATCGACGATCGCGCCGAAGGCATTGCGGTGAGCGCGCACTGATGCATGCAATGCACCGTTGCCGGCATGCACACGGCCCCTGCCCTACCCTTTGCGATCACCTCCTTCCCCCGCTTTGGAGTTCTCCATGACTGTTCCCGCTTTCGGCCTCGGCACCTTCCGCCTGAAAGACCAGACCGTGATCGACTCGGTGCGCAACGCGCTGGACGTCGGCTACCGCGCCATCGACACCGCGCAGATCTACGGCAACGAAGCCGAGGTCGGCCAGGCCATCGCCGAGTCGGGCGTGCCGCGTGACGAGATCTACCTGACCACCAAGGTGTGGATCACCGAGTTCAAGCGCGATGCGCTGCTGGCCAGCCTGCGCACCAGCCTGGAAAAGCTGCGCACCGACCATGTCGACCTGGCGTTGATCCACTGGCCGTCACCAAACGACAAGGTCGATACGCCGATGGAGGAATACCTGCCTGCCCTGGCTGAGGCCAAGGCACAGGGGCTGACCCGGGAGATCGGTATCTCCAACTTCACCATCGCCCAGACCCGCAAGGCGATCGAGATCCTCGGCGCCGATGCCATCGCCACCAACCAGATCGAGATCCACCCCTACCTGCAGAACCGCCTGCTGGTGAAGTTCCTGCAGGACAACGGGATCCGCGTCACTGCCTACATGAGCCTGGCCTACGGCGAGGTGATCAAGGACCCGGTGATCCAGGCCATCGCCGGCCGTCATCAGGCCAGCCCGGCACAGATCGCGCTGGCATGGGCGCTTCAGCAGGATTACGCGGTCATTCCGTCATCGACCAAGCGCGAGAACCTGGCCAGCAACCTGGAAGCCGCCGCGATCCGCCTGACCGAAGACGACATGGCGCAGATCGCCAAGCTGGACCGTGGCCACCGCCTGGCCAATCCGGAAGGCATCGCACCGGCCTGGGATTGAAGAACGGCCGCCGGGCATGGCCCGGCGCTACCGGATGACGGTGGGTAGCGCCGGGCCATGCCCGGCGGATCCATCAGTACTGCAACAACCATCCGCGCATTGCCGCACTCACCTCGTCCGGCTTCTCCATCGGTGCCAGGTGCCCGCAATCGGGCACCACCACCAGCTGCGAATGCGGCACCAGCGCGTGCATCTCCTCGCTCACCGCCAACGGCGTGATGCGGTCGTTCGCACCACAGACGATCAGCAGCGGATCGCGGTAGCCGGCCAGCACATCGTGGCCATCACTGCGCTCCAGCGCGCTCTGGCGCAGGAACACCTCCGCACCCAGCCGTGCGGTCATGTCACGCACGCGCTGCACCAGCACGTAGTCGTCCAGCCGCGAGGCGCCGATATAGCTGCGCATCAGCGCGTCACCAAAGCCGTGGAATTTACCGGGCAGGCGCACGCTGGCGCGCTGGCTGCGGCGCTGTTCGGCACGTTCCGGGGAGTCGGCATGGATCGAGGTGTCGATCAGGGCCAGCTGCAGCACCCGCTCCGGCGCGGTGCGCAGGATCTGCTGGGCGACGAAGCCGCCCAGTGAGAAACCGGCCAGCGCAAACCGCTCCGGCGCCTGCGCCAGTACCTCCTCGGCAACGGCCTGCAGGGTCTCGCCGCGGGTCTGGTCGCCCACGGTGCAGTCGGCGATATCGGCCAGGTCGGCCAGCTGCGCGCGCCAGAGTTCGGCGTCGTTGAGCAGGCCCGGGAGGAGGAGCAGGGGAATACGGTCGGTCATGCGGGTATTGTGGCGTCTTCAAACCCACAACACGACCAGACACCCATGGCCGACCCCTACAACAGCGGTGCCCCGACCACGTCCGCAGCGCGCTTCGAGGATTCGATGGTGACCACCGCCTTCGAGCTGCCCGGCTACCGCATCGCGCGCAACCTGGGCGTGGTACGCGGCATCACCGTGCGCTCGCGCTCGATCGTGGGCAACTTCCTTGGCGGCATCCAGACGATCTTCGGCGGCAACATCACCATCTACACCGAGCTGTGCGAGCAGGCGCGCGAGGAAACCTATCGTGACATGGTCAAGCATGCGCGGCAGCTGGGTGCCAACGCGGTCATCGGCATGCGCTACGACGCCACCGATGTGATGACCGGCCTGACCGAAGTGCTGTGCTATGGCACGGCGGTGGTGGTCGAGCCGCTGCGTTGAATCCGATGTTCCGCCGGGCATGGCCCGGCGCTACGGTCACGGTCACGCCACCGGCGGGACGTCGGGCACTTCCACCTGCTGCACCGGCAACGTCACCATCATCACCGTCGGGTCGTCCGGGTCCAGCCGGGTCTTGAAGCCCAGGCTCTGGCACATCGCCAGCATGGTGCTGTTCTCGCGCAGCACCTGGCCTTCCACCACATCCAGGCCCAGCCACTTGGCGTACTCGATCATGATCGCCATCAGGCGCCAGCCGATGCCGTGTCCCTTCAGATCCGAACGGATCAGGATGCCGTACTCGCCACGGTGGTAATCCGCATCGGCATGCAGTCGCACCGCGCCGAGCATTTCGCCGCTGCGCGGTTCGAGCGCCACCAATGCGATCGAGCGGGCGTAGTCCAGCTGGGTCAGGCGGGCGATGAACTCGTGGCTGAAATGCTTCACCGACTGGAAGAAACGCAGACGCAGATCCTCGTCGCTGACACGCGCGAAGAACGCACGGAACAGCGCGTCATCTTCCGGCCGCACCGGGCGCACGAACGCGCGACCGCCATCGGACAGCTCGATGGTGCGCTCCCATTCCTTCGGATACGGGAACACGGCGAAGCGTGGATGGCCACGGCCCTTGTGCAGGATGCGCGACGGCGCAACCGCAACGCGCGCGTCCAGCGCGAGGATGCCCTTGCTGTCCACCAGCAGGGGATTGATGTCCAGCGTGCGCACTTCGGGAATGTCCGCCGCCAGCTGCGCCAGTTTGACCAGCGCCAGTGCCAGTGCGCGCTCGTCGGCGGCGGGCACGTCGCCATAGGCTTTGAGAATGCGCGAAGCCCGCGTCTGGCCGATCAGCTCGTGGGCCAGGCGCAGGTCCAGCGGCGGCAGCGCCAGTGCCTTGTCGTTGATCACTTCCACCGCCGTGCCACCGCGCCCGACCACGATCACCGGTCCAAACGTGGCGTCGTCGGCGATGCCGACGATGATCTCGCGCGCCTTCGGGCGGACGATGGTCGGTTGCACCAGCAGGCCGTCGATGCGCGCGTCCGGCCGCAGCTGGCGTGCACGGGCAAGGATCGCCTTGGCCGCGCTCTGCACCGCCGGCAGCGTCGCCAGATTCAGGCGCACGCCATCCACTTCGGATTTGTGCGGAATATCGGGCGACAGGATCTTCAGCGCGACCGTCGCGCCACGCTCCAGCAAGGGTTGCGCCAGGTCCATCGCCTCGTGCGCATCGCGCGCATGCATCACCGGTGCAGAGGGGATGCCGTAGGCCTTCAGCAGTTCATGGGTGGCCAACGGGTCCAGCCAGCCTTGGCCATTGGCCAGCGCGGCTTCGACCAGCGCGCGCGCACGCGCGGTATCCACGCTGAAATCCTGCGGCAGGCTCGGCGGCGTTTCCATCAACGCACTCTGTGCCTCCCGGTAACGCACCAGATGCTGGAAGCCGCGCACGGCCTCCGCTTCGGTGGGATAGGTCGGCACGCGTGCGGCATTGAGGGTGGCAGTGGCCTGGTCGTCGTTGCCCAGCCACACCGCGAATACCGGCTTGTCGCGGTGGTGGCGCGGGCGCAGGCCGAGCGTACGGGTCAGCGCCTGCGCCGCATCGGCCGACGAGGTGAACGCGGTAGGCACGTTGACCACCAGCACCGCATCGTTCTCGCTGTCGGCCAGCAACGCTTCGATGGCAGTGGCATAGCGATCACCATCGGCGTCGACCACGATGTCGACCGGGTTGCTGCGCGTCCAGCCCTGCGGCAGTACCGCATCCAGCTTCTGCACGGTGCTGTCGGACAGTTGCGCCAGCGTGCCCTGCAGGGCGATCAGCTGGTCCACCGCCAGGTGGCCGACGCCACCGCCGTTGCTGAGGATGGCCAGGCGACGACCGGGGAAGGTGCCAAGCCGGCCCAGCGACTCGGCCGCGGTGAACAGTTCGTCCAGCGCGCTCACCCGCAGCAGGCCGGCACGGTTGAATGCCGCGCCGTACACATCATCGGCGCGCGCCAGTGCCTGCACGTGGGTATCGGCGCTGCCCGGCTGTACCCGTTCGGCGCGCCCGGACTTCACCACCACCACGGGTTTGGCACGCGCAGCGGCGCGCGCGGCCGACATGAACTTGCGCGCGTCCTTGATCTGCTCGACATAGAGCAGGATGGCGCGGGTACGGTAGTCGGTGGCGAAATAATCCAGCAGATCGCCGAAGTCCACGTCCATGGTGTCGCCCAGCGAAACCACGGCGGAGAACCCTACCGAGCGCGCCACGCCCCATTCCACCAGGGCGGCGGCGATCGCCGAGGATTCGGAGATCAGCGCGAGGTCGCCGGCCTGTGGGAAATGCGCGGCGATGCTGGCATTGAGCCGTGCATGTGGTGCGATCACGCCCAGGCAGTGCGGGCCGAGGATGCGCAGGCCATGCGCGCGCGCGGCGGCCTCCACCTGTGCCCATGGCGAGCCCGGGCCTTCTCCCAGGTGCGCGGTGAGGATGATCGCGGCCTGCACGCCACGTTCGGCAGCGGTGCGTACCACCTGCGGCACGATGGCGGCCGGTGCGGTGATCACCACCAGTTCCGGCACCCAGTCCAGGTCCTTCAGCCGCTTCACCGTGCGGATGCCATCGATCTCCGCATGGCGCGGGTTGATCCATGCCACTTTGCCGGGGAAGCCGGTGCCGCGCAGGTTGCGCATCACTGCGCGGCCCGCCGAGCGCTCACGCGGGCTGCCGCCGATCACCGCGACCGACTGCGGACGGAACACGGACTGCAGGTGGTAGGTACTCATGTGCCTACGTTACACGGACCGGCGCTGCGGCGGCATGATCGTGCGCAGGAACCTGGCATCGCATCCACGCATGGCGTGGATCTGCTACGCCGGCCAGAACCAGTGGATCCACGCCATGCGTGGATGACGCCCCCCGTTACAGCAGCGTCCCGTGCAGGATCATCGCGGCGATGCTGAAGTAGATGACCAGTCCGGTCACATCCACCAGGGTGGCCACGAACGGGGCCGAGGCACTGGCCGGGTCGAAGCCCAGCCGCTTGAGGATGAAGGGCAGCATCGACCCGGACAGCGAGCCGAACGTGACGATGCCCACCAGTGCGGCACCGATGGTGATCGCCAGCAGGATCCAGTGTTCGCCGTAGTCATGGAAGCCACCGAGCTGCCAGATCACGATGCGTACGATGGCCAGGCAACCGAGGATGGCGCCGAGCACCATGCCGGTGGGCACTTCGCGCAGTGCCACCTTCCACCAGTCGCGCAGGCGCAGTTCGCGCAGCGCCAGGCTGCGGATCAGCAGCGAGGTCGCCTGCGAACCGGAGTTGCCACCCGAGCTCATGATCAACGGAATGAACAGGGTCAACACCACCGCGCGCGCCAGTTCGTCCTCGTAGTGCTGCATCGCGCTGGCGGTCAGCATCTCGCCGACGAACAGCACGCTCAGCCAGCCGGCGCGCTTGCGCAGCATCTCGAAGAAGCCGATCTGCATGTACGGTTTGTCCAGCGCTTCCATGCCGCCGAACTTGTGCGCGTCTTCGGTGGACTCTTCGATCAGCGCATCGAGGATGTCATCGACGGTGACGATGCCGAGCATGTGCTGCTGCGCGTCCACCACCGGAATGGCCAGCAGATCGTGGCGGCGGATCAGCCGCGCCACGTCTTCCTGGTCCATCTGCGCATCCACCATCACCGGCGGATTGACCTGGGCCACATCCAGGATCGATTCCTCCGGCAGCCCGGTGATCAGCCGGCGCATGGTCACCACCTGCTGCAGCTGCTGGTTGGCCGGGTCGAGCACGTAGATCGCATACACGGTCTCGCGCGTGCGTTCGACCTGACGGATGTGCTGCAGGGTCTGGGCCACGGTCCAGGTGGCGGGCACGGCGACGAACTCGGTAGTCATCAGCGCACCGGCGGTGTTCGGCGGGTAGCTCAGCAGCTTCTGGATGGTCTGCCGGGCTTCGTTGCCCAGCAGCGGAATCAGCCGCGCGCGTTCTTCTTCATCCAGCTCGTGGACGATATCGGTGGCACGGTCGTCGGCCATCAACCCCAGCAGCGCGGCGGCGCGTGCCGGCGGCAGTGCGGCAACCAGTTCGCCACTGCGGTGCAGCTCCGGCGCCTCGAGCATCTTCACTGCACGCGGCAGCGACAGCGCGGCCAGCGTCTCGGCGGCGCGCTGCAGTTCGAGCGTGTTGAGGAATTCCACCGCGTCGGCGGTGTTGTAGTTCGCCAGCGGTGCCGACAATGCTGCGGCATCGGCCACCGGACGCAGCAATTGCTTCTGGTTCATGGTGATTCGCCTTCATGGGGTGCGACCTCGCGCAACGCCAACGCAGGCAAACCGTCCCGGTGTCAGGCGGTGGCCATCGCTGGCGTCGACCGAGGTCGACTTCTACTGTCGCTGGACATGGGTTGGGGACTCCGGAGGGGTGTACTGACGGACACGCCGGCAGCGGCGGGCAGTCTGGACCTGCGGTCGGTGCAGGTCAACCCGCCACGCTGACCGGACAATGGGCCCGCTGCCGTTCTCGTGCGTACACAGCGACGCGCGCATAATGACCAGGTGGCATCCGCCGCGCTTCCCCTCCCCGCCGAACGGACGCACAGCCGGCCTCCCGATGACCAGGTATTCCCATGCATAGCGGTGGTCTGGAACTGGCACTGGTGCTGCTGCTGGCCGCGGTGATCGCGGTGCCGGTGTTCAAGAAGTTCGGCTTCGGCGCGGTGCTGGGCTACCTGGCGGCCGGCGTGGTGCTGGGGCCGGACGGTCTGGGCTTCGTACAGGACGCCGACCGCATCCTCGGCGCGGCCGAGATCGGCGTGGTCATGCTGCTGTTCGTGATCGGGCTGGAGCTGTCCCCGGCCCGGCTGAAGGTGATGCGGCGCTCGGTGTTCGGTGCGGGCGCGGCGCAGGTGGCGCTGTCCGGGCTGGTGCTGGGCGGCCTGCTGCTGCTCGATCACTTCCAGTGGAAGAGCGCGCTGGTGGTGGGCGTGGCGCTGGCGCTGTCGTCGACTGCGGTCGGCCTGCAGCTGCTGTCCGAACACAAGGCGATCAACAGCGACCATGGCCGGCTGGGGTTTGCCATCCTGCTGTTCCAGGACCTGATCGCCATTCCGCTGCTGGCCGCGATTCCGCTGCTGGGCGGGGTCAAGAACGAGACGCTGCGCTGGGAAGATGCGGCCGTCGCGCTGGGCGCGCTGGCGGTGGTGATCCTGTGCGGGCGGCCGGTGCTGCGCCGGGTGTTCGGCATCATCGCCCGCACCCGCAGCCCGGAGGTGTTCACCGCCACCGCACTGCTGGTGGTGCTGGGCACCGCCTGGTTCATGCAGGAAGCCGGCCTGAGCCCCAGCCTGGGGGCATTCCTGGCCGGCGTGCTGCTGTCCGATTCGGAATTCCGGCATGAGCTGGAATCGCAGATCGAGCCGTTCAAGGGTCTGCTGCTGGGCCTGTTCTTCATTGCCGTGGGCATGGGCATCGACCTGGACCGCATCGCCGCCGAACCGTGGATGATCGCTGCGGGCGTGGCGATCCTGCTGGTGGTGAAGTTCAGCCTGCTGTACGCCATCGGCCGCATCGCCAGACTCAGCTCGCGGCAGTCGTTGCTGCTGGGCAGCGTGTTGTGGCTGGGCGGCGAATTCGCCTTCGTGGTGTTCAACGAAGCCCAGCGTGCGCATCTGCTGGGCAATGCCAACCATGACCGGCTGGTGGCGATCGTCGGCCTGTCGATGGCGATCACCCCGTTGCTGATGATCGCCCTGATGCGCCTGCTCGGCGAGGAGAAGGTCGCGCCCCGCCAGGCGGCGGAGGCCGACAAGGTGGCGCCGGACAATCGCCCGAAGGTGCTGATTGCCGGCATGGGCCGCTTCGGCCAGGTGATCGCGCGCCTGCTCACCGCGCAGAAGGTGCCGTTCGTGGCACTGGAGGCGAACCCGGACACGGTGGCCGACCTGCGCCGCTTCGGCAACCAGCTGTACTACGGCGATCCGACCCGGCCGGAGATGCTGCGCGCCGCCGGTGGCGAGCACATCGACGTCTTCGTGATCACCGTGGACGACCCGGAAACCAACCTGCGGGCGGTGCGCATGGTGCGCCGCCTGTACCCGGACGCGACGGTGCTGGCGCGTGCGCGCAACCGCCAGCATGCCTGGCGGTTGATGGACATGTCGGCCGAACCGTTCCGCGAAGTATTCGGTACCAGCCTGGAAATGAGCGGGCGCGTGCTGACCGCGCTGGGCGTGGCACCGAACGTGGCCGAGCGCCATGTGCAGCAGTTCCGCGAGCACGACGAGAAGCTGCTGCGCGACCAGTACCTGGTCTACGACGACGAGGCCGCCGTGATCCAGACCTCGCGCGATGCCCGCAACGACCTGATGCACCTGTTCGAAGCGGACGCGGAAAGCGACGACAAGTAGATCCACGCCATGCGTGGATGTTTTTGTTTCCGTGCGCGGCGATCATCCACGCATGGCGTGGATCTACTGAAGGCATCCTGCCGACCAACGGTCGGCACCCACCCAATGGAAGGCGACCTTCAGCCGTTGTCGCGCAGGAACCTGGCCATCGAAGAGACACCCGGCACGCGCGGCTCGGACGCGGAAAGCGGCGGCGACAAGCAACGCTGATCGACGGGGTTGGGTAGTGCCGGCCGCTGGCCGGCAACCTCATGAACCTCGCCAGGATCGCGAAGCTGCCGGCCAGCGGCCGGCACTACCGCGCCTTGGGGTCAGCCGTTGTCGCGCAGGAACCTGGCCATCGAAGAGACACCCGGCACGCGCGGCTCGAACTCGGCGGCGACGTCGATGAAGCCGCGCATCACCGCGATCTCGCGCGGGCTGCGGTTCAAGCCATCGCGCGCTTCCGGGTCGGCACCGGCGCGCAGCAGGCGCTGCACCAGCAGCGGCAACCCGTGCAGGGCGGCCAGGTGCAGCGGGCCGAAGCCGCGCGGATCGCGCACGTCCAGGCTGACGTCTTCATCCAGCAGGCGCTCGACGGCGGCCATCACCACCTGCTCGTCGCAGGCAGTGCCCGGTTCGGCGCGCGCGCCAAGCAGCAGCAGCAACGGCGTGACCGCACCGGCGGCGGCCTGGTCCGGCTCTGCACCAGCCAGCAGCAGGGTATCGAGCAGCGCCAGCAGGCGCGAACGGTCGCGCGCACTGAAGCCATACAGGGCTGCGCAGTGCAGCGGCGCCAGCTGCTGGGCATCGCCGGCGTGCACATCGGCACCGGCGGTGAGCAGGCGCGCCACGATGTCCGGCAGCCCCAGCGCCGAGGCCAGCATCAGCACGGTGACCCCGCCTGGCAGGCGGTGTTCGAGCTGCGCACCGGCGTCGAGCAGGGCCGAGACGATCTCGACCTGGCGCATGCTGACCGCCGCCGACAACGGCGTGGCACCACTGGCGGCGGCATGCTGCGGATCAGCGCCGCGCGCCAGCAGCAGGTCGACCACGGCCAGGTGGCCACCGCCGGCAGCACGCAGCAGTGCGGTGCAGCCCTGCGCATCGACGGCGTCGACGGCAAAGCCCAGATCATTCAAACGACGCACGGCGTCGACATCACCGGCCATCGCGGCGGCCGGCAGATCGCCTTCGCGCAGGGTCCGGCGCGGCAGCGGCCAGACGCGCCAGTCCAGCCAATCAGCCAGATCACGACGACCGATCGACAACGCCACGCCCAGCGGTGTCTGCCCATCGGCAGCACGCGCTTCCGGCGAGGCGCCGTGCTGCACCAGCAATTTCAAGGCGCTTTCGCGCGCCAGTGCGGTGGCCAGATGCAGCGCGGTCATGCCATGGCTGTCGCGTGCTTCGCGGTCCACGCCGGTGGTGAGCAGGGCCTGCTGCAGGCGCAGCCAGCCCAGGCGCACCGCCAGCGACAACGGCGGATCACCGGCCGGCGAGGCGGCAAACGGATCGGCGCCCCGCTCCAGCAGTTCCAACGCCAGCTGCTCAAGCCCACGCGCCGCCTGGTCGTGCTGCGCACAGGCGGCCAGGAAACGCGCCAGGCCACCGCGCCCGGCCGGCGACAGGCCGTGCTGCAGCATCACCTGCAGGGCTGGCACGGCATCGATGCCACGCGAAAGCAGTGCGAACATCGGCGTATCTGCGCAGGCATCGCGCACGTACGGATCGGCACCATGGGCGAGCAGCCAGTCGACCGCACGCGGCTCCAGCGCCAGCTCCGGATCGAGCAGCAGGCCACCCAGTTCTTCGGGCTGGCACAGCTTGGCCAGTGCGGCCATGCCATCGGTATTGCCGAACCCCAGCGCCTCGCGCAGCAGGGTCAACGGCGGGCGGTCGGGCAACAGGCCGCTGGCGCTGGCCGTCTCACCGCGCTCGGCCAGGCCATCGCTGACCGCGGCGGGCAGCGGGTAGGACGGGTCCAGCAGGGCCACGATCGCCCAGCGACCGGCTTCGGCGGCATAGTCCACCGCGCGCCGGCCGGCCGGATCGCTGCCGTCGGCGGCGATGCCCAGTTCCAGCAGGCGCTTGATCAACAACGGCGAAACGTCCTCGGCCATCGTGGCCAGCAGCACCGCGTTGCGGCCATCGGTGTCGACCGCAACCAGGTCTGGTTTGTGCGGCAGCAGGTGCTCGACCACGGCAGCGCGGCCGGCGCGTGCGGCTTCCAGCCACGGGGTGCGGCCCAGCGCATCGCGCGCTTCCAGGTTGGCACCGGCGGCCAGCAGCACGCCGATGATGTCCACGTGGCCGGCCAGTGCGGCTTCATGCAGCGCGCTGCGGCGCTGGCGGTCGCGCGCGTCGGCACGTGCCTTGTGCTTGAGCAGCAGCTGCACGCCGGCCGGATCGTCGTCCTCGGTGGCGGCCGCGGCCAGCAGCACCGGGGTGCCGTCAGCCGGTTCGCTGCGCGCGCCACGCTCCAGCAGGAAGCGCGCCAGGCGCCAGTTGCCGACCTGGCAGGCCACCGCCAGCGGCGACCAGCCATCACGGTTCAGTGCGTCCACTTCAGCCGCCGCATCACGCAGCAGTGCGGCCACGCCCGGGTCGGAACTGCGCGCGGCGTGGTGCAGGGGCGTGTTGCCCTCGCTGTCGGTGGCGCGCGAATCGGCACCGTTGGCCAGCAGGGTCATCACCGCTTCCGGACGCCCATGCCAGCTGTCGCGGGTCGCGGCCAGCAGCGGGGTCATGCCACGGTGCGGCGCGTTCACATCGACGCCGCGGCCGATCAGCTCGCGCAGCAGGCGCAGGTCCGGCAATACTGCGGCCAGTACAGCCAGGCTGCGCTGGTCGCGCCAGTTCGGGTCAGGCAATGAATACGGATCGGCGCCGGCCTGCAGCAACTGCAGCGCGCGGTCGATGCGGCCGTGGCGTGCGGCTTCGTACAGGGCCGGGGTCAGCTCCTGCGGCGCCAATGCTTCCAGCGGCGTGGTGTCCACCGCAGTGCTGAACAGCGTTTCGCGATCGACCGGCAGTTCAGCGCCAACCGGGCCGCGCAGCGAGACCAGCGGCGCCGGTGCGATGCGCTGCAGCAGCAGGTGCAGCAGCGGCGACAGCAGCAGCACCGCCAGTGCCGACGGCCAACGTGCGCTTTCCGGCAGCAGGCCCGGCCAGGTCGGCAGTACCACCAGAGCGGCCAGGGCCATCACCAGTGCGGCCACGCCAAGGCCACGCCAGGCGCTGAGGTCGCGGCCGGCCAGCGCCTGCCAATGCTGGGCCAGGCCACCGTCGAGACGCTCGACATCATTCCACAGCGGCCAGGTGCGCCAAGCCGCCAGCAGGCCAGCGCTGACCAGCACGCTCAGACCCAGCACCGCAGCCAGGCTGCCGCTGTCGCGCAGCGCGGCCAGCGGCCAGGCCAGCAACAGGGCCAGCAGCAACGGCGCGGCGATCCACAGTGCCAGCAGCGCCGGCAGGTCCTGGCGGACGATCACCTTCGGCGGCAGCAGCGCACGGCTGCGCCGCCACCACGAGATTCCCAGTGCGAACGCCGGTTGTGCCAGTGCCGCCAGCACCGCACCGGGCAGGCCGCCCAGCGCCGAACCCAGTGCCAGCAAGGCACCCAGGGTGAAGGCCAGCGACAGGGCGCGGGATCGGGAAAGCTCAGTCATAGTGGCGCAGCATCATGCTGCTCACCGACGGCGGCACCTGCAGGTAGAACCCGCGCTCGGTCAGTTCGCTGCGCACCTTGGCCGGGTCGGCCTGGGCCAGCCGGCGCTCCGCGTCCAGGGTCACGTCCAGCACGAAGACGAGCGGACCCAACGACGCCGACAGCGGCGCAGGCAAAGCGCTGAAGTCATCGCGTCGGGCGAGATAGACGTAGGTGTCCGGCTTGAGTTGGCTTTTATAGACGTAGGCGTGCATGTCCACGGGACGATAACCCGGGAAGAGCCGTGATTGTGTCGGAAAGCCGACACCGGGGAAAGCCGTCACGCGACGATGGCGGCGCGATCGACGGCGTTTCCCCGTTGAGGTTCAGCAATGTGGCGGCGCCGTTCAGGCTGCGCCACCGGTCGGCAGCGCTTACTTGACCTTGGCGTAGGTGCCCTTCAGGGCCACGCCGGCGACGAAGGTGCCGGCCCAGCACTCGTAGTTGGTCGCGCTCTTGAACTCGTTCTTCTTGTAGTAGCTGACGATGTCGACCACGGCGTTGGCGCCGCGCGACTTGGCACCGTCCTGCAGGGCCAGCAGTGCCGACAGCGCGACCCAGTTGCAGGCCTCGACGTCGCTCTTGTTGGCGGCGTTGGTCTTCTTGTTGGTCACGTCTTCGCCCAGGCGCTGCTGCACGCTGACCGGCTGGCCGGCCAGGTAGAAGCGCACGCTGCCGTCGATGCCGGCATCTTTGGCGGCCTGCGAACTGATCAGCTCGCGCAGGGACTGTTCGACGCGGGTATCGCGCGCCGAAGCGGTGGAAGTCAGGGCCAGCAGCGCGGTGGCAGTGGCGATCAGCAGGGTGCGGCGCATCGGAACGTCTCCTTGTTGGGGTGCGGGTACGGCGGGGTCACGCGCTCCAGCGGCGGAACACCAGCGAGGTGTTGATGCCGCCGAAGGCGAAGTTGTTGCTCATCACGTACTCGGCCTGCAGCTCGCGGCCTTGCCCGGTGATGAAGTCGAGCTGGCCGCAACGCGGGTCCACCTCGACCAGGTTCAGGGTGGGCGCGAACCAGCCGGCGCGCATCATTTCGATGCTCATCCAGGCTTCGAACGCGCCGCAACCGCCCAGCATGTGGCCGACGTAGCTCTTCAACGAGCTGATCGGCACGCGGCTGCCGAACACCTGGGCAGTGGCCTGGGTCTCGGCGATGTCGCCGTGGTCGGTGGCGGTGCCATGGGCGTTCACGTAGTCGATCTGCGCCGGCTGCAGACCGGCGTCTTCCAGCGCCAGGCGCATGGCCTGGGCCATGGTATCGGCGCTGGGCTGGGTGACGTGCTGGCCGTCGCTGTTGGTGCCGTAACCGACGATCTCGGCGAGGATGGTCGCGCCGCGTGCCTGCGCGTGTTCCAGATCCTCCAGGATCAGCGTGCAGGCGCCCTCGCCCAGCACCAGGCCATCGCGGCCGGCATCGAACGGGCGCGGGGTGGTGTGCGGTGCGTCGTTGCGCGTGCTGGTGGCAAACAGGGTGTCGAACACCGCCGCAGCCGTGGCGTCGAGCTGTTCGGCACCACCGGCCACCATCACCGTCTGCTTGCCGCTGCGGATCGCTTCATAGCCGGCGCCCACGCCCTGGCTGCCCGACGTACAGGCGCTGGAAGTGGTGTAGACACGCCCGGACAAGCCGAAGAACACACCGATGTTGACCGGCGCGGTGTGGCTCATCATCTTCAGGTAGGTGGTGGCGCTGATGCCGTCGGTGGTGAACTCATGCAGCATGCGGCCGAATTCGCCGGTGGCTTCGTGGCTGCCCGACGACGAGCCATAGGCCACGCCGGTACGGCCACTGCGCAGCACCGGGTGCTCGAACAGGCCCGCCTCACGCAGGGCGACCTCGGTGGCGCGCACCGACATGATCGCCACCTTGCCCATCGAGCGGGTGGTCTTGCGGTTGTAGTTCGGCGGCAGCTCGTAGTCCTGCGCCGGCGCGGCAAGCTTGGTGTTCAGGCCCGCGTACACATCCCATTCCGGCATCGAACGCACCGCATTGCGGCAGCTGCGCAGATGGGCCTGGATGGTCGGCCAGTCGTGGCCGAGCGGACTGATGGCGGCAGCACCGGTGACCACCACGCGACGATCGGCGGCCATCAGATCATCCCTCCGTTGACCGAGATCACCTGGCGGGTGATGTAGCCGGCCGGCTCGGACAGCAGGAACGCGACCGTGGCCGCCACTTCCTCGGGACGGCCGACGCGGCCGGCCGGGATCAGCTTCAATGCGTGTTCGACCACTTCTTCGTTGAGCATGTCGGTCTCGATCAGGCCCGGCGCCACGCAGTTGACGGTGATCTGGCGGCTGGCCAGTTCCAGCGCCAATGCCTTGCTGGCACCGATGATGCCGGCCTTGGCCGCACTGTAATTGACCTGGCCACGGTTGCCGGCCACGCCCGACACCGAGGACAGGGTGACGATGCGGCCCGGCTTGCGCCGCCGCACCATCGGCATGATCAGCGGATGCAGCACGTTGTAGAAACCGTCCAGGTTGGTGTGGATCACCTGGTCCCAGTCGTCCTCGGACAATGCCGGGAACGCGCCGTCACGGGCGATGCCGGCATTGCACACCACGCCGTAATAGGCGCCATGTGCCTCCACGTCAGCCTCCAGCGCAGCACGCGCGGCAGCACGGTCGGCCACGTCGAAGGCCAGCACGCGCGCCTGCCGGCCCAGCGCCTGGATCTCGTCGGCCACCGCCTGTGCTTCTTCCACACGGCTGCGGCAATGCACCACCACGTCGAAGCCATCGCGCGCGATACGCAGCGCAATGGCCCGGCCGATGCCCCGGCTCGCGCCGGTCACCAGCACGCTTGGATTCCCTGTCATGCCTGTCCACTCTCCAGATAGGCCATCGAGTCGGCCGGTTCGAACACCGACACGTTGGCAACCGCCCATTCTTCTTCGCCTGCCAGGATGCGGCAGGCGAACATCCCTAATCCATTGTCGCCCAACAGCTCGCAACGCGCCTGTACCTGCAGGCGGGTGCCACTGGGGAAACTGCTGCGCGTGCTGGTATAGCGCCGGCTGCCAAGCAGGAAGCCCAGCTGCGGCGGGTTGCCGGCCGTGCGTGCGCGGCAGCCGGCCCAGGCAGCGATGGCCTGGGCCATGTATTCGATGCCGACCCATGCCGGGACCGCACCGTCTTCGATGAACAGGCCGGCCTCGGGCACCACCAGTTCCGCCTCGATGCCGTCCTGGTCCCAGCGCAGGATGCGGTCCAGCAGGCACATGTCCTGGCGGTGCGGCACCACCTCTTCGATGGCATACAGCGGCATGTTCATCGGCGCTCCAGTGCCAGCACGGCATTGCTGCCGCCGAAGGCGAACGAATTGCTCAGCACCCGCCGCGGCAGCTGCTGCAGGAAGGTCGCCGGGGCTACCAGCGGCAACGCCGGCAGCGCCGGATCGGCCACGCCGTCCCACCAGTGCGGCGGCAGCTGCTGCTGCGGATTCTCGGCCAGCAGGATCCAGCACAGCGCCGCTTCGATCGCACCGGACGCACCCAGCGTGTGGCCGGTCAGTGGCTTGGTCGAACTGGCCGGCACGGCGGTGCCCAGCACCTGCGCCACGGCGTGGCTTTCCATGGCGTCGTTGTGGCCTGTCGCGGTGCCATGCAGGTTCACGTAATCCACTTCCGAAGGTGCCCAGCCAGCACGCTGCAACGCCTGCTGCAGGGCATCGATGGCACCCAGACCCTGCGGGTCCGGTGCCGACATATGGTGCGCGTCGGCCGACTCACCCCACCCCGCCAGGCTGACCGGGCCTGCATCGCGGGTCAGCAGGAACAGCGCGGCGCCCTCGCCGATGTTGATCCCGCAGCGATGCTGCGAGAACGGATTGCAGCGCACTGCGGAGACCGATTCCAGCGCGCTGAACCCGGCGACGGTGAACCGGCACAGGGAATCGGCACCACCGGCGATGACCGCATCGACGATGCCCGAACGCAGCATGCGCGCGGCCGACATCAACGCCTTGGCGCTGGACGAACAGGCCGTGGACAGCGTCCAGGCCGGGCCCAGCGCACCGCTGCGCTCACGCACGAACTGCGCGGCGGTGCCCATTTCCTGCTGTGCGTAGTCGAACCCTTCAGGCCAATGGCCGTGTTCGGCGCGGGTACGCAGCGCCTGTTCGGATTCACCGATGCCCGAGGTGCTGGTGCCCAGCACCACCGCCACACGCTCGGCGCCGTAACGGTTGATGGCATCGGCAACGGCCGGCGCGATCTGCGCCAGTGCCACGTCCAGCAGAGCATTGTTGCGGCCACGCAGGGACACCGGCAGTTCTTCCAGCGTCGGCAGCGGGCTGTGCACTTCGCCCAGCGCGAGGGTGCGACCCGGCAGCAGGCTGGCGTTGTCGCTCAGGCCGCCGGGCGCATCGGCAAACAGCGCAGCAGCCACCGCGGTGCGGCCCTCGCCCAACGCGCAGACCACGCCGAGGTCGTTCAGGAAAATGGGAGCGCTCTTCATTCCTGGCCGGCCATGTCGATCGATTCGATGCGCAGGGTGTAGCCCTCGGCGCGGTTGTCCAGCTGCACGCTGCCATCGCCCAGGCGCTGCAGCTGCAGCCACACGGTGCCGTCGCGGGACAGGCTGCGCTGGCGGCCGTCGTCGCTCACCTGCCAGCCGGCCGGCAGCGCGGCGGCAATGGCGTCCGTCGGCCACAGCGCGAACTGCAGGTCATCCAGTACGCGTTCGGCACGTACCTGTGGCGGCAGCCACGGTGCACGCTGCTGGGTCAGCTGCTGGCCGTCCCACTGCAGGCGCACGCCGGTCTGGCCCATCGCCTGCACGGCCAGCCGCACCTGCTGCGCATCGGCTTCCAGCAGCGCATCCAGATCACGCTCGTGGCTGCCGAAGCGGAAGTGCAGCTGCTGCTGCAGGGCCAACGGCGCCGGCAGGCTGGACGGTGCCAGCCGCAGCGGCGGCAGGTCGACCAGCGGCCGCGGCATGCGGCTGGCACAGGCGGCCAGCAGCAGGCACAGCAGGACCGCGGAGAGGCGGACGATCAGGCGCTGCACAGTTCCTCCAGCACGCGCATGCGACGGCCACTGTCGTCGGCCACATACGGATTGTTGGTGTCCCAGGCGTAGCCGGCCAGGATGGAGCTGATCATGTCGCGTACCTGCGGCTGCTGGTCGGGGTGGTAGATGATCTTCTGGAAGCCGCCCTGGTACCAGCTTTCGACGAAGCGGCGGAAGGTTTTCACACCGGCACGCAGCGGAATCGAGAATTCGCTTTCCCAGTCCACGGTCTCGCCCGCGTAACGGCGCTTCAGGCATTCGCTGGCCAGCTGCGCCGACTTGAACGCGATGGTGACGCCGGAGGAGAACACCGGGTCGAGGAACTCACCGGCGTTGCCCAGCAGCGCATAGCCCGGGCCCCACAGCGAGCTGACATTGGCCGAATAGCCGGTGATGCGGCGCACCGGCAGCACCGCCCATTCGGCATTGGCCAGCAGCGAGGTCAGGTTCGGATCCTCGCCGACGATGGCCTGCAGCTTCTGCAGGTCGTCGCCTTCGTAGCGCTCGAAGAACGATGGCTCGGCGACCACGCCCAGCGAGCAGCAGCCGTTGGAGAACGGAATCGTCCAGTACCAGACGTCGATGTGCTCGGGATGGGTGGTGATCAGGATCTTGTTGCGGTCGAATTCCGCTTCGGCCGGGATGTTGTCGCGCACGTGGCAGAAGATCGCGCCGCGCACCGGGAAGTTGGACGGTGATTCCAGGTCCAGCAGGCGTGGCAGCAGGCGCGCGAAGCCAGAGGCGTCGAGGATGAAATCGGCTTCGATGCGGTACTCGCTGCCATCGGGGCGGCGCACGCTCACCAGCGGCTGCTCGCCCGGCTCGACGGACAGCACTTCGTCACCGAAGCGCAGGGTCGCGCCCATGCGCTCGGCGCCGCGCGCCAGCACGTTGTCGAAGTCGGCGCGCTGCACCTGGTAGGTGGTGCCCCAGCCCGGTGAGAACTTCTTCCTGAAGTCGAACGCGGTGCGCGCTTTCCCGTGCACGAAGGCCGCGCCGTTCTTGTACTGGAAGCCTGCCTCGACCACGTCCTGCAGCAGGCCGGCCGCTTCGATGTATTCCATGCTCTGCGGCAGCAGGCTCTCGCCGATGGAGAAGCGCGGGAACTGCTGGCGCTCCAGCATCAGCACCTTGCGGCCCTGTTGGCGCAGCATCGCCGCGGCCACCGAACCGGCCGGGCCGGCGCCGATGATCAGGATCTCGGTACGTTCCACGTCTTCGTGGCGGGAAGAATCAGCGGCATCCACAGCAGTAGTCATCGGTGCGTCCTTGTTGCTCGATCAGGTGGAAAAGCGGAGGAATCGGAATGAAGCGTGCCCGGTCAGGCCGGCGGAGCGTCATGCGGTGGCGGCCGGAACAGCGGCGAGATCAGCCACACCAGGCCGATGCCGAACAGCAGGGTGAGCCCGAACGCACGCAGCGCCGGCGTCTGCGAAAGACCCAGCAGGCCGAACGACAGCCAGGTGCTGGCCGCACCCACGCATACCGCCAGCCAGGCGCTGGCATCGCCGCGGTGCTCGATCAGGAAGATGCCGTAGTCGATGCCCATGCCCAGCAGCAGCATCAGTGCCAGCACGTTGAACAGCTGCAGCGGCTGGCCGAACAGGCCGAGCAATCCAAGGGTGAGCGCGCCGGCCACCAGGGTCGGTGCGAATACGCGCCAGGCCTGGCGCCGGTAGCGCAGCCACAGGGCGCCGAACACCAGCACGATGCCGACCAGCAGCAGGCCGCCCATCAGCTTGCGGTAGTGGCCCAGCAGCTGCGAGAAATCGGCCGTACGGTCGACCCAGCGCACGCCGTCCAGGCCTTCGGCAGCACCGCGCAGGGTGGCCAGTGCATCGGCACGCGACAGGTCATCGACCATCACCACGCTGATCATCTGCCCGCCCACGTTGCCGACCCACAGGTGGCGGAACGGCTGCGACGCCGGCGAGGCGAGGAACGCCTCGGCGCTCAGCGGCGCCGCTGCAAATGCCGGGCGCTGCAGCGGCTCGCCCACCGCCTCGCCCACGGCAGCCAGCACGCCGGGTTCCACCCTGGCGGTCAACGCCGCATCGGCCTGCTGCCGTGCGGGCGATGGCAACCAGTCACTGATTGCGCGGTAACCGCCGATGCGCTTGTCGTGGGTCAGTTCACGCAGGCGCGTGGTCAGCGCTTCTTCGCGCTGCAGCAGTTGTGCGGCATCGCTGCCCTGCACCAGGTAGAACTGCGCCGGGCTGGGCATGCCCAGCAACTGGCTGAGGCGGATCTGCTGGGCCATCAGCGCCGGCGGCGAGGACTGCAGGCTGCGCAGGTCGTCGTTGCTCTGCAGGCGGGCGATGCCGATGGCCGACACCAGCGCGGCCACGCCGAGGAAGATCGCCACCGGGCGACGCCCGTGCAGGCGCGGGAAACGCTCCAGCGTGTTGCCCAGCCACTGCGCGAAGCGGGTGGTACGGATCTCGCCACCGTCCAGCCACGGGAACCAGAAGATCACCGTGAGGAAGGCAGCGGCCAGCCCCACCACCGAGAACAGCGCCATCTGCCGCAGGCCGGGGAACGGCGCCAGGCCCAGCGCCAGGTACGCCAGCGCACTGGTCAGCAGCGCCAGCCACAGGCCCGGCAGCAGATGCCGCAGCAGCTTCCAGCGACGGTCGGCCGGCTCGGCCTGGCGCGAAGCGAACCAGTGGATGCCGTAGTCCTCGGCCACGCCAACCAGCGAGGCACCGAACACCAGGGTCAGCACATGCACCTTGTCGAACACCAGCACGGTCACCGCCAGCGCCACGCCACAACCGATCAGCAGCGAGGCGGCAACCAGCAGGATCGGCCGCAGCGAGCGGAACGCCAGCCACACCAGCAGCAGCACCGCCGCCAGCGAGCCCCAGCCGATGGTGTTGATCTCCTGGTTGGCCTGCACGGCAGCCGCTTCGGCATGCAACGGCACGCCGGCATGCAGGATCTCCAGATCCGGCGCAGCGGCCTTGGCCGCCTGTCCGGCGCGTTCGAGCAGGCCATCGAGATGACGCTCGCCATCGAGCCTGAAGGCCGAGCCCGGCGTATCGAACTGCAGCGCCGCCCAGTGCTTGCCTTCGGCCTCGAGCAGGCCGTCATCGCCCAGGCGCAGGCCGGAGCCCTGGGCCTGCTGCTGCCACCACTGCGGCCACAGTGACAGCGGATCCTGCCGCCACTCCGTCAACCGCGGCGCGCCCATCGGGCCGTACAGCGCGCCGAGTGCCTGTTCGGCCAACGCACCGGGTTCGGCCTGCTGCAACTGCTCGCGCTGGGCCGGGGTCAGCAGGCGATCGCGGTACGGTGCGTAGAACGCACGCGCCTGATCGAACCAGCCTTCGATCGAACCACTGGGCACCAGCAGCGCGCTGTCGGCATCACTGGCCATCGCCGCGGCGAACGCGGCCTGCGCGCGCTTGGCAGCGGCACCGTCGGTACTGCCGAGCAGCACCACCACCTGCCGCGAACTGCCATCGGCGATGCGCCGGGTGACGTCGCTGAGCAGGCGGTCGTGCGCGTCCTGCGGCAGCAGGGCGAGGATGTCGGTGTCGATCCGCGACTCCTGGCTCCACAGTCGCCACTGCTGCGCACCCAGCACCAGCAACAGCAGCAGCCAGGCGATGCCCAGCCAGTGCCACCAGCGGCGCAGGCGATCCGGTGCGGCGCTGTCACTCAAAGCGGCGCGCCTCGTCGGCGTTCAACGTGGCCGGCGCTTCGCTCAGCGCAGTGAACTGGATGCGGGTGCGATCCTGGTTGGCTTCGATGATCTCGACCTGGCGCACGTAACGGTCGCCCTGCAACGTCAGCGACTGGAAGGCCTTGGCCAGCATCGCCGACTTCGGCGTCAGCTTCAGGCGCCAGCCCTGCCCTTCACGGGTGGCCTCGACGTTGAACTGGCTGGACAGTGCCTGCACGTCACCGCTCATCAACGCGAACATGATCGCGTTGACCGAGCGCATCGCCGGCTGCTGGCGCGCGTCCAGTTCGACGCGGGTGCTGCCATCGCGCTGGCGGCTGAGGATTCGGTCGGCAGTGACCACCACCTCCGACGGGAACGGCTTGAGCGTGGACCAGATCACGCCCTGCTTGCGCGCGACCACGAACTGGCCCTGCGAACGCAGCGGGTTCTTGAAACCGCTGACCTGCTTTTCCTGGGTGAACTGACCACGCAGCACATCCGGTCGGGCGACGGCCTGGGTGATGGCATCGACGGCGGCATCAGCCGCCTGCACCAGCGGTGCGGCCACCAGCAGCAGCGCGCACAGCAGCACGCGCGGAAGACGAAGGGATCGGTTCACGGGGCAGGCACTCCAAGACGCTGCCACAGCACCGGCGGGCACTGGTACAGCATTTCCTTGCTGGCCGCGTCGACCGCGACCTGGATGGTCATTGCGCGGGTCAGCACCTGGCCGCTTTCCGCATCGAGGATCTCGTATTCGATCTTCAGCCGGTTCTCCCACTCGACGATGCGCGAGCGCACGCGCAGCGCCTGGCCGAACAGCAGCGGCCGCACGTACTTCACCCGCGCGTCGACCACCGGCCACAGGTAGCCCGATTCGAGCATCTGCGGATAGTCGTAGTCGTAGCGCTTCAGCAACGCGCAGCGCGCGATCTCGAAGTACTTGAAGTAGTTGCCATGCCAGACCACGTTCATCGGATCGCAGTCATGGAAAGCGGGGGCCAGCTCGACCTCGCCGACCAGTTCGTTGCCTTCATTCACCGACATACAGCTCCCAGCGTTGCGCGCGGATCTCCACCAGCAGTTCCCGCAGTTCGCGATCCAGCGCGCGGTCTTCTTCGACCAGGGCGATGCGCTGCCCCAGGTCGGCGTACATGTCGGCCAGACTGCCATGCAGCTGCGCGTTCATGCCAACCCGTTGGCGCAGCGCCAGGCCCTGGCGGGCGGCGATCAGCATGGCCGCCACCACCTGTTCAGTCAGTTCGATCACGCGCAGGCAGTCGCGCGCGGCGATGGTGCCCATGCTGACCTTGTCCTGGTTGTGGCATTCGGTGGACCGTGAGAACACCGAGGCCGGCATGGTCTGCTTCAGGGCCTCGGCCGTCCATGCGGAAACGCTGATCTGCAGCGCCTTCAGGCCATGGTTGATCGCCGCGCGCGGGCCGGTGGCCGCCGACAGGTTGGCCGGCAGGCCGTGGTTGTAGCGGGCGTCGACCACCAGCGCCAGCTGCCGGTCGAGCAGGTCGGCGATGTTGGCAACCGTATTCTTCAGCGTGTCCATCGCCAGCGCGATGTGCCCGCCGTAGAAGTGGCCACCGTGCAGGATGCGCTCGCCGTCGGCATCGATCAGCGGGTTGTCGTTGGCGCTGTTCAGTTCGGTTTCGATCAGCTGGCGCAGGAACGGCAGGGTGTCTTCCAGCACGCCGATCACGTGCGGCGCGCAGCGCAGCGAGTAGCGGTCCTGCAGGCGCTGCTCGTTGCGCGGCGGGCGCTCGCTGTGCAGGTCGCTGCGCAGGCGTGCGGCAATGCGCGACTGCCCCGGGTGCGGCTTGGCGGCGAACAGGGTTTCATCGAAATGGTGCGCGTTGCCATCGCTGGACAGCACATTGAACGCGGTCAGGCGCGTGGCCATGCGTGCCAGGTAATCGGCGCGCTGCCAGGCCAGGCAGGCCAGGCCGGTCATCACCGCCGTGCCGTTCATGATCGCCAGGCCTTCCTTCGGCCGCAGCTTCAGCGGCGTCATGCCGATCTTCGCCAGCACGTCGGCAGCCGGCTGCACGCGGCCGTCGTGCAGCACCTCGCGTTCGCCGCACAGCACGGCCGCCACGTACGACAGCGGGGTCAGGTCGCCACTGGCGCCCACCGAGCCTTCGGCCGGAATCAACGGCAGCACGTCGTGCTGCAGCAGCGTGGCCAGGCCTTCCAGCAACGGCACGCTGACGCCGGACATGCCACGCACCAGCGAGGCCAGGCGCGCGGCCAGCACGGCGCGGGTCTCGGCCGGGTCCAGGTAACGGCCCAGGCCGCAGCCATGGTAGGTGTACAGGTGGTGCGGCAGCTCGGCGACCAGTGCCGGCGGAATGTTCACCGTGCACGAATCGCCGTAGCCGGTGGTCACGCCATAGATGACGCCATCCTCGCGCAGCAGGCGGTCGAGGAAGTCGGCACCACGCTGGATATGTGCGCGGAACGCCGGCACATCGCTCAGCGCGGCCTCGCACTTGCGCTGGGCCAGGGCGACCACGTCTTCGATGGTCAGCGGTGCATCGCCGAAACGGCACACGGGTACGGCGTCAATCGTCATGAGGAGCCTGATCCCAGAAGGGGAAGAAATTGAACCAGTCCAGCGGGGACTGGATGACCTGGAGTTCCAGCCAGCGCGCGAAGCGCTGCGCCTGTTCGGCCAGTGCGGCATCGCGTGAACCGCGCGGCAGCACCACGCGGTCGGCGAACTGTTCGAATGCCACCCGATAGCCGTCGCCCTGGTGCAGGCACGACATCGTGTAGACCGGGCAGCCGAGCGCGGCCGCCAGCACATAGGCGCCGATCGGGAACGGCGCGCGGTGGCCGAGGAAATCAGCCATCACGCTGCGCCCGCCCTGCACCGGCACGCGGTCGCCAACGATGGCGACGAAGCCACCCGAGGCGACCTTGTCGGCCAGCATCATCGCCGTGGCCGGGCCCATCTCGGTAACCTGCACCAGCTCTACCGCGGCCAGCGGGTCCAGCCGTTGCAGCAGCCGGTTGAAGCGCTGCGCGTGCGCGGTATGCACCAGCACGGTGATGCGGAAGCCCGGCACCTGCTCGGCCAGCACCTGGCACAGTTCCAGGCAGCCGATGTGTGCGGTCAGGATCAGGCCGCCTTCGCGGCGCGCGATCCTGCCCAGCACCAGGTCACGCTGCAGGCGGATGCGCTCGGGCGGATAGCGGCCGCCGAGGCCGAGAATCTTGTCCAGCATCGTGTCGGCGAAGCTGAAGAAGTGGCGCAGGCTGTCGCGCCGGGTGGGCGCATGACCCAGCGCACCGGCATGGGCCTGCAGCCGCTGCAGGTACTGCATCGAGGCCTGGCGACCGACGCGGTTGCCCAGCCAGTGGCAGGCCACGACCGGCCACACGCAGAGGTGGAACGGCCAGCGCCCGAACCAGCGGTGCACCCAGCACAGGAACAGCACGCCGGCCACCGACGTGGACTCGCCGATGTCGGCCCAGTGCGGGGCGTCGTGCGCGTGGCTCATCTCAGCCCTGCCCCTGCAGGCGGCGCCACAGCAGGCGCGGCGCGCGCCAGAGCATGCCGAAGAACAGCCGGGTATGCATGCGGCTGATGCGCACGTTGTCGCGCCACACATCGAAATGCGAAACGCCGTCGGCGGGATAGGTCACCCGCGTAGCCAGGTGTTCGACCGGTACCTGCCGCCAGTACAGGCGCACCATCACTTCGGTGTCGAAATCCATGCGCCGGCCGATGGTTTCCTCGCCGACCAGGCGCAGCACCGGCGGCAGCGGATACACCCGGAATCCACACATGGTGTCGCGCAGGTGCAGCGACAGCGTGTTGATCCACACCCAGATGTGGGTGGCGTAGCGACCATACAGGCGCGCCTTCGGCACACTGGCATCGTAGGCGGGAATGCCGCAGATCACGGCGTCCGGCCGCGCGCGGGCGGCGTCGATGAAGCGCGGCAGGTCGCCGGTGTCGTGCTGGCCGTCGGCATCGATCTGCAGCACATGGGTATACCCACGACGCTGCGCTTCGGCGAAACCGGCCAGCATCGCACCGCCCTTGCCCTGGTTCACGTCCAGCCGCAGCAGGTCGACACCCGCTCGCTGTGCCAGTTCCCGCAGCACCAGCGCGCAGGACGGCTGCGAGCCATCGTCGACCAGCAGGCAGGGCAGGCTCGCAGCCTGCACGCCATCGACGACCGCGCCGATGGCGTGTTCGTGGTCGTACACGGGAATGACCACCAGCGGCGCGAACGCGCCGCCAGCGGTGGCCGGCTCAATGCGCATCGGCGAACACCACCCTGCCGCTGGCGTGCACGCCATGCACCGAGGTGTAGCGGAACGTCAGCACGCCGCGCCCGGTGTCCCAGTCCAGGTGCAGGGTCAGCTCGTCGCCGGGGCGGGCCACGCGCTGGAACTTCACTGCATCCATGCGCTGGAAACCAACCGGCAACACGAAGGCCTGGCGGCCGAAGCGAACTGCCCAGTCCAGCTGGGCGACGCCGGGCAGGATCGCCGCCTGCGGGAAGTGGCCCTGGAACGCGCGCAGCGCGGGGTCCAGCGTCATCCGCAGGGTGGCCGCCGCCTCGTCGCGACAGTCCCAGACCGGCACCGGCATCATCGGCTGGAACAACGCCACCAGTGCGGCCTGGGTGACCTTGCCCTGGGCATTGATCGGCAGCGATTCGACCAGGCGCCAGCGCCGCGGCCGGGTGACCGCATCGTGGCCCTGCGCCAACCGCGCACCGAGCCGCTGCCCCAGCGCACGCCGTGCGCCGTCACCGGCACGTGCCAACGTCGGATCGGCCGGCACCACCACGGCCGCCAGCTGCTCGCGCTGGCCCTGCAGCACCAGCACGCGCACGTCCTCGACTTCTGGATCCTCGCGCAGCGCGCGCTCCAGTGCATCCAGCGAAACGCGGCGTTCTTCGATCTTGACGATGCGGTCGGCACGGCCCAGCAGGCGGAAGCGGCCATCGGCCAGTGCTTCCACGCGATCCTGGGTGCGCCACCAGTCCAACGTCTCCAGGTGCGGCGAGGCCACCGCCAGGCAGTCCTCCTCGATCCGCCACTGCACGCCCGGCAACGGCTGCCACGGCGGTGCATCGGTGTCCCAGCGGCGCCAGGCGATGCCACCGGTTTCACTGCTGCCGTAAACCTCGGTGGGCGCCACGCCCAACCACTGGCGGACCTGGCGCGCGGCGTCCTCGGGCAGCGGTCCGCCGGAGGAGAACACCGCCCGCAGGCGGCCGTGCAGGCTGGCCCAGTCGAGCTGCTCGGGCAGGCGCTTGAGATGGGCCGGGGTCGCCACCAGCACCGTGTCGGTACCGGCCAGCGCGCCCACCAGGTCTTCGTGGAAGAAGCGCCGGGGCTGGATCGCACGGCCGGCAGCCAGCGGCCACAGCACGCGGAACAGCAGGCCGTAGATGTGCTGGTGGGACACGGTGCCATGCACCTGGGTACCGTCGAGCTGGGCGCCGAAGGCGGCCTGCAGCGCATCGACTTCGCGCGCCAACTGGTCCAGCCGCTTGCTGATCGCGCTGGGTTGGCCGGTGCTGCCGGAGGTGAACACGCACAGTTCGCAGGCGCGCTCGTCCAACGGCAGCAGCGCCACGTCGGCGGCGGCGCTGTCGGTGGCCTGCAACGGCTGGTAATCCGCCGACAGGTCACCTGCGAAGCCACTCACCTGCGGCTGCAGCGCCTGCAATGTCGCGGGCAGGTTGTCGGCGGCCAGGAACACCCGCTTGCCGGCATGCCAGGCACCGAACAACGCTGCAGCGAAGGCCACGGTGTCATCGAAGTAGAGCGCCCAGTCACGACCTTCGGCAGCGCTGAAAGCGTCATGCCAGGCCAGTACGCGCAGGCGGAAGGCGACATGGTCGAGGGCAGTGCCATCGCAGATACCGATGTCACGACCGGGCTGCGCCGCGATCAGCAGCCGGTCCAGGGCAATCCAGTCAGCCATGCGCGTGCGCTGCCTTAACCCGACGCCGTACCAGCCATTCGCCCCCGAACAACAATCCCATCATCACGTACGCCAACATTCCGTTGTAGAGCATCCAGACCCGGTCCGACGCATACAGCGCGGTGAGCAGGGCGAGACCACCATTGAGAACGAAAAAGCCGCACCACACCTGGGTGACGCGGCGGGTATAGACCACCGCGAACGGTGGCAGGTCCGGCTCCTGCAGGCGCGCCAGGCGTTCCACCAGCGGCGGACCGAAGCGCAGGCTGGTGGCGAACACCGTCAGCATCACCACGTTCACCAGCGCCGGGTACAGCTTCAGCGGCAGGGCCTGGTTGAGCACGGTGGCCAGCCCGGCCAGCAGGCCCGCGCCGGCGGCGGCGGCCCACCACAAGGGCTGGCGGGTGCTCAGCGCGCGCAGCAGGGCCAGCGCGAACAGCAGCAGCGACAGCCAGCGCGGCTCGAAGCGGCCCATCGCCACGTAGACCAGCACCGGATAGGCAAGCGAAATCGCTGCCACCACGACCATGCGTGCCCGTGCCATGGTCGCGGCGCCCGTGCTGCTGTCAGGCAGCAGCCTGACCGGGCAGCAGGCCATGCACGACATCAACGATGTCCTGCACGGTGCGCACGGCCTTGAACGCTTCAGGCTGCAGGTTGCGGCCGAGCAGCGGCTTGAGCTGCACGATCAGGTCCACGGCATCGATGCTGTCGATGTCCAGGTCGTCGTACAGGCGCGATTCCGGGCTGATCCGCGCCGGCTCGATCTCGAAGCTGTCGGTCAGGATGCGGACGATGCGCTCGAACAGTTCATTCTTGGTCATGGCAGTTCCTGGCGCCTTACGACTGGCGGGCGGCGACGAACTCGCCGAGCGCGCGCACGCTGGAGAAATGGCGACGGGTTTCTTCCGAGTCGGCCGAGAGGCTGACACCGTACTTCTTCTGCAGCGCCAGGCCCAGTTCCAGTGCATCGATCGAGTCCAGGCCGAGGCCTTCCACGAACAGAGGCGCGGTCGGATCGATGTCCTCCGGGGTGATGTCCTCCAGTGAAAGCGAGGAAATGATCAATTCCTTGATCTCGTGCTCAAGTGCTTGCACGGGTCGGATCTCCAGACAGGTCGAAATAACGAGTGAGGTGGTCGGTGACGCGACGGGCCGCCAGGGCATCCCCCCTTGGCGAGTCATCTTCGGCCAGGAACGGCGCGATCGGGATATCTTCGCCGATCTGCAGCTGAACGTGAAAACGACGTGAGGGTACACGATACCACTTCTGGCCCTTGGTCAACGTCGGCGGGGTGCAGGTGATGCGCACCGGGGTGATGTCCAGGCGCCCGCGCACGGCGATGTTGGCCGCGCCACGCTGCAGCCGCAACGGCTGCTCCGGCACGCTGCGGGTGCCTTCCGGGAAGATCACCAGGGTGCCGCCGGCGTGCACGGCCGCCGCGCAGTCATCGACCAGCCCAGCGCCGTCGTCATTGGAGATGTAACCGGCAGCACGCACCGGGCCGCGCATGAACGGGTTGCAGGCCACCGCCCGCTTCACAACGCAGTCAGCGTTGGGCAGCAGGGCGATCAGGCAGACCACGTCGATCAGGGTCGGGTGGTTGGCCAGCACCAGCAGGCCATCGCGCTGCAGGCGTTCGCGCCCGTCGACCTGCAGGGTCATCACGCCCAGCCGGCACATCAGCCACACATGGCTGGCGAAGGCACGCTGGACCAGCCGGCGGGCCCGGCGGCGACGCGCCACCGGGTCGCGCATCAGCAGCAGCACCGGCATCACCAGCACGCCCAGCAACAGACCGCCGACGCCAAACGCGGCGAAGCTGAGGCCGGTGCCGAACACCCGCCAGGCATGATCAAGGCGGCGCAGCGCCTCAGCCACGGCGGCGCCAGGACCAGCGTTGGCCCTGGGTCACGTGCTGCAGCTGCGGATCCCCGGCCAGCAGGAAGCGGTGCAGGTCCAGCGCATGCGGCAACACGCCCGGCGCGGTCGGCCCGGCGTCGCCGGCGACCTGCCAGGACAGCGAAAGATCGCTGCCGCCGGCAGTACCAGCGGGTGCCAGGCGCCAGCACCAAGCGAAGAACGGGTCGGGTTCGTCGGCGAATTCGGCGTAAACGTCGGGCAACGGCGATTCATAGACCACGATCCGCACTTCACTGGCACCATCACCAAGCAGGCCGACGGCCTCCAGGCACGCCGCTTCCACCGTCGACTGGCCAGCGGACAACGCCAGGTAGTTGCCCCGGTGGCCGCGGGCGATCGAATACAGCGCGGCGATCGCGTTGTGCACCGACAGGCCGAAGCCGGTGGGCGACAGCGGCTGATCGGCCACCAGCGAGCCCAGCAGGTCCATCGATCGGGCGACATCGCCATGGCGGCTGGCGAACACCAGCGGCACCTGGCTGTCAGCGCCCTGCCCGTCCTCGCACCAGCACGCGGCCTGGATCGCCATGCGGCCCAGGCGCTCGATCCGGCGGCGCTGCATGGCCGGAATCTCGGCCAGCGCCGGCGTGTCCTCACCCTGCGGGAGGAACGGTGCTCCGGCCCAGCCCATCCATTGGCTACGCTCGGTCAGGCCAGGCGCCCAGGCGGCCCAGTCGACAACGGAAAATTCGATCATTACCGGTGATGTTTCGATGGGCGAACGAGAGTCTCGAGCCATTACGGCGACACGCGGCTGCCCCCCATTCCTGCAGCCATGCATCCGTCCAGGACGTCGCCGGCTGCCCCCCTGGCTGCCGGAAAGGAGCGCACGCTAGCACGTCCGACACAGGGATGACATGTTTCACAAAGCACAACGGGGAGCGGTCAGCGACCGCCCCCCGCATGGACCGATCCAGCGAACCGGTTCAGTGATAGCCGGCGTCGGCGCGTACCTTGCCGCGGAACACCCGGTAGGACCATGCCGTGTAGCCCAGGATCACCGGCAGCAGCACCACCAGCCCCACCAGGGTGAAGCCCAGCGACGAGGCCGGCGCGGCGGCCTGCCACAGCGTCATCGACGGCGGCAGCAGGTACGGCCACATGCCCAGCACCAGGCCAGCGAAGCCCAGCACGAACAAGGCCAGGCTGAGCAGGAACGGCGGCAGGTCGCGACGCGGATGGGTGGCGCTGCGCCACAGCGCGATGGCCACCGCCAAGGTCAGCAGCGGCACCGGCGACAGCCACCAGAAGTTGCCGTCGCTGAACCAGCGGTCCATCAGCCGCGACTGCAGGAACGGCAGCCAGCTGCTGACCAGGCCCATTGCCGCGATCACCGCCACCACCAGCGGGCGGGTCATCTGTCGGGCCAGCGCCTGCACGCGGCCTTCGGTCTTCAGGATCAGCCAGGTGCTGCCCAGCAGTGCGTAGCCGGCTACCAGCGCGGCACCGGTCAGCATCGCAAACGGGCTGAACCAGCCGAACGCGCCGCCCTGGTACACGCCATCGACCAGCGGCAGGCCCTGCACCAGCGTGCCGAGGATCACGCCCTGGGCGAACGTGGCCAGCAGCGAACCGAGGCCGAACGCCACGCTCCACAGCCGCCGTGAACGGTGCGCCTTGAAACGGAACTCGAAGGCCACGCCACGGAACACGAGCGCCACCACCAGCAGCAGCACCGGCAGGTACAGCGCCGACAGCAGTACGGCATAGGCCCTCGGGAAGGCGGCCATCAGGCCAGCGCCGCCGAGCACCAGCCAGGTCTCGTTGCCGTCCCAGATCGGCGCGGCGGTGTTCATCATCAGGTCCAGCTGTTCCTCGTCCTCGGCGAACGGAGCGAGGATGCCGATGCCGAGCACGAAGCCGTCCAGCACCACGTACATCAGCACGCCAAAGCCGATCACCGCGAACCATGCCACCGGCAGCCAGGTCATCAGGTCCATGTCAGCGCTCCTCCAGCGGTTCGTCGGCGGCCGACAGCGGCCGCGCCGGGGTGTGGCTGCCATGGTCCAGCGAGGGGCCTTCGTCGTACGGCTGCGGGCCGTGGCGCAGGATCTTCACCAGGTACCAGATGCCCCAGCCGAACACGAAGGCATAGCCGATCACATAGACACCCAGCGACAGCGCGGTCATCCATGCACTCTGCGGGCCAACGGCATCGGCGGTACGCAGCACGCCATAGACCACCCACGGCTGCCGCCCCATCTCGGTGACGAACCAGCCCGACAGCAGCGCGATGAAGCCGCTGGGCAGCATCCAGTTCCAGCCACGCAGCAGCCACGGCGAGGCCAGCAGCTTCTTCCGCCACAGCTGGAAGGCCGAGACCCAGGCCAGCACCAGCATCAGCGTGCCCAGCCCGACCATGATGCGGAAGGCGAAGAACACCGGCGTCACCGGCGGCCGTTCGCTGGCCGGCACCGACGTCAGCGGATCGAACGTACCGTCCAGGCTGTGGGTGAGGATCACGCTGCCGAGCTTGGGAATGGCCACCTCGAAATCGTTGCGCTCCTCCTTCTCGTTGGGCAGCGCGAACACCACCAGCGGCACGCCCTCGCCCTCCTTGGTCTCATGCCAGTGCGCTTCCATGGCCGCGATCTTCATCGGCTGGTGCTTGAGCGTGTTCAGGCCATGCATGTCGCCGACGAAGATCTGCACCGGCACGGTCAGCGCCGCGAACGCCACCGCCGCGATCAACATCCGCCGCCCCGCTTCCACGTGCGTTCCCCTGCGCAGATACCACGCGCCCACACCACCGATCACGAAACAGGTGGTGATGAACGAACCCAGCGCCATGTGCGCCAGCCGGTACGGGAAGGACGGATTGAACACCACCTGCCACCAGTCGACGGGATGCACGATGCCGTTGACCATCTCGTAGCCGGCCGGCGTATGCAGCCAGCTGTTGGACGAGAGGATCCAGAAGGTAGAGAACAGCGTGCCCAGCGCCACCATGCAGGTGGACAGGAAATGCAGGCGCGGCGACACCCGGCCCCAGCCGAACATCATCACGCCGAGGAAGCTGGCTTCCAGGAAGAACGCGGTCAGCACTTCGTAGGTCAGCAGCGGTCCGATCACCGTACCGGCCACTTCGCTCAGCCGCGGCCAGTTGGTGCCGAACTGGAAGGCCATGACGATGCCGCTGACCACGCCCATGCCGAAGGACACCGCGAAGATCTTCTGCCAGAAGAAATACAGCTCGCGCCATACGGGCAATTTCGTGCGCAGCCAGCGCCATTCGATGAAGGCCAGCCAGCTGGCCGTACCGATGGTGAAGGCCGGGAACAGTACGTGGAAACTGATGACGAATCCGAACTGGATCCGGGACAACAACAACGCGTCCAAGGGACGCCTCCTGCCAGGTGCCGGTGGGATACCAGACCACTTTAGGGGGATATCGTTAAGCCGGGATGCGACCGGGTGACGCGCTGCTTCACTTTGTCGCAGGGTGCGTGGAAGCCGCCGGGCATGGCCCGGCGAGGTGCTGATTCACGCGGTAGCGCCGGGCCATGCCCGGCGGGGCGTTCACCGCCAGAAATACCAGACGCCCATCGCCAGCAACGCGCCCAGCAACACGATCTGCACCACCGCATAGCCCACGCTGCTGTCGCGCGACTCGGACGCAATCCGCTTCTGCAGCGCTTCGCTCACATCCGGCACCTGGTCCTGCCTTACCTGTTCATGCAAGGCCTGCGAGAGCGCACGCTCGTCGGGTTCGCGGGGATCGGCTGGTCGGCTCACAACAGTTCTCCGGCGGTGGCGTGTTTCACCAGCTCCTGTTTCAGGACCTGGCGCGCACGGTGCAGGTGGCTCTTGATGGTACCCCGGGCCAGCCCGGTCACCTGCTCGATCTCGGCCAGATCGAAATCCTCCAGGTAGTGCAGGCCGACGATCAGGCGCTGCGGCGCACTCAACCGCTCCAGCGCCGCGCCCAGTTGCCGGCCGGCCTGCAGCGCCTCACTGAGTTCGGCCGGGCCCGGCCCTTCATCGCCGATACCCAGCTCTTCAGGTACCTCCACCGCCACCATCCACTGCGCTTCCAGCCGCCGCCGCCGCAGGTGCTGCAGCGCGGTGGTGTAGGCCACGCGCGAAATCCAGGTCCGCAACGAAGATTCAAAACGGAACCGGTGCAGCTGGCGGAACACGGCCAGGAAGGTTTCCTGCAGCAGGTCGGCCACCTGGTCGCGGTCGCCGACCATACGCCCGATCACATGCGCGCAGGTGCGCTGATGTGTTTCCACCAACTGCGCGAAGGCCGCTTGCGAGCCGTCGATGATCGCGCCCACCAGGGCGCGGTCGTCCGACCACGCAGAGGGCTCCTCCACGGGGACATTGCGCCGCCGCCCCCGCAGTGCGGCCAGTGCTCCCCCCAGAAGGCTCATGCGGGGGGCGCCCCTTGTGCCCGCAGCATGCGCCGGCTCAGCCCTTGCGCACAGCAGGGCGGGTGAAGTGCCAAGCCAACAGCTGGCCGAGGCCGGCGCTGCCGACCAGCGCGGCGGCGGCACCGAAGGTGAGGTCGCGTGCACCGATGGCTTCCAGCAGCGCCATGGCCAGCGCCAGGCAGACCAGGCTGATGCCCCAGCGCAGGGCGCCCTGGCGGCGGCGTTCCTCCTCCAGCACCGCCAGCGAGCGGATCACCTCTTCCGGTACGTGCGGTGCCACCAGCTTGCTGCGCGCACGCGCATCGGCGATGGCATGGATCGCATAGGCGATGCAGATGAAGAGGGTGATCGGGATGAGTTCCTGCATGTCGTGCTCCTGTCCGGTAGATGATGCGGGTTCAGGAGATTGGATGCGCGGCCCTGCCGACCGGTTGCACCGCTTTGCCGATTCCGCTGCCATGACCTGTGGCCCCTGCCCGGGGCCGGGACGGCTGCTACGCTTGCCCGGTTTCCTCTTCTGGTGCCGTCCGCCCATGTCCCGAGTGCTGCCCCTGTCCCTCCTGCTGTCTGCCGTGCTGGCCGCTCCGGCCGCGCAGGCTGCGCCGACACCGATCACCATCGAACAGGCCATGGCCGACCCGGACTGGATCGGTCCGCCGGTGGAGAAGGCCTGGTGGTCGTGGAACAGCCAGCAGGTGGAGTACCAGCTCAAGCGCAACGGCAGCCCGGTGCGCGACACCTTCCGCCAGCCGATCGCCGGTGGCGTGGCCGCGCAGGTGGCCGATGACCAGCGCGGCAGCCTGGACGTGGCCGATCCGGTGTACGACCGCAGCCGCACGCGCAGCGCGTTCGTGCGCAACGGCGACGTGTTCGTGCGCGACCTGCGCAGCGGCGCACTGACCCAGCTGACCCGCAGCAACGAGCGCGCCAGCGGTGTGAACTTCGCCGCCGACAACGGCGTGATCTGGCGCGTCGGCCAGAACTGGTTCCACTGGACCGCCGCCAGCGGCGTGCAGCAGGTGGCCAGCCTGAAAGCCGAAAAGGATCCCAGCACGCCGCCGAAGGCCGACGTGCTGCGCGACCAGCAGCTGCGCACGCTGGAAACCCTGCGCCGCGACCGCGAACAGCGCGAGGCGCTGAAGGACCAGGACCAGCGCTGGCGCCAGGCCGACCCGACCCGCGCACCGGGTCCGGTGTTCCTGGGTGCCGACGTGGAGATCGTCGACAGCGTGCTGTCGCCGGACCTGGGCCACCTGATCGTGACCACCAAGCCGAAGGACTTCGATGACGGCCGCGGCGGCAAGATGCCGCTGTACGTGACCGAGTCGGGCTATGAGGAAACCGAGGACACCCGTCAGCGCGTCGGCCGCAACGGCTTCGAGCCGCACACTCTGTGGTTCGTGGATGTACGCAGCGGCAAGGCCGAGAAGCTGTCGCTGTCCAGCCTGCCGGGCATCGGCACCGATCCGCTGGCCGAGCTGCGCCGCAAGGCCGGCAAGGACGCACTGAAGGGCGACCGCAGCGTGCAGGTGATGAGCGACTTCATGGGCGGTGGCATCCGCTGGAGCGCTGACGGCCAGCAGGCCGCGGTGATGCTGCGCGCCAACGACAACAAGGACCGCTGGATCGTCAGCGTTGCTGCCGCCGACGGCCGCGTGCAGAACCGCCACCGGCTGACCGACAACGCCTGGATCAACTGGGGCTTCAACGATTTCGGCTGGATGGCCGATGGCCGCACGCTGTGGCTGCTGTCCGAGGAATCCGGCTTCTCGCACCTGTACACCCAGGCCGGTGGCGGCAAGCCGCAGGCGCTGACCAGCGGCAAGTGGGAAACCTCGGCGCCGGTGCTGTCGGCCGACGGCAAGGGCTTCTACTTCCTGTGCAACCAGCAGGCCCCGCATGACTACGAAGTCTGCGCGGTCGATACCGCTGCCCGCCAGGTGCGCGAGCTGACCAGCCTCAATGGCGTGGAAGATTTCTCGCTGTCGCCGGATGGCCAGCAGCTGCTGGTGCGCTATTCCGGCGCCTACCTGCCGGCGCAGCTGGCGGTGGTGCCGAGTACCGGCGCTGGCCAGGCGCGCGTGCTGACCGATACCCGTACCGCCGAGTACAAGGCGCGCCAGTGGATCCAGCCGAAGCTGGTGGCGGTGCCGTCCAAGCATGGCGCCGGCGTGGTCTGGGCCAAGTACTACGAGCCGGAAAACAAGGAACCCGGCAAGAAGTACCCGATCGTGATGTTCGTGCACGGTGCCGGCTACCTGCAGAACGTGCACCAGCGCTACCCGGCCTACTTCCGCGAGCAGATGTTCCACAACCTGCTGGTGCAGAAGGGCTACATCGTGCTGGACATGGACTACCGCGGCAGCGAAGGCTATGGCCGCGACTGGCGCACGGCGATCTATCGCAACATGGGCCACCCGGAGCTGGAAGACTACAAGGACGGCCTGGACTGGCTGGTCGACACCCAGCAGGGTGACCGTGACCACGCCGGCATCTACGGCGGCTCCTACGGCGGCTTCATGACCTTCATGGCCCTGTTCCGCTCGCCGGGCACGTTCAAGGCCGGCGCCGCGCTGCGTCCGGTGGTCGACTGGCACCAGTACAACCACGGCTACACCAGCAACATCCTCAACACCCCGGACATCGATCCGGAGGCGTACCGCGTGTCCTCGCCGATCGAGTACGCACAGAACCTGCAGGACAACCTGCTGATCGCCCACGGCATGATGGACGACAACGTGTTCTTCCAGGATTCGGTGAACCTGACCCAGCGCCTGATCGAGCTGCACAAGGACAACTGGTCGATCGCGCCGTACCCGCTGGAGCGCCATGGCTACGTGCGTGCCGATTCCTGGCTGGACCAGTACAAGCGCATCCTCAAGCTGTTCGAGCAGAACCTGAAGTGAGTGCTGCCGCGGCCACGATCCACATCGTGGCCGCGGTCATCCTCGATGACCGTGGCCGGGCACTGGTGGTGCGCAAGCACGGTGCCAGCCGCTTCATCCAGCCAGGCGGCAAGCCCGACCCGGGCGAGGCACCCCTGCAGGCACTGGCACGCGAACTGGACGAGGAACTGGGTGTACAGCTGCACACCGCTTCGGCCATCGCACTCGGGAGTTTCGAGGACTGGGCGGTGAACGAGCCCGGCCATCGCGTGCAGGCGCAGGCCTGGCGGGTGTGGATCGAAGGTGAGCCGTGCGCGCGTGCGGAGATCGCCGAACTGGCCTGGGTGCCGCTGCAGCCGCCGCACGGCCAGCCCTTGGCACCCTTGAGTGAACACCATATCCTGCCGGCGGTCGCTGCCCTGGCGACGGCCCGCTGACCCGGCGGGCATCGCTCACCCGGACAACGGATGTCAGCTTCGATTCCCTCGATTCCAGCACCTGCCCCACCGCCACCCAGCAACTGGGTCGGCGCAGTGGCGCAGGGCTCGTTCTGGCTGAGCCTGCTGGTCACCCTCTATTTCCTCGCGCAGGCGCTCATGGCCGCGGCACTGGCCCGCACCGGGTTCTGGACCACGCTGGTGACACTGGCATGGGAACAGCAGCTCGACGGCAGCCTGTGGTGGATGCTGAAACACCCGGCGGCCACCTCGCTGCTGGTTGCCCTGCTCTGCCTGTTCTCGACCCTGGCCAGCTGGGGCCTGTGGCGCGAGCGACGCTGGGGCCTGTGGGCCTATGTGTGGATGCTGGGCCTGAGCGCGCTGGCCAACTTCGTGATCGCCTGGTGGATGGATCGCCTGCTGCTGGTGTTGATCGCGCTGCTTGCCAGCGACCCCACGGCGCAGCATGAGCTGCAGGTGCAGCGTGTGCTGTTCACCTTGACACTGGTCGGCACCTCGGTGCTGTTCGCGGGGCTGCAGGGCTGGCTGGGTTGGCGCCTGCTGCGACCGGACATCCGCTGCCGCTTCCGCTGACTCCCCTCCCGCGTTCCGCCTTCGACAAGGATGTCGCATGCCTGCCCTGCTCCGGATGCTGCTGACCGTCACTGCGCTGCTGCTGGCCACCCCGCCGGCGCCGGCCGCAGCCTCCGCTTCCACGCCCGCGCCGCTGCGATGTGGCCGGTACGTCAATGCGCAGAATGATGCCGCGCTGGTGATCGACTCGCACAACCGGGGCCGTCGCCTGGCGACGGGCTTTGATCTCGAATCGCTGCAGATCGAACGCGATGGCAACGGCCTGGTGCTGGTCAACCTGGATGACGGCGTGGCAACAGCGCTCACTGCCAGTGCTGATGGCAGACGCATCAACGACACGCTGCAGGACTACCAGCTGCGTGCACCGGCGGTCTGCCAGCCGGTGGCCGTGAACGCCGCCGGCAGCTGCCTGGCCGATGCGAACCGCTGCATGGCTCGCCTGCACGCGGCGACGCCGCCGCAGCTGCTGACCGCCTGCCAACAGGGCGTGGGCGCGGCCTGCAGCGGCCTGTTGCTGGGCTACGTGGACGATGCGCTCCTCGCCGCCGCGTCTGCCAAGGGCGTAGCGCTGGCTACCGCCGCATCGGCGCCCTGCACCACCGATGCGGAGCGCGAGGAGGTGCTGACCTGCCGTGATGCCCGTCGTGACGCGTTGGCCGCCGCCGTGGCACAGGCCAGCGGCCAGGCGTTCGCCCGTGGCATCGATCCAGCGTGGGTGGAACTGCCGGCGGCGCAGCGCGACCAGTTGCAGCAGCTGTGCCTGCAGCAGCGCGCTGGCCGCTTCTGCACCGAAGTGGCCGAGCAGCAGTTGAATGCGCGCGATCCGCAGGCGGCCGTGCAGGCGTTGCAGGTGGTCTGCGACAGCGGTCGCGACAGCGCATGCGAACGGGTCGAGCCCCTGCAGGCACTCGGTGCCGCGCTGCGCCTGGTCGATGCGACCGAGCCGCCCTGTGGCCTGTACCGGGCCGACGGCGGCACGATCGATGCGGTTGCGTTCGGCGACGATGGCCACGCGACGATCGGTAGCCAGCGCTCGCAGGTGCGACTGCTGGACGGTGCCATCCATCTGCGCAATGACCACGGCAGCGATCATGTGCTGCGCCTGCTGGCCAATGGCGACCTGCTGGGCATGGATGCCTGGACCGGCTACCAGCGTTACCAGCGGCAGCCGGGTGCTGTGCGCTGCAAGGCTGCGCCCACCCGTGATACCGCACCGTCTGCCCGCCGATGATGACCATCGTTCCACGTACCGTTTCTGCAAGGAGTTCCTGCATGCCCCCCTCCACTGCCCACCGCGGCCACCTGTCACGCGGGTGGATCGCCGCGCTGCTGTTGTCGCTCGGCCCGGCAGCATCCGCGCAACCACTGCTGTGCGGCACCTTCAAGGACGCTGACAGCGGCACCCGGCTGACGGTGGAAAGCCCAGTGCAGGGCTCCCGCCTCATCCCCGGCGCGGCCCCGGAGCCCTACAACCTGGAGCAGCTGGAGGACGTGCTGATGCTGGCCAACCTGGCCACCGGCGACATCGAGGTCCTGCAGATCATCGACGAGGGCCACGCGCTGGCCGGCGAAGAGCGTTACTACACGCTGGAAAGCACGGCGGTCTGCCAGGCGTCACCGGTGTTCGCAGCGGGCAGCTGCCGCGCCGATATCGCCAGCTGCATGGATGACATGGCAGTGGCCGGACCCGAGCGCTGGCGGCAGTGGTGCCGTGAAGGCGTGCCGGCCGGCTGCAATCGCTTGATCGAGGATTATCGCAGCGACGCCCGCAATGCCCTGGTGCTCGACATCGCCCTGGCCAGCAATCGCGAGGAGCCTGCTGAACCTGCGGCATGCCAGCGTGGCAGCACGGACGTCGACGCAGAAGCATGCAAACAGGCCGAAGCGGTGGGCCGGGTCCGTGATGCGGCCTGGGCGTTCTCGGTGGCGCGAAGCATCCCGCGCGACGTGCCGCTACCGGCAGCGCGGCTGGACGAGGTCAGCATGCTGTGCCGCAAGCATCCCAGTGCCAGTTCCTGCCATGCCGCGGCCGTGGCGCTGTGGGCATCGGCGCGCCTGCTGCCGGCCCGCGATGCCCTGCAGCTGGCCTGCAGCATCGGTCGGGACCCGCAGGCCTGCAGCAGCGTCGCGCCCTTGGCCGCACTGAGCAGCGCAGACCTGGTCATCGTGGACGTGGCCACGCTGCCCTGCGGCCGCTATGCGGCGCAGGGCCACTCCCTGGTGTTCGGCGACGACGCCCAGGTCAAGGTCGATGCGTCCGGCAGGCAGCCGGCGGTCATGCGCGAGGGCGCCATCCGGGTGCGGAACGAGGAAGGTGAGGACCACGTGTTCTGGCAGCTGGCCAATGGCGATCTTGTAGGCAACGACCGTTGGGCCCGCTTCGCCCGCTACCAGCGTGACGGTTCGTCGCCGACCTGCGGGGCGCGTGCCAGCGCAGGCACGGCGCTGCGGTAAAGTACGCGCCATGAACGAATTCGAGCGCGTGCGCGCCTACCTCACCGACCTGCAGGACCGCATCTGTGCAGCGATCGAATCCGCAGATGGCCGGGCACGCTTCCAGGAAGATCTGTGGCAGCGCGCCGAAGGTGGCGGTGGCCGCACCCGCGTGCTGCGCGATGGCGCGGTGTTCGAGCAGGCCGGTATCGGCTTTTCCGATGTGGCGGGCAGTCGCCTGCCGCCGTCGGCTTCGGCCAACCGGCCGGAACTGGCCGGTGCCTCGTGGCGCGCCACCGGTGTGTCGCTGGTGTTCCACCCACTCAACCCCTACGTGCCGACCACCCACGCCAACGTGCGCTTCTTCCAGGCCCAGCGCGACGGCGAGGTGGTGGCCAGCTGGTTCGGCGGTGGCTTCGACCTGACCCCGTTCTACCCGTTCGACGAGGACATGCAGCACTGGCATCGGGTGGCGCGCGATCTGTGTGCACCGTTCGGCGACGAACGCTACGCCGCGCACAAGCGCTGGTGCGATGAGTATTTCTTCCTGCGCCACCGCAATGAGACGCGCGGTGTGGGTGGTCTGTTCTTCGATGATCTGCACGGCGATTTCGAACGCGATTTCGCCTACCTGCGCGCGGTCGGCGATGGCTTCCTCGATGCCTACCTGCCGATCGTGCAGCAGCGCAAGGACACGCCCTACGGCGAACGCGAGCGCGAGTTCCAGCTGTACCGCCGCGGCCGCTACGTCGAGTTCAACCTGGTCTACGACCGTGGCACGCTGTTCGGCCTGCAGAGTGGCGGGCGCAGCGAGAGCATCCTGATGAGCCTGCCGCCGCGGGTGCGTTGGGAGTACGGCTTCAGCCCCGACGAAGGCAGCGCCGAAGCACGCCTGGCCGATTACCTGGTGCCGCGCGACTGGGTGTGATGTGTGGCGCCCACAGCGGTCGAGCAAGCTCGACCACTACCGGGACCGGGCCGAGGCGACAGGCGGTCGGGCAAGCTCGATATCGACCGCACCCGCTCAATCGTCCTTGCGCTTGGGAATGATGGTGATGTGGCCGTTGGTTTCCAGCAGTGCCAGTTCCACTTCTTCCACGCCGATGCAGCTCTGCTGGCGCATGGCGACATCGAAATCGGCGCGGCTGACCAGCTCGCGCCGCAGCACACTGTCGAAGAGCTTGCCGTTGCGCGCGATCACCACCGGTTCGCCCTCGATCAGCCGTTCCATGCGGCGGCTGCGGGCGGTGATCCAGCCTACGCCATAGTTCAGCAGGATCAGCGTGGCGGCCAGCAGCAGGCCGCCGGCCAGCGAGGTGTCGGTGCCCAGCAGTGCGTTCTGCACCGCGTTGCCCAGCAGCACGATCAGCAGCACGTCGAACGGGGTGACCTGACCCAGCGCGCGCTTGCCGCTGAGCCGGACCATGCCCAGCACGACTGCGTAGACCACCACCGCGCGCAGGATGAATTCCCACCACGGCATCGCCAAGTCGAACAGATCGGGCATTGCGGGTTTCCCTGCTGGGCGGTGGCCCAGCGTGGCGCAGCAGCGCACAAATAAAAAGCCCCGCTGACCAGGGGGAGGTCAACGGGGCCGGGGAACGGGCGCTTGGGGAGGAGCCCCCGTTCCGAGATCTGCTCCAGGGGATGGGAGAGATCCACGACAGGCATTGCGCCTGTCGGGAGTTATAGAAGCACTCCGAACACTAACGGTTCGTGAAGGGGCCCAATTTAATAAGCACCCATCAGGGAAACATTCATGTTTGAGTCAGAAACATCATGCAAATGAACGAATTCACGGCGTTTTCGGCCTGAATGCGACTCAGTGCGCCTCATCCCAATTGCTGCCGGTACCGGTATCGACCACCAACGGCACCCGCAATTGTGCCGCTTGCGACATGCGCTGCACGACATTGCTACGCAGTTCTTCGATGAAACCGGCCTCGGCTTCGAACACCAGTTCATCGTGCACCTGCAGGATCATCCGCGCCGGTGCGCCGCTGTCACGCAGCCATTTGTCCACATCGACCATGGCGCGCTTGATGATGTCGGCGGCGGTGCCCTGCATCGGTGCATTGATCGCCGCACGTTCAGCGCCAGCACGCAGGCCCTGGTTACGTGCATGAATGTCGTTCAGGTACAGCCGACGACCGAACAGGGTCTCCACGTAGCCCTGCTCGCGGGCCTGCTCGCGCATGCGCTCCATGAAGTCACGCACGCCCGGATAGCGGCTGAAGTACAGCGCCACGTAATCCTGCGCCTGGCCGCGGTCGATGCCGAGGTTGCGGGCCAGTCCGAACGCACTCATGCCGTACATCAGGCCGAAGTTGATCGCCTTGGCCGCGCGACGCTCGTTGCTGGTCACTTCTTCCAGGGTGCGGCCGAACACCTCGGCGGCGGTGGCGCGATGCACGTCGGCGCCCTGCTCGAAGGCCCGCACCAGGCCCGGGTCTCCGGACAGATGCGCCATGATCCGCAGCTCGATCTGCGAATAGTCGGCCGCCAGCAGCTGGAAGCCTTCCGGGGCGATGAACGCACGGCGGATGCGGCGGCCATCCTCGGTGCGGATCGGGATGTTCTGCAGGTTCGGATCGGACGAGGACAGGCGGCCGGTGGCGGCACCGGACTGGTGGTAGCTGGTGTGCACCCGGCCGGTTTCGGAGTTGACCATCTCCGGCAGCTTGTCGGTATAGGTGCTGCGCAGTTTGGCCAGGCCACGGTACTCGAGGATCACCCGGGGCAGCTCGTGCTGCTCGGCAATCGCCTCCAGCGCCTCTTCGTTGGTGCTGGGCTGGCCCTTGGGGGTCTTCACCACCGCCGGCAGCTTCAGCTCGTCGAACAGCACCGCCTGCAGCTGCTTGGGCGAATCCAGGTTGAAGCTGCGCCCGGCCAGTTCGGTGGCCTTCTGCTGCGCGGCCAGCATGCGCGAGGACAGGTCCTGGCTCTGCCGGCGCAGTTCGTCGGTGTCGATCCGCACGCCATTGGCTTCGATGCTGGCCAGCACCGGCACCAGTGGCATCTCGATGCTGCGGTACACGCTGTCCAGGGTCGGTTCGGCCAGCAGCTGCGGCTGCAGCGCGTGGTGCAGGCGCAGGGTGATGTCGGCGTCTTCGGCGGCGTAGCGGCCGGCCTCGTCGATGCCTACCTGCGAGAACGAAATCTGCTTGGCGCCCTTGCCTGCCACGTCCTCGAACTTGATGGTGTTGTAGCCCAGGTAACGCAGGGCCAGCGAATCCATGTCGTGGCGGGTGGCGGTGGAATTGAGCACGAAGCTCTCAAGCATGGTGTCGTCGTGGTAGCCCTGCACGTCCACGCCATGGCGGCGCAGCACGTGCAGGTCGTACTTGCCATGCTGGCCCAGCTTCTTCTTCGCCGGGTCCTGCAGCACCGGCCGCAGCGCATCGAGCACCTGTGCCAGCGGCAACTGTGCCGGCGCGCCGGGATAATCGTGGCCGACCGGGATGTAGGCGGCCTTGCCCGGCTCCACCGCCAGGCTGATGCCGACCAGGCGCGCGCGCATCGCATCCAGTGCGTCGGTCTCGGTGTCGAAGCTGATCAGGTCAGCCTGCTGCACGCGCGCAACCCAGGCCTGCAGCTGCTCGGTGGTCAGCACGGTCTCGTACTCGCCGGGCGCCGACAGCGCCGGATCGAGCTCGCCGACGGGCGGCGCTTCGGCGCTGCCACGGGCAAAGCCGGCGGCGGTGCCACGCAGGCTCGGCGTCGCGTCGTTGGCCACTGCAGGCGCCGGTACCGGCCCGCCCAGCTCCTTCAATGCCTGGGTGAAGCCGTAACGCAGGTACAGCTCGCCCAGGGTGGGCACATCCGGATCGCGCAGGGCCAGCGTGGTCGGGCTGGCGTCCAGCGCGACGTCGGTGCGGATGGTCACCAGCTCCTTGTTCAGCGGCAGGCGCTCCAGCGCGGCGCGCAGGTTTTCGCCGATCTTGCCCTTCATGGTCGGCGCCGCTGCCATCACCCCGTCCAGATGCTGGTATTCGGCCAGCCACTTGGCGGCCGTCTTCGGCCCGCACTTCTCCACGCCGGGCACGTTGTCCACGGTATCGCCCATCAGCGCCAGCAGGTCGACGATCTGGTCGGCGCGCACGCCGAACTTGTCCATCACCGCCGCGTCCGAATCCATGCGGCTGCCGGTCATGGTGTTGACCAGTTCGATGCCCGGCCGGACCAGCTGGGCGAAATCCTTGTCGCCGGTCGAGATGGTGACCTTCAGGTCCTGTGCCACGCCCTGCAGGGCCAGGGTGCCGATCACATCGTCGGCCTCCACGCCGTCGATGCGCAGGATGCTGATGCCCAGCGCCTCGACGATGCGGCACATCGGCTCGACCTGGCTGCGCAGTTCATCGGGCATCGGCGGGCGGTTGGCCTTGTACTGGTCGTACAGGTCATCGCGGAAGGTCTTGCCGGGGGCATCGACGACGAAGGCGACGTAGGCCGGGCGCTCCTTCAGCGTCGAGCGCAGCATGTTGACCACGCCGAACAGCGCGCCGGTGGGCTCACCCTGTGCATTGGACAGGGGCGGCAGCGCGTGGAACGCGCGGTACAGGTAACTGGACCCGTCGATCAGGACTAATCTGCTCATGTGTCGATTCTACGCGCCTGTTCCTGCATCGCGGCGACACGGCAGCGACGCGGCGTTGGGGCATAATCAAGGCTCTTTCCAGGCAAAGGCCCCGCCGATGAAGACCCTGATGCTGGCTTCCCTGCTCCTGCTTGCTGGCTGCGCCAGCATGGGCGGCGCGGGCGCTCCCCCGGTGGACGTCAAGGGCGCCGATGTTTCCAAGCGCACGATGGACAACGGCGACACCATCGAGGAATACCGGGTGTCCGGCCAGTTGCGCATGGTCAAGGTGACGCCGGCACGCGGCGCCCCGTTCTACATGTATGACAAGAACGGCGATGGCCGCTTCGACAATGACAAGGATGGCGTGTCGCCGGTGTACTGGAAGCTGTACAGCTGGTGATGTGGCCGGGGTCGGATCCCTTTCCCCGGGAAAGGGCTCTGACCCCATCAAGGCGATCGGCACGGCCCTATCCACGCATGGCGTGGATCTACTGGGCATTGCGGTGGCCCTATCCACGCATGGCGTGGATCTACTGGGCATTGCGGTGGCCCCATCCACGCATGGCGTGGATCTACTGCGCATTGCGGTGGCCCCATCCACGCATGGCGTGGATCTACTGGGCATTGCGGTGGCCCCATCCACGCATGGCGTGGATCTACTGGGCATTGCGGTGGCCCCATCCACGCATGGCATGGACCTACTGGGCATTGCGGTGGCCCCATCCACGCATGGCGTGGTTCTACTGGGCATTGCGGTGGCCCCATCCACGCATGGCGTGGATCTTTGACGGTGAACTGGAGTAGTTCCACGCCATGCGTGGATGCTCTTCGGGCCGCCGATAAAAAACAACGCCGGCGCGCATCCTGCGGCCGGCGTCGGGTCCCCTCCCCGGGAACGCTTCCGTATCAGCGGATGACCAGCACCGGCAGCGTGCTGCGCGCCAGCACCTCGGCGGTCTGGCTGCCCAGCAGCACGCGGGTGACGCCGCGGCGGCCGTGCGAGGTCATTACGATCAGATCGCTGTTGCGCTGGCCCGCCGTCTCGATGATGCCGTCGGCCGCGTAGCGGTCCAGCACATGCACCGGATTGGCGGCGATGCCCTGCTCGGCCGCCTTGGCCAGGGCCGGCTGCAGCACCTTCTGCGCGCCTTCCTCGCGGTCGGCCTTGTACTCCGGGCTGTTCATGTAGCCCACGCTCCAGCCCATGGCGTCGTACATGCCGACGGCCCAAGGCTCGGAGACGGTGACGATGTCGACCTCGGCGTTGAGGTCCTTGGCCAGCTCCAGGCCCTTGGCCAGGCCCTTGTCGGCCAGCTCCGAGCCATCGGTGGCGATCAGGATGCGCTTGTACATGGTGGGGCTCCGCGGTGATCCAGCCAGTGGGAACGACACCATTACACAGCCTGTGTGGAGATCGTGCCTTGCGCAGGATCAATCCGGCAGCGCGCAGCGATGCCTGCGCAGCGCGGCATGATCGGCCGACGCGCCCAGGATCGACAGGCGACTGGAATGCTCCGGTAGCGCCGGGCCACGCCCGGCGGGCACTCAGGCCTGCACCGTCACCCGCCAGCCACCGTCGTGCGGCTGCCAGTCGAATTCCACCGGCAGGAACTTCTCGATCAACCGCGCATTGCTGACCAGGTGATCGCTCAGCACGTGGGTGGTGAACGCGCCGCCGCCTGCCAGCGCCATCGGCAGCAGCAACTGGTCGGACAGGTACTCGCCAACAGCACCGGTCCCGTCCAGGTACTGCTTGACCTGCCCGGCCAGGCGCGCCCCGACCTGCTCGGCGGAGACACTGCGCTCGCCGTGGCCGCTGAACACCTCCACGTGATCACCATGACGCACGCGCACCAGGGCGACGTTGCCCGGTCCCAGCGCCGGCCGTATCGACTGCACGTTGCGCGGGTGCGGGTCCACGCCCAGCGTCTCGGCCAGTACCTGCAGTTCGCGCAGACCGATGCCGCTGGACAGGCCGGACATCAGCACCTGTGCCTCGATCGCCTGCAACGGTGCACGCACCTCCAACGACGGCGGCTGCAACGCCGCGCACGGCTGCACCTGCACCTCCATCACGCCGCCACCGGCTGGATGGAAACCGTGCTGCAGCAGCTGCATCGACGCCTGCACGCCCATCCGGCCCAGCGCCGGCAGATAGCTTTGCGCGATGAAATCCGCGCTGGGTGCCAGCGGATTGTGGGTACCGCCTTCCAGGCGCAGCTGCGAGGGCCCCTGCGCGCGCCACAGCGCGGGGAGCACGGTCTGCAGCACCAGCGTGCCCGAGCCGGCGCTGCCGGTCGCGAAGTGGTAGGTGCCGGCGCTCACCCGCCCCGGCTCGAAACGCAGCGAGGTAGCGCCCAGTTCTGCACCGTGCACACAGGCGTTGCCGACCCGCGCCGCAGCGTTCACCGCGGTCAGGTGCTGGCGCATCAACCCCGGCTTGCGCCGGATCGCGCGGATGTTGTGCAGCGTGAAGCCGGTGCCGGTGCACAGGCTCAGGGTCAGTGCCGAGCGCAGCAGCTGTCCGCCTCCGTGCCCGCCATCCAGTTCAATCATGTCCATCTGTCTGTTCCTCCGTGCCCGTTGTTCGATGCCGGGCCTTGCTGCCGTGCGCGGCGCAGTGTACGCCGCGCACGGGTTGCCTCATCCCTTCACGCACACCACCTGGCGCAGCGTGTGCACGATCTCGACCAGATCGCGCTGGGCCTCCATGACTGCCTCGATCGGCTTGTAGGCCGCCGGCGATTCATCCACCACCTCCGCATCCTTGCGGCACTCCACGTGCGCGGTGGCCTTGGCGTGGTCATCCACCGTGATCAGCTTGCGTGCCTGGGTACGGCTCATCACGCGGCCGGCACCGTGGCTGCAGCTGTGGAAGCTGTCCTCGTTGCCGAGGCCACGCACGATGAAGCTCTTGGCCCCCATGCTGCCCGGAATGATGCCCAGTTCGCCCTTGCGCGCACTCACCGCGCCCTTGCGGGTCAGCATCACTTCCTTGCCGAAGTGGGTCTCGCGGTTCACGTAGTTGTGGTGGCAGTTCACCGCCTCGGCCTCGGCCTCGAACGGCTTGCTGATCACCGTACGCACCGCGGCCACCACGTTGCGCATCATCACCTCGCGATTCATGCGTGCGAAACGCTGCGCCCAGTCCACCGCGAACACATAGTCGCCGTAGTACTGGCTGCCCTCGGGCAGGTAGGCCAGGTCCTGGTCGGGCAGGTTGATCATCCAGCGGCGCATTTCCTGCTTGGCCAGCTCGATGAAGTAGGTGCCGATGGCATTGCCTACGCCACGCGAACCGGAGTGCAGCATGAACCACACGCGCTGCTCCTGGTCCAGGCAGACCTCGACGAAGTGGTTGCCGGTACCCAGCGTTCCCAGGTGCTTGAGGTTGTTGGTGTTCTTCAGGCGCGGGTGACGCTCGCAGATCAATGCGAAGTCATCCACCAGCTGCGCCCAGCCTTCCACCGCCAGTTCGGGCGGCGTGTCCCAACTGCCCTTGTCACGGCCCCCGCGGGTGACGCTGCGGCCGTGCGGCACCGCCCGCTCGATCGCGCTGCGCACCGCCGACAGGTTGTCCGGCAGGTCGCTGGCAACCAGCGTGGTGCGCACCGCGATCATGCCGCAGCCGATGTCCACGCCCACGGCTGCAGGAATGATCGCGCCGATGGTCGGCACCACCGAACCCACGGTCGCGCCCTTGCCCAGGTGCACGTCGGGCATCACCGAGATCCACTTGTGGATGAAGGGCAGCTTGGCGATGTTCTGCAGCTGCTCGCGCGCCTGGTCTTCCAGCGGCACGCCGCGGGTCCACAGCTTGATCGGTGCAGCGCCCGGCTGCTGGATCACGTCGTAATTGAGGGTGGTCATGGTGATGTTTCCTTTCATCCAAAGCAAAAACAAAGAAGGTGCGGTGACAAAGGGGGTGGAACATTCCGTCACCCGCGTTGCCGCGGAGGACGGCCGGGACTTGAACCCGACCCCGAAGGGCTTCCGATGTAGTTCCACCTGCATTCCCCGCGCAACGAAAGCGAAGGTGCCGGCAGCACGACAAGAATCTGGAGGAACATCCTGCTCTACCACTGAGCTACTGCCGCGTTGCCGTGGCAGGCGGGAGTCGAACCCGCGACCTGGAGCTTAAGGGGCTGTAGTTCCTCCGGCATTCGCGCTGCCGGCATTGAAGCGGTGGCACCGTTGCCGGTGCCGTTTGAAAAGGTGCGGTGACAAGGGAGGTGGAACGTCTGCTTCCCCACGACAGGCAGGAAACGCGGGACTCGAACCCGACCCCGAAGGGACAACCAATGTAGTTCCACCAGCATTCACCGCGAAAACGAATTCCTGGCCCTGCCCGGCTGGCCCCATTGCCAGCCGGGCGGTCCGTGCGGCCTCCCTGCCGCCTTACAACGCCATGTCCTGGATGCGGTCGACCCAGCTGCTGCCGTCCTCGGCCGCAGCGGCGTACTGCGCCATCAGGTCGAACACCGCATCGCTGAAGCCACCGATGTGCAGCACGTCACCGCGCTGCACGGTCTGGCTGCTGGCCACCGGCTGCAGGTCGATGCACACCAGCCGCGCCTGTGGGCAGCGACGCTTCAATGCATCCCACTGCAGCATCGTGGCCGTCTGGCCGCCCTGGCGGGTGTCACGCCAACTCTCGTTGTCCGACACCAGCACCACCAGGTCCACCGGCTCGCGCCGCAGGTTGAGGTAGTGCAGCGGCGCGCTGACCGACGTACCACCGCCGTTGATGGCCAGCTGGCGGGCCAACGTCATCACACTGTCGCGCGGGTTCAGGCGCACGTGGCGCACCTCCGTATCGAACGGCAACACCTTGGCCTGCGGCTGGCCGCGCAGCACGCAGGCTGCAACCAGCGCCGCCACGTCCACGCAGCGCGCCGCCGTGCTGGAGCCCTTGCGGTAGCCGGTTACCGGCGACTGCATGGAACCGGACACGTCCACCGCCACCACCACCCGCCCGGGCAATGCCGGGGCCGACGCCGTGGCGATCTCCATCGCGTCCTGCAACGCTTCCAGGATCGGCGCCGGCAAGCCACCGCCGGCGTGGAAGGCCATCAGCAGCTGGTAGGGCAGTACGCGGGCACGACGCACCTGCTGCGGATCACGCAGGCGCTCTGCGATCACCTGCACCATCGCCGGATCGTCGAACACGCCATGGCGGGCGAACGTGTTGAGGTTCATCCGCATCGACTGCCACGATGCATTGCGGGCCAGTGCCGACCACTGCGCCGCGTCCAGCGGCAGCGTGCTGTAGTACTGGAACGGCAGGTCCGGCGGCAGTCCGCGCGGGTCACGCTTGAACGCCTCGTACGCCTGCACCGCTGCCGGCAGCTGCGCCTCGTCGTAGGGACGACCGATGATCCATGCATACAGCGCCTTGCGCTCGGCGTTGGCCGGCTTCGGGTGCACCATGCGGATCACATCGGCCAGCGACGGCTGCTGGCCGATCGCCGCACGCACCAGCGTTTCCGCCGACGCCTGCTGGATCCACTCACGCACCCTGCGCTTGGGCAGCGAGCCGAGCGAGCGGCGCCCCACCTGGCCGCTGCGCATGATCTGCACGAAGGTGCGCAGCTGGCGGCCGTTGTCGATCACCCGCGGGAAAACCAGGGCGAACGCCTCCGGGTCGCGCAGGCTCAGCACCGCCAGCAGCAGCGCCGGCATGTCCTTCATGTGTGCGACCTGGCGGGCGTACAGGGCGGTGCGGGCAATGAAGCGCGGCTCGACCTGCGCGGTCAGCGCCAGCACCTGCTGCAGCTGTGCCTCGGCGTCGCTGTAGAAGGTGTTGTTCAGGCACCCGGTGGCCGCATACAGCGCCAGCGCCGCACGCGGGTCGCGGCGGTAGGCCAGGCCACCGGCTTCATTGACGGTGTCTGCCTGCGGCGGCTGCGGCGTGCGCATCCAGGAGAAGAGCGAAAGGTTGGCCATGCTGATGTCCTCGGCGGGAACAGCCCGCGTCGTGTCTTGCCGGATATAGAGCAATGGCCGTGCCAACTTTTGCGAAACCATCGCATGCTATTGATTTTGAAGTGCTTTCAATGGAAGAAGGCCATCCTGCCCAGCGGACATCGGCGAAAAGATATATATTTCCTGCGCCTCTTTTATAGGAATGGATATGGCGCGTCGGCAGGTGGTATTCGGCATGCTGGGCACCCAGCTCGACGCAGGCGAGGGTCCGGGCCGCTGGCAGAAGTGGCGCCCGACCGTTTCGCTGGGCATGCATGAGGATTTCCTGCCCGACCGCATCGAGCTGCTGCTGGATGAGCGCCGCTACAGCAAGCTGGCGCGCGTGGTCTGCGAGGACCTGGCGCAGGCCGCGCCGGGCATCAGCGTGCAGCGTCACGACACCTACCTGGCCGATCCATGGGAATTCGAGGGGGTCTACGCCTCCCTGCACGACTTTCTCGCGCGCTACCCGTTCCAGCCGGAGGAGGAGGACTACTACGTCCACATCACCACCGGCACGCACGTCGCGCAGATCTGCTGGTTCCTGTTGACCGAGAGCCGTCATTTCCCCGGACGGCTGCTGCAGACCTCGCCACCGCGCAAGCAGGACGGTGCCGCCGGCACGTACGCGATCATCGACCTGGACCTGTCGCGCTACGACCACATCGCCCAGCGCTTCGCCCAGCAGCAGCTGCTGGATCGCGACCTGCTGAAGGGCGGCATCGCCACCCGCAACGCCGCCTTCAACCGCATGATCGAGCAGATCGAAACGGTGGCCACCCGCTCACGTGCGCCGATGCTGCTGATGGGACCGACCGGCGCCGGCAAGAGCCAGCTGGCCAAGCGCGTGTTCGAGCTGAAGAAGCTCAAGCACCAGCTGCCCGGTCGCTTCGTCGAAGTGAACTGCGCCACGCTGCGCGGCGACGGTGCGATGAGCACCCTGTTCGGTCACACCAAAGGCGCCTACACCGGCGCTTCCAGCGACCGTGCCGGCCTGCTGCGCTCAGCGCACCAGGGGCTGCTGTTCCTGGACGAGATCGGCGAACTCGGCCAGGACGAACAGGCGATGCTGCTGCGGGCGCTGGAAGAGAAGCGCTTCCTGCCGGTCGGCAGTGACCGCGAAGTGGAGAGCGATTTCCAGCTGATCGCCGGCACCAACCGCGATCTGCAGCAGTCGGTGCTGGAAGGCCGCTTCCGCGAAGACCTGCTGGCGCGCCTCAACCTGTGGACGTACCACCTGCCCGGGCTGGCGCAGCGCATGGAAGACATCGAGCCGAACATCGAGTTCGAGCTGGAGCGCTGGTCGCTGGACCAGCACGCGCGGGTGCGCTTCAACACCGAGGCGCGCACGCGCTATCTCGCATTCGCCACCAGCCCGGAAGCGGCGTGGCGTGGCAACTTCCGCGACCTGGGCGCGTCGATCATGCGCCTGGCCACGTTGGCCAGCGCCGGGCGCATCCAGATCGAGGGCGTGGAGGACGAGATCGCGCGCCTGCGGGCACAGTGGCGCGGCGGCGATGCGCCGTCTCCGCTGGATGCCCTGCTGGGCGAGGCCGTGGACGCGCTGGACCGTTTCGACCGCGTGCAGCTGGAAGAAGTGGTGCGGGTCTGTGCACGCTCGAAGTCGCTGTCCGCCGCCGGGCGCGAGCTGTTTGCGGTCTCGCGCACCCAGCGCGCCAGCACCAACGACGCCGACCGCCTGCGCAAGTACCTGGCGAAGTTCGGGCTGGACTGGGAACAGGTGCGGGGGCCGGCCCGGTAGCGCGACGGCCCGGCTTGCGCGTGCACCGGTCACGGCGCATGCTCCGGCTGCGACCCCCTACCTGAACGGAGATTTCCCATGCAGGACCGCCCCCGCTCGACTTCCAAAACCGGCCTGATCATCGTGCTGGCCTGTGTCGCTGCCTTCGTCCTGCTCGTGGGTGGCTACCAGTTCGGCAAATCACTGGCCAAGGCCGACAACGCTCAGCAGGCTGCGGCCGCCCAGCCAGCACGCTGACCGCGCTCCGGTAGTGCCGGCCGCTGGCCGGCAGCCGCCGCTATCCCGGCACCTGGAGCAGCCGGCCTGCTCCACCCGAAACCGCAGCTTCAGGCGATCTGCACCACGCGTGCGTTCTGGCACAGCGGGTAGCTGCCGACAAATTCAGCGATCGCATCACGCATCGCCTCGAACGACTGGCCGTACATGTACAGCGCGGTCTCGCTCGGGCCCTGCCACCAGCTGCAGATCTCGCCCAGGCCATCGATGCGCTCGGACAGCTGCTCGAACACGTGGTTCGAATCGCACTGCTCGTACACCTCGTCCGGCAGGGTCAGGCCATCGAGGTAGATCCCCAGGCCTTCGGTCACGCCGAAGCTGCGGTCGGCCTCGCCTGCGCCCTGCACCTGCGAACCCTTCGGTGCCCCCAGCTGCTCCAGCAGGTCGACCAGCTTGGGCACGCCCGCGGCATCGACCAGTGCCACTTCGATATCGCCGTACTCGACTTCGCCCTCGTCGGACATCGCAGTACCGCCTCCGGTGATCCCGCCCAGATCGGCCGCCTGCAACAGCGCGTCCAGCGGATCCTCGAACAGCTCATGGCGATGCTCGGGCTGCAGCCTGGCGTTCAACTTCACGGTGACATGCAGCGTGGGTTCGGTCATGAGGGCGTTCCTGGGAGATTTGGCCGCTATTGTAGAGCCGTGCCATGCCCGGCTGCTTTGCGGCGTCGGCGCCTCGTCCTTTCAGGCGATGTGCAAGCGATAATGCGCGGCGCAAGGACACCATTCCAACAGGGGGAATACATGAAGTCGATCATTACGCTGGCACTGCTGCTGTTGCTCACCGGCTGTGGCATCCGCACCGAAGTGGTGCGCGTGAACGTGCCGGACATCCGGGTGAACCCGGAGCAGGGCCCGGTGGTGGTGGTGGCCCCGGTGCGTGACAACCGCCCCCAGTACTTCCCGCAGGTGCAATCGGCGGCGCGTGCGAAGAACATCGGTGGTGTCATCCGTGCCGGCAATGGCGTGCTGGTGGAGCTCGAAACGTCCACAGCCCCGGACAAGGCACGCGAGATCATGATCCAAGCGCTGCGCAACATGGGTTACAGGACTGCCGACAAGTGCGAGGCATCGTGTACGCATCTGGACGCCACGCTGAACGATTTTTCGGTAAGTGCTCCGGTGAATGTTTGGCGCGCCGCGACGTACACCCAGCAGATGCTTGCAGACATCGCGGTACAGGTGACGGCACGCAAGGATGGCCAGACGCGCACCTTCACGACTACCGGCCATGGCGCAAACATCTTCCAGGTAGCCTCGCGGGAGAACTGGGAGATCGCCCTGGAACGCGCGGTGAAGAACTTCAGCAGCAGCCTGCAGCAGTCGATGTCCGAACAGGACACGGCCGCGCAACCGCAGGCGCAGGACTGATCGCCGCCCGGGTCAGCGCAGGAACGGGATCACTTTGCGCTTGAGCAGTTCCACCAGCACCGGGTCCATGTACTCGTAGTCATCGGGAATATCCAGGCAGATCACCCGCTTGCCGTTCAACCATGCCTTGTAGCGGCTGGAAAGCCGGTTGCGGTGCGCCCGCTCCATCACGAACACCAGATCGGCCCATTGCAGCAGCTCGGGGCTGAGCACTTCCTCGGCGTCGGCGAGCAGCCCGGCCGAGGCGGTTTCGACGCCCGGCCAACCGGCGAACACCTGCTCGGCCGTCGGGCTGCGCAGGCGGTTCTGGCTGCAGAGGAAGAGCACGTTGCGGGTCATGAGCACTCGCCTTTGTAGAGCCGAGCCCGTGCTCGGCTGCTTTCCATCGCGTCGGGGTCAGGGCCCTCCTACGGGAGGGATCCGACCCCGGCGGTGATCAGATCACCGTCAGGTTGGCATACGCCATCACCAGCCACTTGCTGCCGGCGTCGGCGAACTCGATCTGCACGCGTGCGTGGGCACCGTTGCCTTCGTAGTCGGTCACCATGCCTTCGCCGAACTTGGGATGGTTGACCAGCGCACCCAGCTTGATCGGCGGCGTTTCGATGGCGGCGTGTCCCATTACCCGGCTTGCGCCCATCGACGCCGGCCGCGACACCTGCACCTTCGGCCGCACTTCGTGCAGCAGTTCGCGCGGGATCTCGCGCAGGAAACGCGAAGGCAGGCTGTAGTTGTCCTGGCCGTGGATGCGCCGCGATTCGGCGTAGCTGAGCACCAGCTTCTGCCGCGCGCGGGTGATGCCGACGTAGGCCAGCCGACGCTCTTCCTCCAGCCGCCCGCTTTCCTCCAGCGACCGTGCACTGGGGAACAACCCCTCTTCCACGCCGGCCAGGAACACCAGCGGGAATTCCAGGCCCTTGGCCGAGTGCAGCGTCATCAGCTGCACGCCTTCCTCGCCGGCCTGCGCCTGGCCCTCACCGGCCTCCAGCGCCGCGTAGGCCAGGAACGCGACCAGCTCGTCCATGTCCTCGCCCACTTCCTCGATGTCGTCGGCACGGCGCACGAAGCGCGAGGCCACCGACACCAGTTCGTCGAGGTTGTCGGTGCGCGATTCCGAATCCAGCGCGTTGCGGCTTTCCTTGCTCCAGTGCTCACGCAGCTGCGAGCGCACCAGCACATGGTCCACGCGCTCGGCCAGGGTCATCTGCAGGGTCTGCGCCTGCAGTTCGTTGACCAGCACCAGGAAGCCGGCCAGCGCATTGCGGGCTCGTGCCGCCAGTGCGCTGCCCTGGGTCACCAGCATGGTGGCTTCCCACAGCGAGATGCCCTGGGCGCGCGCTTCGCGGCGCACTTCGTCCAGCGTGCGGTCACCGATGCCACGCGTGGGCGTATTCACTGCGCGCTCGAATGCAGCATCGTCGTTGCGGTTGGACAGCAGCCGCAGGTAGGCCAGCGCATCCTTCACTTCGGCGCGCTCGAAGAAGCGCATGCCGCCATACACGCGGTACGGCACCTGTTCGCTCAGCAGCGCTTCTTCCAGCGCGCGCGACTGCGCGTTGCTGCGGTAGAGCACGGCCACTTCGGTGTAGCTGCCGCCGTCGCGCACCCACTGCCGTGCGCGCTCGACGATGTAGCGCGCCTCGTCCATCTCGTTGTATGCCGCGTACAGGTCGATCGGCTCGCCGTCACCACTGTCGGTCCACAGCTGCTTGCCGATGCGGTCCGGGTTGTGCGCGATCACCGCGTTAGCGGCGCTGAGGATGTTGGCGGTGGAACGGTAGTTCTGCTCCAGGCGGATGGTCTGCGCGCCCGGGAAATCGCGCAGGAAGCCCTGCACGTTCTCGACCTTGGCACCGCGCCAGCCGTAGATGGCCTGGTCATCATCACCGACCACGAACACGTGGCCCTCGTGCCCGGCCAGCACGCGCACGAAGGCGTACTGGATGGCGTTGGTATCCTGGAATTCGTCCACCAGGATCTCGCGGAACCGCGCGCGGTAATGCGACAGCAACGGCGGATTGTCGCGCAGCAGTTCGTGCGCGCGCAGCAGCAGCTCGGCGAAATCGACCAGGCCGGCACGGTCACACCGCGCCTGGTACTCGGCGTAGGCCTGGCGCATGGTTTCCAGCCACGCATCGTTCGGCTCGGGCTGGATGTGCTGCGGGCGGCGGCCCTCATCCTTCTGCGCGTTGATCCACCAGGCAATCTGCTTGGGCGGGTACTTGCCGTCATCCAGCTCCAGCGCCTGCACCACGCGCTTGACCAGCCGCAGCTGGTCGTCCGAATCCATCACCTGGAAGCCTTCAGGCAGCTTGGCATCCTGCCAGTGCAGGCGCAGCAGGCGGTTGGCCAGGCCGTGGAAGGTGCCGATCCACATGCCGCGGCTGCCATGCGGCAGCTGCGCGTCGATGCGATGGCGCATCTCGCCGGCGGCCTTGTTGGTGAAGGTCACCGCGAAAATGCCGTGGGTCGGCACGCCTTCGACTTCATGCAGCCAGGCAATGCGGTGGGTGAGTACGCGCGTCTTGCCCGACCCGGCACCGGCCAGCACCAGGTGGTGACCGAGGGGAGCGGAGACGGCTTCGCGCTGGGCCGGGTTCAGGCCATCAAGCAAGTGGGAGACATCCATGCCTCCATTTTACGGCATCGACGTCGCAGCTCCTGCGACCACCTGCGTGGCAAGTGCCTGCGCCTGCTGACGCAGTTCAGGCACCGCCAGGCTTTCCCACAGGCTGCCGATGCGCAGGCTGCCGAGTACCCCCAGGCGCGCCTGTGGCTGGCCACCCGCTGCACACAACCGGTCGCCCGGTACACTGCTGTCCAGGCCCAGCCCATGCGGCCCGGAGCGGGCCAGGCCATCGGCCTGCAGCTGCTGCAGCAAGGGATTGCGCAGTGCCGAGGCGCGGGTCTCCACACCGGTGGCATTGACCACCGCAGCGATCGTCCACTGCACGTTGCCGCCGCCCGCCTCGCGGCCCGACAGCCGCAGGGCATCACCGTCGCGCCACACGCGCTGCAGGCGGGCGCGGTGAACGCGCAGCTGGCCGCTGGCCTGCAGCGCCTGCAACTGCTCAGCCACCGGTTCAGCAATGCGATGGCGGTGCACGTCCCAGTAGCGCACCACGTGGCGCAGGAAGCGGCGCTGGTCGGCGGCGTCCATGCTCTGCCACAGCGCTTGGCCGTGCGGGCGGATGCGGTCCATCACGCCCTGCCAGGGCATGCCGTCGGCCTGTGCCTGCCGCGCGTGCTGGCGCAGTACGCGCAGACGCCGGCGCAGGGTCATCGTCAGCAGCTCCTGCGGGTCGAACGCCGGCAGACCGCCGTGGGCGTGCGGCAACGGCAGCAACCCGTGGCGCGAGATCACGTGCAGCGGTCCGCTATGGCCGCCGGCCACCAACGCCAGCACGGTGTCGGCCATGCTCAGCCCGGAGCCGACGATGGCCAGGGCATGGTCACTGGCCAGCGTGCGTACGCCGTCGTAATCCCAGGCTTCGACCACGTCATCGGCAGATAGCGCGTCGACGCCGTCCACCGGCAACGGCCGCATGCTGTTGCCGGTGGCGATCACCACCTGCGCTGCATGAAGTGTTTGGCCATCGCCCAGCTGCAGCTGGTAACCGTGGTCATCTGGCTGCATCGCCAGCACCGGTTGGGCGATGACCTGCAATCGCGCCGCGCTGGCCGCTTCGGCCTCGCGCAGGCGCTGCTGCAGGTAGGCAGCGAAGTAGTGGCGACACACATAGCGTTCGCCCAGCACTTCGCGCGCCTCGCCCGGGTACGCGTTGGCGGCCTGCAGGAAATCGAGGAAGTCGCCGGGCTGGTCGGCAAAGGCGCTCATCTTCGCCGCCGGCACGTTCAGCAGGTGCTCCGGCCACGGCGTGGCATAGGCAATGCCCTGTGCCAGCTGCGAGGCCGGCTCGAAGATGGCCAGCGCCAGCGGTGCCTGGGCCTGGCGCAACACCTGGATCGCCACCAGCACCCCGGCCGCACCACCGCCGATGATCGCCAGGTCCAGTTCGCCACTACGCGGTGAATCAGTCATGCGCCGATTGTAGGCCATCGGCCCTGCCCGGCTGGCGCTGGCCTACATCAAGGCATCGGCCAGGCGCGCGATGCCCTCGCGGCTGCGCAGCCACGCGGGACGCTTGCGCCACTGCTCCAGGTCCAGCAGGCGCGACTGGCGCAGGTAGTCGTCCTCGATGGCGCACAACTGCGTGACCAGCTGACGGTCGTAGCAGATCAGGCCGATTTCGGCATTCAGCGCGAACGAGCGGATATCCATGTTGATCGACCCGAGCACGGCGATGTCCTCGTCCACGCTCATGTGCTTGGCATGCAGGAACTGCGGCTCGTACAGCGCGATCTGCACCCCGCAGCGCAGCAGCTCATCGTAGTAGGCCTCCTGCGCCCACGAGGTCAGCCGCTGGTTGTTGCTGGCCGACAGGATCAGCTGCACCTGCACGCCGGACAGCGCGGCGATGCGCAGTGCACTCAGCGTTGCTTCGTCGGGCACGAAGTAGGGCGTGACCATCACCAGCCGTCGCCGGGCAAGATGGATCAGCGCGGCCACCGCATCGCGCGCGTTGCTGTACGGGTAGGCCGGGCCACTGGGCAGCAGCTGGGTGGCGATGTCCTCGCTGCACACCGGCACGTCGGCGATGACCTCCAGGCGCTGCCCGGTTTCGATGTACCAGTCGCTGGCGAACACCGCTTCAAGGTGCGCCACCGCAGGCCCGCGCACGCGCGCCACCAGCTCGCGGTTGGGGTGGCCGGCAACGAATTCAGGGCGCGCCAGGTTCTGCGAACCGACATAACCCACTTCGTTGTCGATCACCGCGATCTTGCGATGGTTGCGCAGGTCCATGCGTCCGCTGCGGCGCCAACGCAGGCCGCCGGGCAGCATCGCGCGCACTTCGATGTCACGTGACCGCAGCCGCTTGCTGTATGCGCGCAGGCCCCGCTTGGCGCCGACCGCATCCAGCAGCACGCGGCACTGCACGCCGCGCGCTGCGGCACGCTGCAGGGCTTCGACGATGGCCTCGCCCACCGTGTCATCGAACATCAGGTAGTACAGCAGGTGCACCCGGTCCTGGGCCTGGTCGATGTCGGCGATCAGGGTGTGCAGTGATTCGTCATAGTCGGTCAGCAGGTCGATCGCGTTGCCGTGCACCGGCATGAAATCGCCCTGGCGCTGCACCAGCGGCACCACTTCGGCGCTGGCCGAATCGGGCTTGGGCGTCCAGCGCAGGCGGCGCTGCAGCGCCTGTTCTTCACGGATGACCTGCGAGGCCTCGGCCTGCCGGCGGATGCGCTCGCGCGACAGCCACGGATGCCCGAACAGCAGATAGAGCGGCAGACCCAGCAGCGGCACGAAGCCGACCAGCAGCAGCCAGCTGCGCGCCGCGCCCGGCGTAGTGCGGGTGGGGATCCAGCACAGCGCCACCAGCCGGATCAGCCAGTCGATCAACAGCAGGTACGAGCCCAGCAGCCACTCGAACAGCATCGCGTCGCCCGTTGGGAGGTGTGGGGCCATTCTGCCCAGCGGGGTGTGCAGAGTCGAGCAGCACTGGGGACAGCGTGCCGACCAACGGGCGGCACCCACGGGGTCGGAACGTGTCGACCAAGGTCGACACCTACCGGGGGCGGGGGGGCACAAAAAAACCCGCCACGAGGGCGGGTTTTTTCGGAAGCGACCCGCAATCCTTGCGGATTACTTGATCTTGCCTTCCTTGTACGGGACGTGCTTGCGCACGACCGGATCGTACTTGGAGAATTCCATCTTCCCCGGGGTGTTCTTCTTGTTCTTGTCGGTCGTGTAGAAGTGACCGGTACCAGCGGTCGAAATCATACGGACCTTATCGCGCTTGCCTGCCATGATCGTCTACTCCTCAGACCTTTTCGCCGCGCGCACGCAGCTCAGCCAGAACGGAATCGATACCGTTCTTGTCGATGGTGCGCAGTGCATGCGCGGAAACACGAAGCTTCACCCAGCGGTTCTCGCTGGCAACCCAGAAGCGGCGCTCGTGCAGATTCGGCAGGAAACGACGACGGGTCTTGTTGTTGGCGTGCGAGACGTTGTTACCCGTCTGCACTCGCTTGCCGGAAACCTGGCATACGCGGGACATGGCGCACCTCGATAGTAAGTTGTGTCAGCCCGTAGCCCGGGAGACGGCGGCCTCGATGGTTGCCCACCACACGTCAAGAGAATCAAAGGGTTACGCTGGCGTTGGGCGGCCGGGGACGTGCTCCCGGGGGCGCCGCCCGGCACGAAACCGGACACAGCGAGCCGCGCATTATGCACGCAATCAAGCCCTTGCGCAACTTACCCACAGGCCACGCCTGAACGCGATGGCGGCGCCCTGCCCTCAGCGCAGGTGCGGCACCACCTGGGCCAGCAGGTGGGCATCCTTCAGTGCGCCATGCAGGCCGCGGGTGCCGGGAATACGCAGGCGCTGCAGCACATCGTCGAGCTTGTTGGGCATGCCCGGCCAACGGCTGCGGGCCAGCTTCAGGCTGCAGGTCACGCGGCAGTGCTGGGCCAGCCCTTCGGCGATGCCGGCCAGGCGCAGCTCGTTGTCGAGGAAGCCGACATCGAAGGTGGCGTTGTGCGCGACCATCTCGCTGCCACGCAGGAACTCCAGCAGTTCGGCGGCCTTGCTCGCAAACAGCGCCTTGCCCACCAGCATTGCATCGCTGATGCCGTGCACGCGCTGCGCGCCCCAGTCCACCTTCCGCTGCGGCTGCAGGTAGGTGTGGAACTGGCGGCCGCTGAGTTGTCCATCGACCAGTTCCACCGCCCCGATTTCAATCACCCGATGGCCCAGGCGATGCGAGATACCGGTGGTTTCGGTGTCCAGTGCGACGACGCGGCTCACGGCGCACGCCGGTATGCAGCGGCCGGCATGCGGCAGACAAGGGACGGGAGAGATGGCAGTGCGGTCATGCGGTGCTGGATCCTGTTGCGCGCGCCCCGTGCGGCGGGGGCAGATGAGGCGGGATTGTCCCACGCGGTGCGTCGGCAGGAGCGCGGACGAACACAGCGATGTCGGCATACTGGTGATTCACTGCGGAGGCTCCAATGCGACTGCTGGCCCTCACCTACGGCACCGAAGGCGATACGCGCCCGCTGGTCATGCTCTGCCATGGGCTGATCGCGGCCGGTCACGAGGTCATGCTGCTGGCCGACGGCGGCACCCTCGACAGCGCGAAGGCCTTGGGCGTCCCGCACGCCGCGCTGGAAGGCGACATCCACGACGAAGTGGTGGCGCTGGTCTCACGCGGCAATGGCGTTGCCGCCGCCAGCACCGGGCTGGCACGGATGGCGCTGCAACACGTCGCCGGTTGGATGCGTCAGGCCGATGCTGCAGCCGACGGCTGCGATGCGATCCTGACCGGTGGCCTGGCTGCGTTCGTCGGCATGAGCGTCGGCGAGCGTCGCGGCCTTCCGGTGATCGGCGCCGGCATGATCCCGCTGACGCCGACGCGCGCGTTCCGCTCGCCCTTCCTGCCGCCCGGACGCTCGCCGGGCTGGTTGAACCGGGCCAGTTATGGCCTGGTCAACGGCCTGATCTGGCGACAGTTCCGCGGCCCGATCAACACGGCCCGCCAGCACGCCGGGCAGCCACCACGACGTTCCCTCTGGGCTGGCCTGCCGATGCTGTATGGCATCTCGCCACAGCTGCTGCCACCGCCTTCGGACTGGCCGGCCGACCACCTCGTGTGCGGCCAATGGTCGGCCCCTGCTGCGCCGTGGCAACCGTCGTGCGAACTGCAGGCTTTCCTCGATGCAGGACCGCCGCCGGTCTATCTGGGCTTCGGCAGCATGACCGGCTTCGAGCGCGAACGTGTGCTGCCGGCGCTGTTGTCGGCGCTGGCGCCACGCCGCGTGCTGCTGTTTTCCGGTTGGGTCGGCGTGCCCGACATGACGCTGCCCGACTCGGTACGGGTGATCGGCCCGACCCCGCATGAAGCGTTGTTGCCGCGCTGCGCACTGGCGATCCACCACGGCGGCAGCGGCACCACGCATTCGGCATGCCGCGCCGGCATACCGTCGATGGTGATGCCGTTCGCCGCCGACCAGTTCTTCTGGGCCGATCGACTGCAGCACCTGGGCGTGGCACCGGCGCCACTGTCACCCAAGCGGTTGCAGCCGAAGGTGTTGGCCGATGCACTGGCGTTCGCCGAGCATGCGGATACACGCGCACGGGCGGCCGCGCTGGGCGCTGCAATGGCGAACGAGGATGGAGTGGCATGCGGCGTGGCCGCACTCGAGCGCTGGCTCAGCCCAACGTCTCCACCACCCAATCAATGAACACCCGCAGCCGCTGGCTCATGTGCCGGTTCGGCGGGAACATCACGTGCATCGGCATCGGCGGCAGCTGCCAATCGTGCAGCACGGGCAGCAGCTCGCCGCGCGCCACATGTGGTTCGGCCATGTAGCTGGGCAGCGCGACCACGCCGAGGCCGGCCAGGCCAGCGGCCAGATAGGCGTTGCCATCGTCGAAGCCGATTGAATAGCGCCCCTGCACCTCGACGCGCTCGGCGCCACGCTGCGCGGTGAACACGCGGGCGCGGCCACTGCGTGGGCTGAGAAAACCGACCGTGTGGTGGTCCGGCCCTTCCAGCGCGCGCGGGTGTTCCGGCACACCGAACCGCTGCACATAGCCCGGGCTGGCATGGAAGCCGATCGGCAGGCGCGCCAGCGGTCGTGCCACCAGCGCGGGATCGGCAGGCGCGCCACCACGGATCACGCAATCGACGTTGTCGGCGATGACATCGACCTCGCGGTCGCTGACGCCGATGTCCAGCTGGATCTCCGGATAGCGCGCCTGGAAATCCGGCAATGCCGGCACCAGCCGCAGGCGCGCATACGGCCCCGGCACGTCGACGCGCAGGCGCCCGCGCGGTTGTGCGGCGGCCTCGCCCAGCCCCCCTTCAACCTCTTCCAGCTCGGCCAACAGGCGAACGATGCGCGGGTAATACGCCGCGCCATCGGCAGTGACGCTGACCCGGCGCGTGGTGCGGTTGAGCAGCCGCAACCGCAGATGCGCTTCCAGCTGCTGCACCAGCTGGGTGACCGTGGTGCGGCTGAGCTGCAGGGTGTGCGCGGCGCGGGTGAAGCTGCCGGTCTCCACCACCCGGGCGAACGCGCGCATCGCTTCGAAACGGTCCATGGCCGCGGCTGTGATTGTTTGGAATATGCAATCAATCTATACCGATCATCACGGTTTATCCAGACAGCGACAGCGGGGAGGATGGTCCGCTCCCGTCTGGAATCCGTCCCATGTCCCACCGTGATGTTGTCTTTCCCGCCGGCCGGCAGGCGCTGTACGAGCGCAACCGCTATTCGCCGGCGATCCGATCCAATGGCCTCCTGTTCGTTTCCGGCCAGGTCGGCAGCCGCGAGGATGGCTCGCCCGAACCGGACTTCGAGGCGCAGGTACGCCGCGCTTTCGACAATCTCAACGCGGTGCTGGCCGCGGCCGGCTGCACGTTCGATGACGCGATCGACGTGACCGTGTTCCTGGTCGATCCGGAAACGAACTTCGAAAAGGCCTGGGCGATCGTGCCCGAGTACTGGGGCCAAGCGCCGCACCCGACCCTGACCGGCATCGGCGTGACCTGGCTGTATGGGTTCCAGTTCGAAATCAAGGTGATCGCCAAGCTGCCCGCAGACCGGTAGTGCCGGCCGCTGGCCGGCAGCGCATTGCGCCAGCAGGGTTCATGGGATTGCCGGCCAGCGGCCGGCACCCCGGACACTCGCCTGAACGGAACACGCCGACAAATTCCCGAGGTGGCCATTGATATTGTATCCACCGAAAACCGCTTGCTAGCCTCCCCTCCATGCGCCGGATCGCCCGCCACCTTCGTTCGACCCTGCTGATGCTGCTGATGGCGGCATTCGTGGTCGTGCCGGTGGCTGATGTGCTGGCGTGTGCGGTGGAACCGCACGACAGCACCGTGGTGCATGTGGAAGCCGGTGCCGAAGATGCCGACGGTGACACTGACAACGACGGCAAGCACGCCGCTGCCTGCAGCCACAACCACTGCCACCACTCCAACCTGAGCCTGCCGGCGAGCACCTTCGCCGCCTTTGGCACGCCGCAACCGGCGCGCTGGACGAATGCAGGCGATGCGGCGACCTATGCGGTCGCCCAGGACGAACTGGCACGTCCTCCCCGGGCGTGAGTTGAGCGCGTCCCGCAATCGCGGGCTCCCGTTTCACTCACAACCGGAATCCCCCTATGTCGATCCTGACACGTCGGTCGCCGCGCGCGGCCGGGCTGGTCGTCGCCGTGCTGCTGGGCCTGATCCCCGCCGCACAGGTCGCCGCACAAGCCGCACCTTCGTACGACACCCTGCTTGAACGCCTGGACCAGCTGCCCGGCGCCCGCGTCGGCGCGGCATTGGCCGAGGCGGCCGACGCCCGCGCCGACCAGGCCCGGGCGCTGCCCAATCCATCCCTTTCCTGGTCCGCCGAAAACGCTTGGGGCACAGGCTCCTACGGCGGCATGGGCCGGGCCGACACCGTGCTTACCCTGTCCCAGCCTCTGGAGGTCTGGGGCCAGCGCGGCGCGCGCGTCCGCGCCGCCCGCGCCGAGGCACAGGCCGCTGCCCTGCGGGGTTCGCAGAGCCGCAGCGATGTCGCCAGCCAGTTGGCGGCGATCTACGCACAGGCGGAAAGCGCCCTGCGTCGCTACACGCTGGCCGAAGAAGCGCTGAGCCTCACCCGCGACGATGCGGCGGCGGTCACCGCCATGGTCAAGCATGGCCGCGAGCCGCAGTTGCGTGCCGTGCAGGCACAGAGTGAAGTGGCCAATGCCAGCGCCGCGCTGGATGAGGCGCAGGCCTTCCGCGACGCCGCGCTGGCCCGCCTGGCCGGTGCGGCCCTGCTGGATGCACCGGTGCAGACCATCGACAACAGTCTGCTCGATCGCGCACCGCCAGCACCGCGTGGCGCCACCGATGTGGCTCTGGCCGTGCGTGTGGCCGAAGCCGAAGTTGATGCGGCCGGTCGTCTGGTCGACGTCGAGCGCAAGCGCGCCCTGCCCGACCTCAGCGTTACCGCCGCGCAGACGCGTTTCCGCGAGGACCGCGAACAGGCCTACACGCTCGGCGTCAGTCTCTCGATCCCGTTGTTCGACCGCAATCGTGGTGGCATCCGCGCCGCCAGTGCCGAACAGCGCGCGGCCGAAGCGCGCTTGGACCAGCAGCGGCGCGACAGCGAAGCCGAACGCTTGTCGGCGGTGGCGGGCCTGAAGGCCGCCGGCAGCCGCACCCGCGCCGCCGACGAAAGTGTGGTCGCCGCCGAGGAAGCCTATCGGCTGGCGCGCATCGGCTTCGACGCCGGGCGCATCTCGCAGCTGGAACTGCGCAGCACCCGCAGTGCCCTCATCGCCGCCCGCGGCACCGCCGTGGACGCGCGCCTGTCGCGCGTCGGCGCGGAAATCGATCTCGCCCGCCTCGAAGGGCGCGCACCCTTTGTGGAGGCCCGATGAACCTGTTCCGTTCTTTCCCGCTGGTTGGCGGCTTGTTGCTGACTGCATTGCTGGCCGGTTGTTCTGGTAACACACAGGCCCCGGCAGTCTCGGAGCCCGCCGGCAAGGCAACGGCCGACGATGGCCATGGCCACGCCGCCGACAGCACCGATGCCAAGGCCGAAACCGGCAACGCGGCAGATGCCGATGAAGGCGTGGTGCAGCTGACGCCAGAGCAGATCAAGGCATCCGGCATCGACGTGGTGGCCGTCGGCCGCGGCGGCGGTGGTTCGACGCGGCTGTCCGGCAGGGTGGAACCGTCGATCGGTGCACGTGCCTCGGTCGCTTCCACCGTGACCGGTCGCGTGGAGCGCGTGCTGGTCGCACCGGGCACGGCAGTGAAGCAGAACCAGGCGCTGGCGATCGTGGTCAGTGGCGAGGCGGCGGTGTTCCGCGCCAATGCGGTTGCCGCCGCCGCGGAGGCCGAGGCGGCGCGCTTGGCCCACGGCCGCGACAAGGCGCTGGTCGAACAGGGCGTGGTCGCTCGCCAGGAACTGGAAACCTCACGCGCGCGCTCGCTGGCGGCGCAGGCGCAGGCCGCTGCCGCGCAGGCACAGGCCGCCGCCACCGGTTCGCCCGACAGCAGCGGCCGCGTGCGCATCACCAGCCCGGTGGCCGGCATCGTCGGCAACGTGCAGGTCACGCCCGGCGGCGTGGTGGCGGCCGGCAGCCCAGTGGCCGACGTCGCCGATCCGTCGATGAACGAGCTGGTGTTCACCGCGCCACCGGCGCTGGCCGCGCAGGTCACGCCGGGCATGACGCTGGAAGTGACCGTGCCGGGCGGCAGCTTCAGTGCCACCGTCACCGGTTCGGCCGCCGATGTGCGCCAGCAGGGTGGCGTGGCGGTGATCCGTGCCATGCCGGTGGATGCCGCATTGCCACCGGCCGGTTCGCCGGTGTCGGCGGTGGTGGTCACCGACGGCAAGGACGGCGCGTTGAGCGTGCCGGCTGATGCGGTACAGAACGTCGGCGGCAGCAGCGCGGTATTCGTCGCCGTCCAGGGCGGCTTCAAGGTGCAGCCGGTACTGGCCGGCCGACGTGCCGGTGACCGCATCGAGATTCTCGGCGGCTTGAACGGCGACGAACGCATCGTCGGCGCCAACGCGTTCCTGCTCAAGGCCGAACTGGCCAAGGGCGAAGCCGAGCACGGGCACTGAGGACCTTCCATGTTCAAGCTCATCATTGAAACCGCGGTACGCCACCGCTGGCTGGTCGTGGCCCTGGCTGCACTCGTTGCCGCCGTGGGCCTGTTCCAGCTCGGCAAGCTGCCGATCGATGCGGTACCGGACATCACCAACCGCCAGGTGCAGATCAACACGGTGGCACCGGCACTGACGCCCGAGCAGATCGAGCGACAGGTGACCTATCCGCTGGAAACCGCGCTGGCCGGCATCCCCGGCCTGACCACCACCCGTTCGCTGTCGCGCAATGGCTTCTCGCAGGTCACCGCGATCTTCACCGATGCCACCGATATCTACTTCGCCCGCCAGCAGGTGGCCGAACACATGCGCGAGGCCGCCGAAGCGCTGCCCGAGGGTGCCTCGCCGATGCTGTCGCCGGTCACCACCGGCCTCGGCGAGGTGTTGATGTGGACGGTGGACTTCACCGCGTTCGACCCTGCGAAGCTGGCCAAGCCCGGTGAAGCCGGCTGGCAGGCCGGCGAGGTCTACCGCACGCCGGAAGGCAACCTGCTGCGCACGCCGGAAGAACGTGCCACCTACCTGCGCACCGTGCAAGACTGGATCATCGCGCCGCAGATGCGCTCCAGCCCCGGGCTGGCGGGCGTGGACACCGTCGGTGGCTACGTGAAGGAATACGGCGTGCATCCGGACAGCGCGCGGTTGGCCGCGCATGGCCTGGGCCTGGCTGATCTGGTGACGGCCCTGCAGCGCTCCAACGTACAGGCCGGTGCCGGCTTCGTGCAGCGCGCCGGCGAAGGCCTGGTGGTGCGTGCCGACGGTCTGGCACTGACCACCGACGATCTGGCACAGGCGCCGGTAGCCACCCGCAACGGCGTGGTGGTGCGGGTGGCCGATGTGGCCGATGTCGGCCTCAGCCGCGCACCGCGCCTGGGTGCGGCCAGCCGCAACGGCCATGAAGCCGTGCTCGGTACCGCGCTGATGATCGCCGGCGGCAACAGCCGCACCGTGGCCCAGGCGGCCGCCACACGGCTGCAGCAGGTGAATGCCTCGCTGCCGGCGGACATCGTGGCCGCGCCGGTGCTGGACCGCAGCGTGCTGGTCAATTCCACCATCAAGACCGTGGCCAGGAACCTCACCGAGGGCGCGCTGCTGGTGGTGGTGGTGCTGTTCCTGCTGCTCGGCAACCTGCGCGCGGCGACGATCACCGCACTGGTGATCCCGCTGTCGTTCCTGTTCGCGGTGATCGGCATGAACCGCTTCGGCATCAGTGGCAACCTGATGAGCCTGGGTGCGCTGGACTTCGGCATCCTGGTGGACGGCGCGGTGATCGTGATCGAGTCGACGCTGCTGATGCTGGGCCAGCGTCGTGCCGAACTGGGCCGCGCGTTGACCGCGATGGAACGCCTGCGCGTAGCCGCCGATTCGGCGCGAAAGATGGCGCGCCCGGCAGCGTTCGGCCAGCTGATCATCCTGCTGGTGTTCGCACCGATCCTCACCCTGGAAGGGGTGGAGGGCAAGACGTTCCACCCGATGGCCGCCACGTTCATGCTGGCCCTGGTGGGTGCCTTCATCTTCTCCTTCACCTTCGTGCCGGCGATGGCCGCGCTGATGGTGCGCGAGCCGAAGCCGAAGGAAGGCGAGGCACACAGTGATGATGGCCAGCACGAAACGAAGCTGATCCGCGTGCTGCGTGGACGCATCGAGCCGATCATCCGCCAAGCCGTCGCGCGGCCGCGCGCAGTGATCGCCGGTGCAGCGTTGATGCTGCTGGTGGGCATTGGTTCGTTCGGCCTGCTCGGCCGCGAGTTCATGCCTACCCTGGATGAAGGCAACGTGGCGATGCAGGCACTGCGCGTCCCGTCTACTTCGCTGGAGCAGTCGCTGGCGATGCAGCTGGCACTGGAGAAGGCCATCGCCCAGCAACCGGAAGTGGAAACGGTGTTCTCGCGTACCGGCACCGCCGAAGCGGCAATCGACCCGATGCCGACCAACATCTCCGACAGCGTGATCGTGCTCAAGCCACGTGCGGACTGGCCCGATCCGAAGCTGGGCAAGGAGGCGCTGGTGGCCCGCTTCGAAGAACTGGCCGGCCAGCAGCTGGGCAACAGCTTCGAGTTCAGCCAGCCGATCGAGCTGCGCTTCAACGAGCTGATTTCCGGCGTACGCACCGACCTGGCAGTGATGATCTTCGGCGATGACTTCAGCCAGCTGCAGAAGGTGGCCGACCAGGTGGCGATGAAGCTGCGCGCGGTGGAGGGCGCGGCCGATGTGCGGGTGGAGCAGATTTCCGGCCTGCCCACGCTCAACGTCAAGATCGACCATGTAGCGGCAGCGCAGTACGGGCTGACCGCCGCCGACGTCAGCGATGCGCTGTCCACCGGCATCGGCGGCACGGCAGCCGGCAAGATCTTCGAGGGCGACCGTCGCTTCGATGTGGTGGTGCGTCTGGATGACAGCGCACGCAACGACCCGGATCAGCTGGCCTCGCTGCCGATCGCCACGCCGGCCGGCGTGGTGATTCCGCTGTCCTCGGTGGCACGCATCAGCGTCAGCGAAGGGCCGAACCAGATCAGCCGCAACAACGGCAGCCGCCGGGTGGTGGTGCAGGCCAATGTGCGCGGCCGCGACCTCGGTGGATTCGTTGGCCAAGCACAGGCCGCCGTGGCCGACGTGGCACTGCCGCCCGGTGCGTACCTGACCTGGGGTGGCCAGTTCGAGAACCTGCAGCGCGCGGAAAAGCGCTTGGCCACGGTGGTGCCAGTGGTATTCCTGCTGATCGGCAGCCTGCTGTTCATGGCCCTGCGCAGCGGCAAGGAAGCGGTGCTGGTGTTCAGCTGCGTACCTCTGGCGCTGGTCGGCGGCATCCTCGCCCTGCTGCTGCGCGGCATGCCGTTCTCGGTGTCGGCCGCGGTGGGCTTCATCGCCGTGTCCGGCGTGGCCACGCTCAACGGCCTGGTGCTGATGCAGGCGATCCGCGAGCGTCTGGACGCAGGTGACGTGCCGATGATGGCCGCGATCAACGGTGCATCCAGCCGTATCCGCGCGGTGCTGACCACCGCACTGGTGGCCATCGTCGGCTTCATTCCGATGGCGATCGCCAGTGGTTCCGGTGCGGAAGTGCAGAAGCCGCTGGCGACGGTGGTGATCGGTGGCTTGATCACCGCCACGGTGCTGACCCTGCTGGTGCTGCCGACCTTCGCCGCGCGCGTGGCGAAGGTGCGGACGGCGGGCTGAAAGATCACGGGGTCGGATCCTGTGATCCGACCCCGTCTACCGCGCTTCGCGCTCGCCGGGCATGGCCCGGCGCTACCACCGCACGTTCCGGTAGCGCCGGGCCATGCCCGGCGGCGCGGCGATCAGGCCTTCTTGCGCTCGGCAATGTACGCCTGGATCTGCTGCTCCAGCACCGGCAACGGCACCGAACCCTGCTTCAGCAGCGTGTCGTGGAAGCCCTTGACGTCGAACTTGTCGCCCAGCTCCTTCTCGGCCTGCGCACGCAGGCGCACGATGGCGATCTCGCCGAGCTTGTAGCTCAACGCCTGCCCCGGCCAGGAAATGTAGCGATCCACTTCGGTGGTCACTTCGTGCTCACTCAGCGCCGTGTGGTCACGCAGGTAGGCCAGCGCCTGCTCGCGGCTCCAGCCCTTGCTGTGCACGCCAGTGTCGATCACCAGGCGCGTGGCGCGCCACATCTCGTAGGTCAGGCGACCGAAATCCTCGTACGGGGTTTCGTAGATGCCCATTTCCACGCCCAGCTTCTCGCAGTACAGCGCCCAACCTTCGCCATAGGCGGAGATGTAGGCATTGCGGCGGAACTCCGGCAGGTTCTTCTGCTCGGCAGCGATGGCACCCTGCAGTGCATGGCCCGGGTCGGATTCGTGCAGGGTCAACGCTGGCAGGTTGTACAGCGGGCGCGACGGCAGGTTGTAGGTGTTGAGCCAGTAGGTGCCCATGCCACCACGGCCGGCGGTCCAGAACGGCGCGATGTCCGGCGGCACCGGCACGATGGTGAAGCGCGCGCGCGGCAATGTCATGTACTTGCCGAGCTGGCCATCGGCGCGCTTGGAGATCCATGCGGCGCGCGACAGCAGTTCTTCCGGCGTCTTGGCATAGAACTGCGGGTCGGTACGCAGGAAGGTCAGGAACTCGGCAAAGCTGCCCTTGAACTTCACCTGCTTGATGATGTCATTCATTTCCTTCTGGATGCGTGCCACTTCATCCAGGCCGATGCGGTGGATCTCGTCCGGCGACAGGTCCAGCGTGGTGTATTCGTGGATCTGCTGCTTGTAGTACGCCTTGCCGTCAGGCATCGCTTCGGCGGCCAGGGTGGTACGTGCCTGTGGCACGTATTCGTTGACGAAGAAGGTGCGCAGTTGCTGGAACGCCGGCACCACCTTGCCGCTGATCGCCGCGCGGGCCTGTGCCTGCAGCTGGGCCTGCTCGGCAACCGGGACGGTGTTGGGCAGCTTCTTGAACGGCGCGTACAACGGCGATTCGGTCGGGTCCTTCAGTTCGGCGACGGTGGCGATGGACACCTCGCGGCCATCGAGCACCGCACGCGGCACGCTGAAGCCGCGCTTCAGGCCGGCACGCATGTTCCCGGTCTGCTGGTCGAAGTAGCGCGGCACATCATTCAGGCGCGCGATGTAGTTCTGGTAGTCCTGCACGGTCTTCATTTCGCGCCGGGCCATGAAGGACAGGTTGGACCAGAACGAGGAATCGGCGTTGAACGGCATCTCGTAGCCGCGCAGGCGCACTTCTTCGGCCAGGTTGAACACCTGGTCGCGGTAGATCGCGTAGTTGACCTGGTTGTCGGGCGAAAGGGTCTTCGGGTCGATCTTCTTCAGCGCGGCCAGGGTCTGGTCCCATACCTCCAGGCGTGCCTGCTGCGCGGCCGGGCCGACGTCGGGCATGCGGGTGGCATTGGCCGGCGCGTCTTCGTCCTCGCTGGCCTCGCCGCCGCCTTGCTGGCGCCACTTCCATTCCTTCTCGTACAGCGCGCGGAAGGCGGCATCGGCGGGCGACTCGGTAGCCACGCTGGCCGGCGCGACGGCGGTGGGCGGCGCGGCCAACGCCACGGCAGGGGCAGACAGGGCAATCAGCAGGGCTACGGCAAGACGGGTTTTCACAAGCACAGGTTCCCGGGAAGGCAGACCCCGATCATGGCACCCCGCACCGCGCATGGCATGGGACGAAGGTCCTGCCTGGGCCTAGCCCTGGTAGCTGCCAACCTTGGTTGGCAGGCGGGGAGACCCAGCGCCGAAGGCGCGTGGTAGCGCGGGGCCATGCCCCGCGAGCGCGAAGCGCGGCCGATGTTGGCCGCCATCCCACAGCCGCCGGGCATGGCCCGGCGCTACCACAGCGGTGCCTGCGTGGCCGCTCTGGTAGCTGCCAACCTTGGTCGGCACCCGGAGAAAACCAGCGCCGACCAAGGTCGGCATCTACCGGGCGTCAGTGACTGGCCTTGTCCCGCTTCCAGCCGCGATGCTTGATGTCCAGCTGCAGGCTGTACAACGCGGTGAACGCCGGGAACAGGTTCTGCAGCACGCCCACCGAGTCCTGCTTGGCCGAGAACAGGAAGTAGCTCAGCGTCATCAGGCTGCCGACCACGCTCATGTACCAGAACAGGCGCGGGATCACCGGCTTGCCGGCGCGCTTGGAGGCGATGAACTGGACCAGCCAGCGGCCACCGAACATCAACGCGCCGGTGTAGCCGATCAGCTTCCAGCCGGTCACATGCAGGCCGGTCCAGTACAACCAGGTCAGCGGCTGGTCCAGCCAGTGAAGCTCCAGATCCATCAACGCTCCTCCACCGCGGTGCGCTTGCTGCGGGTGATCAGCCAGGCCACGCCGCGCAGGTCGCGGATGCCGACCAGCGCGCGGCCTAGGTTGTTGTACTTGGACACGCCGGCCGTACGGTGGCGATGGTTGACCGGCACGCTGGTGGTCTTCCAGCCGGCACGCTGCATCAGCGCCGGCAGGTAGCGATGCATGTGGTCGAAGTACGGCAGATCGAGGAAGGCGTTGCGCTCGAACAGCTTGATGCCGCAGCCGGTATCGGGGGTGTCATCGCGCAGCATGCGCGCGCGGATGGCATTGGCCCACTTGCTGGCCCAGCGCTTGCTGCCGCTGTCCTGGCGGTTGACGCGCCAGCCGGCGAACAGCTTCACCTGGGCGTCGGCCGCTTCACGGGCGTCCAGCAGCCTGGGGATGTCGGCCGGATCGTTCTGGCCATCACCGTCGAGGGTGGCGATCCACGGCGCACGCGCGTGCTTGACGCCGGTACGTACCGCGGTGCTCTGCCCGCTCTGCGAGACGTGGTGCAGCACGCGCAGCTCCGGCGTGGTGGCCTTCATGCCCTGCAGCACGGCCAGGGTGTCATCGCGCGAATGATCGTCGATGTAGACGATCTCGAACGGCAGCCGTCCGCGCAGTGCAGCGGTGATTTCGGCCACCAGGGGCGCGACGTTGTCGCGCTCGTTGAATACGGGGACAACGACGGACAGCTCGGGTTGGCTCATGGGGGGACTCGGCCAAGGAGGGACAAAGACCGCGCATTTTCCGAAGCCGAGGTTATCCGAAGATGAATCCGGCGGCGTGAGGATCGGTTTTCAGGCGCGATCAGCAAAATACTCGCGGCACCACTGCACCACCGGCGGCAGGCCCTGTTCGATCGGCATGACCGGTTCGTAGCCAAATGCGTCATGTGCGCGCCGGGTATCGGCCATCGTGCGCACCATGTCACCCGGCTGCATCGGCTTGTAGACCTTCTGCGCGGGGCGACCGGCGGCCTGCTCGATCACGCCGATGAAGCGCTCCAGCTCGACCGGCGTGTGGTTGCCGAGGTTGAACACCCGGTGCGGCACTGGACCATCAGCCGGATGCGCGAGGGCGCCGAGAATACCGGCCACGATGTCGGAGACATGTGTGAAATCGCGCTGCATGCGGCCTTCGTTGAACACATCGATCGAACGACCGGCCAGCACCGCGCGCGAGAACAGCAGCGGCGCCATGTCCGGCCGGCCCCACGGGCCATACACGGTGAAGAAGCGCAGGCCGGTGGCACGCAGGCCATACAGCTGTGCGTAGGTATAGGCCATCAGTTCATTGGCGGCCTTGGTGGCGGCGTACAGCGAGCGCGGCTGGTCCACGCGCTGGTCTTCGGAAAACGGCGGCGTGGCCGAATCGCCGTACACCGAACTGCTGGACGCATACACCAGATGCTGCACGCCCCGGTGGCGGGACAGCTCGAGCATGTTGACGAAGCCGACCAGGTTGCTGTCGACGTAGGCGTGCGGGTTTTCCAGCGAATAGCGCACGCCGGCCTGCGCAGCCAGGTGGATCACCGCGGTCGGCTGTACTTCCTCGAACAGCGCGGCCAGGCCGTCGCGGTCGGTCAGGTCCAGCGTGCGCAGATCCAGCGTCGGGCACAGCGCGGCCACGCGGTCGCGCTTGATCTGTGGGTCGTAGTAATCGTTGAAGTTGTCCAGGCCGACCACCGACTGGCCCGCATCAAGCAGGGCACGGGCGGTGTAGGCACCGATGAAGCCGGCTGCGCCGGTGAGCAGGATGGTCATTGCGGTGAGCCTGGAATTCAACGGTCAATTCAATAGTGATGGCGTCTGATGGTACGCGCAGGGCCTAGAACAGGCCGAAACGCTTCTTGGCCACATTGGTGCGCCCCGGCTGGATGACATCCTGGATGTTCTTCGCATCGAAGCGATCCAGCAGGGTTTCCGAGTCCTTTTTCAGCTTCAGGTCCATCTCTTCCGGGTACAGCGGCACGATCGCCATGAACTCGATGGTGGTGCCGTCTTCCAGCGCCAGCGTGCCGAAGTCGTCCGGGGTCGTGACCGGCGGCAGCACGATGGCCCCATCGAACCCCACGCCCGGTGCATAGGGCTCGGACGGATGGCCGTTGGGAATGGTGTGGCCGAAGCCCAGCCAGGTGTCGTACTCGTGCGGCAGCCGCGCCAGGGTCTTCAGCAGGCGCACCGGCCAATAGTTGCGCTCATCCTCGAAGGCATCCTGGGTGATCGGCCAATCCGCCGGCAGGGTCACCATCAGTTCCATGTGCCGGGGGGCGTCCACCTCGTCGGGCACGGCCATCGGCAGGTCGCTCATGCCCGAGGTCACCAGCCGCAGGTACGGGCACTCGTCGGTGGCGGGCACCACATGCACGTCGATGTGCACGATATCGGAGATGATTTCATGGAAGACGCCGGAGATCGGGCCCAGATGGCGCTCGATGTGCGCGCTGATCTCCTCGATGTGCGACTCCCCCTGGGCCGGGGTGAAGTCCTTCTCGCGGCTGTGCACGAGGATCGGGCTGCCGCCCGGGCTGACGTCGTCTACTTCAATGGTCATGTCCTGCTCCCTGGATGAGCCACGGGGCGGAGCGGCCCACCTGCGGTGGACGACGCGGCCTCCGGCACGCGCGGCGGTGCGTTCCCTGCAATCGACGGCACACGGCAGGAACGGGCCGTGCGCCCATGAAGATGCGCCGGGGTCAGCCCTGGCGCGTGCGCAGCCGCTCCAGCACGCCATCGAGCGTGTCCAGGTTGGCGTAATGGATGATCAGCTTGCCCTTGCCGCCGCGGCCATGGTTGATCGCAACGGAAGTCCCCAGCACTTCGGACAGCTCGGTTTCCAGCGAGGCGATATCGGCCTGCTGCACCTTGGCCACCGGCTGCGGACGGTTGCTCGGCACCTTGCCGGCGGCAAACGCCTGCGCACGGCGCTCGACCTCGCGCACCGACCAGCCTTCATCGGCCGCTTCCTGGGCCAGCTTGCTGGCCAGTTCCGGGGCCAGCGTCAGCAGCGCGCGGGCGTGCCCCATCTCCAGCCGGCGCGTTTCCAGCAGCAGGCGGATGGCGATCGGCAGCTCCAGCAGGCGCAGCAGGTTGGACACCGCCGCGCGCGAGCGACCGACGGCCTCGGCGGCCTCGGCATGGGTCAGGGTGAATTCGCTGATGAGGCGCTGCAGCGCTTCGGCTTCTTCCAGCGGGTTGAGGTCTTCGCGCTGGATGTTCTCGATCAGCGCCATCGCGATGACGGTGCGGTCTTCCAGCTCGCGCACCACCACCGGCACTTCGTCCAGGCCGGCCAGCTGCGAGGCGCGCCAGCGACGTTCACCGGCGACGATCTCGAAGTTGCCTGCCGGCAGCTGGCGCACCAGGATCGGCTGGATCACGCCCTGCGACTTGATCGAGTCGGCTAGTTCGGACAGCTTGCCCTGGTCCATCTCGCGACGCGGCTGGTACTTGCCCGGCTGCAGCTGGCCTACCGGCAGCTTGCGCAGCACTTCACCGGGCAGCGGCTCGATCACCGCCGTACTGGCCTGCACCTGGCTGACCGCGCCCTTCGGACCGAGCAGTGCGTCCAGGCCGCGGCCGAGGCCTCGCTTCTTGGCTGCAGGCTTGCTGCTGGTCATCAGACGGTCTCCACGGCCTTGGTGGCCTTGTTGCGTTCGTTGTTGCGACGGATGATCTCGCCGGCCAGGCCGAGGTAGGCCACGCCGCCGCGCGAAGCACGATCGTAGCCGACGATGCTCTGGCCATGGCTGGGCGCCTCGGCCAGGCGCACGTTGCGCGGCACGATGGTGCGGAACACCCGGTCGCCGAAGTGCTCGGTGAGCTCGGCCGACACGGCATTGGCCAGGTTGTTGCGCACGTCGAACATGGTGCGCAGCACGCCTTCGATCTCCAGCGCCGGGTTGAGGTTGGCACGCAGCGCTTCGATGGTTTCCACCAGCGCGCTCAGGCCTTCCAGTGCGTAGTACTCGCACTGCATCGGCACGATCACCGAATCGGCGGCGGCCAGTGCGTTGAGGGTCAGCAGCGAGAGCGCCGGCGGGCAGTCGATCAGGATGTAGTCGTACTCATCGCGGATCGGTGCCAGCGCGCGCTTCAGGCGCTGCTCGCGCTCGCTCTGCGCCATCAGCTGGATCTCGGCCGCGGTCAGGTCGATGTTGCCCGGCAGCAGGTCGTAGCCTTCGGCGGTCTGCACGCGCACGTCGGCGGCGCTGGACTCGCCCAGCAGCAGGTCGTAGGTGGAGGAGACCAGCTCGCGCTTGTCCACGCCACTGCCCATGGTCGCGTTGCCCTGGGAATCCAGGTCGACCAACAGCACGCGCTTGGGTGCGTTGGCCAGGGAAGCGGCCAGGTTGACGGCGGTCGTGGTCTTGCCGACGCCACCCTTCTGGTTGGCGATGGCGATGATGCGGGCCATGCGGGTGTGCCTCGTCGACGTGTGCTGGGACCGGTCATTATGCGTACAACCGGGCCCGTGCGGAAATCGTGGATCGCCAACCGCTTGTTCCACAAGGGGCGGGCGGCGTGGTTCAGGGACCTGTGACGGCGACCAGATGGCGTTCACCGGCCAGGCCGGGCACGCTCAGCGGGACCACCTCGCGCACCTGCCAACCGGCCGGCAGCGCTGCGATCTCGTCATGCGGGTAGACGCCTTTCATGGCCAGCAACACGCCACCGGGGCGCAGCAGGTGGCCACCGACGCGGACGATGCCGGCCAGGGTGTCCATCGCGCGCGCGGTCAGCTGGTCGTAGCTGCCCGGCTCGGCCAGCGCTTCGGCGCGCGATTCGGCCACGCGGGCATTGCCCAGGCCCAGCTGGCGCACGGCCTCGCGCATGAAGCGGGCCTTCTTGCCGTTGCTTTCCACCAGGGTGACCTGCAGGCCCGGGCAGGCGATCGCCAGCGGGATGCCCGGCAACCCGGGGCCGGTACCGAGGTCGGCCAGGCTGCCATCGGCCACGAACGGCTGCATCGCCAGTGAATCGAGCAGATGGCGGGTGACCATTTCCTGCGGATCGCGGATGGCGGTGAGGTTGTAGGTGCCGTTCCAGCGGTGCAGCAGCGCCAGGTAGCGCAGCAGCGGCGGGGCCAGCTCGGCGGCCAGGCCCATGCTGGCCAGGCCCTGCTGCAGCGTGTTCGCTACGCCGGCGGGAAGATCGTGTTCGCTCATGCCGGCATTATCGCCGGTTTTCGCCGTTGATTCGCCGATTCACTGCGGATACCAGGCCAATGCGGCGCGGAATTGTCCGCTGGCCTGCCATTCGTGCAGGTGCCAGCGCGCGGCCTCGCCCAGCTCCGGGTCGCACCAGCGCAGGTGCAGGGCGCCATCGTTGGCCGGGGCCAGCTGCAGGCGGTGCAGGCCGAAGGAAATGCCCTGCCCGTGCGCCTTCAGCATCGCTTCCTTGGCACACCAGACGCGGAAGAACCAGTGTTCGCGGTCGGCCTCGTCCAGGCCCTGCAGCCAGGCCACTTCGTCGGGATGGAAGAAGCGCTGGATGATTTCCAGCATGCGCGGGCGCGGCCGCAGCAGTTCCAGGTCCACGCCCAGCCGCACGCCCTCGCCCAGCGCTACCAGCAGCACCTCGCCGCTGTGGCTCCAGCCGGTGCCGTAGTGGGCGAGCGCGCCGCTCAGTTCCGGCCGGCCCTTGTCGTCGCGCACCAGCGGCAGCGCATCCGGCTCGCCGCCCAGGGCCTGTGCCAGCACCTGCCGGGCCTGCGGCTCACCGCGCTGGCCAGGGACATGCGGGCAGCGCCAGACGGTAACCGGACCAAACCGCCAGGGGCCCTCAAGGGTGGCTGGCAGGCTCATCCGCACGCGCCCGTCACAGGATTGCACAGCGGGTTCACGGCATTGCGCGTCAACTGGACGCGGTTATCCACCGGAGAGTCGATCATGGGCATCATCATCTGGCTGATCGTCGGCGGCATCGTCGGCTGGCTGGCAAGCATCATCATGAAGCGCGATGGCCAGCAGGGCATCATCCTCAACATCGTGGTGGGCATCGTCGGCGCACTGATTTCCGGCTGGCTGTTCGGCGGCGGCATCAATGAAGCGATCACCCTGCGCACGTTCCTATTCTCGCTGATCGGCGCGGTGATTCTTCTGGCCATCGTCAACCTGTTCACCCGCAAGAGCATACGGTGAACTGACAGGTAGCGCCGGGCCATGCCCGGCGTCTCCCTGCCGCCGCTGCGCTCGCCGGACATGGCCCGGCGCTACCGCTTCAACCCAATTCCACCCACGCCGGTGCATGATCGCTGGGGCGTTCCCAGGTGCGCGGCTCGCGGTCGATGCCCGAGGCTACCGCACTGCCCTTCAGCGCATCGGAAACCAGGGTGAGGTCGATGCGCAGGCCGAGGTCGCGGCGGAAACCCGCTGCGCGGTAGTCCCACCAGCTGAAGGTGCCGGCCTCATCGTTGTGCAGGCGGAAGCCATCGTGCAGGCCCAGCTGCAGCAGCTTGTTCAGTGCGCCGCGCTCGGCAGTGGAGGTCAGGATGTGGTTGTCGTTCCACACCTCCGGGTCATGCACGTCGCGCGCATCGGGGGCGATGTTGAAGTCGCCCATCACGATCAGCTTCGGATGCCGCTGCAGTTCTTCGGCGATCCACGCGTGCACCGCCTCCAGCCAGCGCAGCTTGTACTCGTACTTGTCGGTGCCCACGTCCTGGCCGTTGACCACGTACAGGTTGATCACCCGCAGGTCGCCGAAGGTGCCGGCGATGACCCGCTTCTGCTCGTCCTCGAAGCCGGGAATGCCGATCTGCACGTCCTGCGCCGGCTCGCGCGACACCAGCGCCACGCCGTTGTAGGTCTTCTGCCCGGCGAACACGCTGCGGTAACCGGCGGCGACCAGCGCCGAGTCGGGGAACTTGTGGTCCTCCAGCTTGGTTTCCTGGATGCCGACGATGTCCGGGCCGAAGTCCTTGAGCCACTGCTCCAGGTGCGGCAGGCGGACATTGAGCGAATTGACGTTCCACGAGGCGATCTTCATGCGGGCATTCTACCCGGGTGGGCTTTGGTAGAGGCCGACCTTGGTCGGCGCTTTGCTTCCCGCTGTTGCCTTCGTAGAGGCCGACCTTGGTCGGCGCTTGGGGTTCACGCGTGCCAACCAAGGTTGGCCCCTACCGGAACGAGCCGCGCGGGTTGGCCCCTACCGGTAGTGCCGGCCGCTGGCCGGCAGGTGCAGGTCCCCGCCGGAGGGTCATGAAGTTGCCGGCCAGCGGCCGGCACTACCACTGGATGCACGCCCTTGCTGGATTCACCGCAGCAGCAGTTTCAACAACCCCGCAATCTTCGAATACGGCGGCCGCAGCCGGTCACTGGCCGCCCAGCGCGACTGCCACAGCACCGGCAACAGCTTGCTCATCGCATCAAACCCGGCCCGCCCGTGGTACGCCCCCATGCCACTGGCGCCCACCCCACCAAACGGCAAACCGTCGGCGGCGAAGTGCAGCAGGGTGTCGTTGACCGTGACCCCGCCGGCCAGCACCTGGCCGAGAATGCGCTCCACCGTGGCCGTGTCATGGCTGAAGGGATACAGCGCCAGTGGCCGGTCGCGGGCCACGATGTCGGCCAGCGCCGCATCCAGGTCCGGATAGGCGCGCACCGGCAGGATCGGGCCGAAGATCTCATCGCGCATCAGGTCTAGGTCATCCGGCGGGTCCAGCACCACGGTCGGCACCAGCAGCCGCTCGCGATCGGCGCGCGCGTCATCCACCTGCGCCAGCGGAATCACCGGCACGCCGCGTTCGCGCGCCTGCGCCAGATAGCCCTGCAGGCGCCGGTACTGGCCCTCGTTGATGATCCGCGTGTAGTCGGCGGCATCGCTGAAATCGCCATAGCGCTCACGCACCTGCTGCTGCAGCGCCTGCACGAACTCACGCTGGCGCACGCTGTCGATCAGCACGTAATCCGGCGCGATGCAGGTCTGGCCGGCGTTGAACCACTTGCCGGTGGCCAGACGTGCGGCGGCTTTGTCCAACGGGAAATCACGGCAGACGATCGCCGGCGACTTGCCGCCCAGTTCCAGCGTCAGCGGCACCAGATGCTCCGCCGCCGCCGCCATCACCTTGCGGCCGACCGCGGTGGAACCGGTAAACACGAGGTGGTCCAGCGGTAGCGAAGACACCGCCGCAGCCACGTCCGCCCCACCCTGCACCACCGCTACACGTTCGGGCGGGAACACGCTCGCCAGCAGATCGGCCAGGAACGCGCTGGTGCGCGGGGTGTGCTCCGAAGGCTTCAACAGCACATGGTTGCCAGCGGCAATCGCGGTGGCCAGCGGCACCAACGCCAGCGTGACCGGATAATTCCACGGCGAGATCACCCCGACCACACCCAGCGGCATCGGCCGCAGCTGCGCGCGCGCCGGCCATAGTCGCCAGCCGGCGCCCACCCGCTGCGGCTTCGACCAGCGCCGCAGGTGGCGACGCAGGTGGTCGATGGCCGACAGCACGCTCATGCCATCGGCCAGCTTCGATTCCACGTGGGCGCGGTGGCCGAAGTCCTCGGCGATGGCTTGGGCCATTTCGTCCAGGCGTAGCTTCAGCGCCTCGCGCAGGCGGCGCAGGTCATTCCCGCGCTGGTCTAGCGACGGGCGCTGCGACTGCCAGGCGCTGCGCAGGGTGTGCAGGATGGCGGGGAGGTCGGCTGGGACGGTGGTGGTCATGGGGCGACTATACGAGCTGTGGCAGTCATCGCCGCATGACAGGGCGCGGATTCGACTGGGTAGAGTCGACTGTTAGTCGACCGCTCCCCGGTCAGAACACGTGAAACCCAACGCTGGGCGCGATAGTCGGCCAACGGTCGACTCTACCCCTCGTCAGACCTCCAGAGGGATGGCCAAACACGTAGTTCCATCCGGGAAGCGTAAGAACATTTGCAATTTCGTACTTCTTTCATGGTGGAGCGGCTTCATGTCCACCAATGTATACGTCTGACGTGCCGAAGAGCAGGATGTAATGCAAGGTATAGCCGCAGTTCTAGCCGGTTTGATGCTGATGGTCCTCTCTGCCGGAGCCTCAACTCCGCCTATTGACTACGAGAAGGTTCGTATGGCCGGCGTCCAAAGAATGATGGGCCACTGGGTGCGTTACATCATGCTTAGCGGCGCCTCGGATTGCATCACGGTCCAGATTTTCAAATCCGCGAACATGGAAGGCCTCGTTCGCCAGAAGAAAATCTGTTCGCTTGGAAAGATGAGTTTTCGCGATGACTTCGCGTTTGTCGACGTGCGGAAAATAGGGTTTGAGCCAGATCGACTATCGCTGGAGATCGAGTTTTTTAGCCTTCGCGGGAGCGGTGATGAGGTGAAAGAGTGCTCAATTGAAATCGGAAATGGTTCTATCGGAGATCTGAAATGTTCACTCGAGTTTGGAAGCGAGTACTACTGACCACGCCCTGGCTTGTTCTTTACGCTGCGCCATCCTTGTCGGGCAGCACCGCCAAAGCCTCAGAGCGGCACAACGACTACTCAAAAGTCACGAAGGCCGATATCGCGATTGTCCAGGAGCGAGCTGTCAGGTATGTCGTAATCGCTGACAATCCATGTCTGACAGTCCAGTCCTTCAGACTCGGCCATCCAGCCGAGTATCACCGCGAGAAGTTAATCTGCTCCGTCGGTGGCGCGCGCTTCGATCGCGACTTCGCCTTGGTCGACTTCAAGACACTCGATTTCCACGATGACCGTCTGGATGTAGAAGTCGAATTCATTCCCTCACGAAGGGGACGCAAGGCGGTCAGGTGGTGCTCCATCGCCCTGCAGCCTGATTCCATCGGCGACCTGATGTGCCATCGATGATGGTAGCGCTGGCGATGGCCGCTGTACTGTCTCTGCCTGCAGCGTCAACTGCACCCCCGCCGCCTCACGCCGGTTTCGCACTGGATACAGAGCGAGAGTATGTGCCGATGGTGGGCGACAGCCTGGTGTCGCTTGTGGGCGAGCTGGATGGTGAACCCACTTCTGGCGCCGCCATCGACCGGGTGCTGACCACTTTGGAGGAGCGACTAAAGCGCACCTCATGCAGGCCAGCAGAACCTGGTGATGCGCAGTCGCAGCCACGTGGCATCACCTGCAGCGCACCTGATGTAGAAAGCATCTTTCCTTACTACGCGGCTTTGCGGCGGGCGACGACACCAGCAGAACACGAGCGGCGCGGTCGTCGCTTTCTGGATGCATATGCCAGATTGCTCGAGGATGCGCCGGATACCGCCCTTACGCGACCACGCGAAGATGAAGCGGTGGACGGGTTGCTGCATGTGCTCTTTCCGCTCCAGGCCTGGGACGAGAAGCTGAACATTCCACGCCATGACGTGCACTTCCCCTTTGTTCCCGTGTGCAACCTCGTTGCCGCTCGTGTTGCGCATTGCCCCGGCGCCGATCAGTTGCTCAATCGGATCAGACAAGCGGGCGATGAGAGTGAACAGCGAGCGTTCTGCATCAAGGAGTTTTCAAGACGCCCCCTTGAGCAGGAAGGCGAATGCATAGAAAAGACCACCGCAAGCCCCTGATGCCCATGGCATCTTCCTCGCTTGCCAATGACAGTTTCCGAGAGGATGAATATGTTGAGCCTGGTCTTCACTTTGCTCGCATCACTGGCTTCACCACTAGACGCAAAAGCTGGCAACGAGAGGTGGACACAGGCTGGCAGTGACATCACGCTGCGGTATGACGGTGAGGAGAACGGTCGCTACCGGAACGTGTCGGTCATGAGGCATGGCAAGTTGGTGCGTCGGATAGAGCTGAGCGAGCGCTCCTACTCTCTGTTCGAACACGATGCCGATCCGGCGACGTCTCCTGACGGCCGGTATGTGCTTGTCACTGACGTGGAATCCGGTGAGGTCGCTTCTCCGGATGGAGATCGCTTCATGCATGAGGTTCCGTACTGTGGGTTCATGAACACGCGCAGCGGTTGCATGGTTACGCGGCAGACCGGCCAGTTCTGTGGCGGGTCATTCAATGACATTGGCAACTGGGCATCTCCCGGCCTCCCACCTGTCACCCTGACCGAAGAAGGCGCTACCGCAGAGGATTATGCGTCAGGTCACCGGAGTCCTTCGGATGCGCCCGATGGTTCCCTCGACAATCTGCTTCGTTGCGACCCGCCGGGTCCACGCAACAGAGGTCATTACAAAAAGCTGATCGACGCGGGGATCTTTGACGTCACTCCCTCGCAGAGGCAAGCGCTGGACGGCGGTTAGCATCGACCGTTGGTCGACCGCTCTCGACGCTACCTCGCACTGCGTCTGGAGGTAGGGGTCAGAGCCCTTTCGCATGCGAAAGGGATCTGACCCCGGGCGCGATACGGGCGGTGGCTTCGGATGCTTGTCAACCGCGATGAAGGCATTCAGCGCTGTTTGTTCGTGTCTGCGGAGTTTTGTGCCGCGCGTTGCGCGGTCGCCGAGCATGGCTCGGCGCTACAGGGAAACGAAAAGGCCGTGGTCTGCACCACGGCCTCTCCTTCATTCGATGAACATCATTCTTACTTGGTGATGTCCACGTTCTTCGTCTCGCGCAGGAACAGGCCGCCAATCACCACCGACATCAGCGCGATGATGATCGGGTACCACAACCCGTAGTACAGGTTGCCGGTACCGGCCACCAGCGCGAACGAGATCGCCGGCAGGAAGCCACCGAACCAGCCATTGCCGATGTGATACGGCAGCGACATCGAGGTGTAGCGGATGCGGGTCGGGAACAGTTCGACCAGGTAGGCGGCGATCGGGCCGTAGACCATGGTCACGTACAGCACCAGCAGCCACAGCATCAGGATCGTGCCGGCGTAGTTGATGCGCGAACCATCAGCCTTGGCGGGATAGCCGGCACCGGTCAATGCCGTCTTCAGCTCGGCACCGAACGCGTCAGCCTTGGCCTTTCCTTCTTCCTTGGTCAGGCCGGCGGCCTCGTACGAGGTGACGCTGGCGCTGCCCACGTTGACCATCGCCAGCGAACCAGCAGCGGCCGGCTGCACGTCATACGGCACACCGGCCTTGGTCAGCGCGGCGGTGGCGACGTCGCAGGAGCTGGTGAACTTGCGCAGGCCCACCGGATCGAACTGGAAGGAGCAGGTGGTCGGGTCGGCCACGACCAGCGCCGGCGAACTGCTGCGGGCTTCTTCGATGGCCGGGTTGGCGAAGTGGGTCAGACCCTTGAAGATCGGGATGTAGGTGATTGCGGCCAACAGGCAGCCGGCCAGGATGATCTTCTTGCGGCCGATACGGTCGGACAGCCAGCCGAAGAAGATGAAGAACGGCACGCCCAACGCCAGCGCGGCAGCGATCAGCAGGTAGGAGGTGGTGGCATCGACCTTCAGCATGCTGCTGAGGAAGAACAGCGCGTAGAACTGGCCGCCATACCAGACCACCGCCTGGCCCGCTGCGGCGCCGAGCAGCACCAGCAGCATCAGCTTCAGGTTGCCGCCCTTCAGGCTGTCACGGAACGGCGTCTTGGAACCCTTGCCCTCCGACTTCATCTGCTGGAACAGCGGCGACTCGCTCAGCTGCAGGCGGATCCACACCGACACACCCAGCAGCACGATCGAGACCAGGAACGGAATGCGCCAGCCCCAGGCTTCGAACGCTTCGTTGCCGAGGAAGTAGCGGCAGGCCAGGATGATCAGCAGCGACATGAACAGGCCGAGGGTGGCCGTGCACTGGATGAAGCTGGTGTACAGGCCACGCTTGTCGTCCGGCGCGTGTTCGGCCACGTAGGTCGCCGCACCACCGTACTCGCCGCCCATGGCCAAGCCCTGGGCCAGGCGCAGGATGATCAGGATCACCGGCGCGGCGAAGCCGATCGAGGCGTAGTTGGGCAGCACACCGACCAGGAAGGTCGAGATGCCCATGATCAGGATGGTGACCAGGAAGGTGTACTTGCGGCCGATGCGATCGCCGAGGCTGCCGAAGAAGGCCGCACCGAACGGGCGCACGAAGAAGCCGGCCGCGAAGGCCAGCAGGGCGAAGATCATGCCCGTGGTTTCATTGACGCCACTGAAGAACTGCTTGGCGATGATCGCAGCAAGCGAGCCATACAGGAAGAAGTCATACCACTCGAAAACGGTGCCCAGGCTGGACGCGAAGATGACCTTCTTGTGTCCCTGGGTTAGTTGGGCTTTCGCCGGTGCAGGTGTTGTGGACATGGGAAGCTTTCCCTCTGTAGGTGCCGACCTCGGTCGGCACGCAGTCTAGGTAGGTGCCGACACCATTGGTCGGCACTCATTCTTGGTAGGTGCCGACCTTGGTCGGCACTCCTTTAGAAGCTGTACTTCGTAGTGAACTGCAGACGGGTGATATCGCCCTTGTTGCCGTTCTCGATCTCGCGCTTGCCGTACATCAGCTCGGCACCGACATCGACCTTGGGCAGCGGCGAGTAGAAGATGTTGCCGCGGATGCTCTGCACGCTCTTGGTCACCAGCGGGCCGAGGATGCTGTCGTTGTCGTAGTCGCTGCGCGCATAGATCAGGTTGGTGCGCAGCTTCGGCGAGAACGCATGGCGCCAACCGACATAGCCGGCGATCACACCGGTCGGGTTGAGCTCGTCACGGGCCACGTCATAGGCCGAATCCGCAGTAATGCCCAGGCCGATGTAACGGGCGATGCCCTCGCCACCGGTGAACTGGTAGTGCAGCGAATCGCTGTCACCCATCACCCACTTGCCGCCCAGGGTCAGGCCACCGGCCACCTTGTCGGCCTTTGCGCCGGTGGCCTGGTTGTCGACCTTCAGCTGACGGACGATACCGCCAACACCGAACGTGCCCCAGTCACCCTTCCAGCCATAACGCAGGGTCAGGTCCGGCAGGCTGCCGCGATCGGAATTGGCGCTGGCATTGGTCCAGGCGCCGGTGACCGGATTGCGCGTACCGGTGAGGGTGGTCGTTTCAGGATTCTCCAGCGCGACGCTGAAGCCGCCCTGGGTGTAGCGCACCTGCGCCTGGCGCACGAAGATCACGCCATCGGTGGGACCGACGAAGTCGACCGCTTCCGGCAACGACGCCGCATCCATGAAGTTCGACCAGGTCTGGCCGGCCATCCAGTTGTTCCAGTACATGTACGCATGGCGCAGGGTCACGCCATAGGTGTTGGTGGCGGTCTGGTTGCCCAGCGAGTTGCCGAAGAAATCCATCTCGAAGAACGCGCCGGCCTTGTTGCCCGACTCGCTGACGTTGTCGATGCCCAGGTTGAAGCGCGAGAACTTGGCGTGGGCGTTGTAGTCCACGTCCGAGCGCTTGCCGCTGCCGCCGGCGCCTTCCACCGGGGTCTGCCCGGGCAGGTACAGCGAGCGGCCGGTGGCATCGTCGGCCAGCTGGCCATCGCTGGTCTGGGTGGCCAGGAAATCAGCCTTGATGAAACCGCCGATCTTGACCGTGGTGCCCGGCGCCGCGCCGGGGGTGATGGTGGTGACCTGGATCGGCTGCTTGCCCGCAGGCACCGCCGGCTTCTGTTCGGCCTGCAGCGTGCGGACGTCGGTGACCGCCTGCTGGGTCTGCACGATCTGGGTCTGTTGCTGCTGCTGCGACGCCAGCAGCGCCTGCACCTGCCGCTCCAGTTCGGCGACGCGTGACTCCAGTGCCTTCTCTTTGGCGGTCTCGGCGAACGCCATGCCCGGTGCGACCAGGGCGACCAACAGGCAGGCCGCCAAAGGTGTGCGCACGGCTTTCAACGTACGGTGGCTCATGTTGCCCTCTCTCCCAAGTGGCAAGGTGATGCCGCGCGTGGGGCACGGTCGAGCCGAGACTGCGGGGCGTTTGCACGCACCGGCTATTGGCCATTGGTCGAACCCGGGCCTGCAGGGGCCCGACTTTCGACCAAGGTCTAACCGAAGTGGTGACGCGACCGGGGGTGGATGGGGCAAACTGAGGGGGAACGGCTGCTGCAATGCTGCGGCTGCACACACAAAGTCAACGTGCAAGTGAGGGTGCCATGGCTGATCTCTACCCTGTCGATCCGCAGTTCGCCGCCAAGGCGCGTATCGACAAGAACACCTATGAACAGCAGTACCAGGCCTCGGTGTCCGATCCGGATGCGTTCTGGGGCAAGGCTGCCGAGCGGCTGGACTGGTCGCGCAAGCCGACGAAGATCAAGAACGTCAGCTACGACCTGTCCGACTTCCACATCAAGTGGTTCGAAGATGGCGAGCTCAACGCCAGCGTGAACTGCCTGGACCGCCAGCTGGAAAAGCGCGGCGACAAGACGGCCCTGCTGTTCGAGCCGGACAGCCCGGACGCGCCGGCCCAGCACGTGACCTATCGCGAGCTGTACGAGCGCACCTGCCGTCTCGGCAACGCGCTGCGCAACCTGGGCGTCAAGAAGGGCGACCGGGTCACCATCTACCTGCCGATGATCGTCGACGCTGCCGTGGCCATGCTGGCCTGCGCGCGCATCGGTGCGATCCACTCGGTGGTGTTCGGTGGCTTCGCCCCGAATTCGATCGCCGACCGTGTCAGCGACTGCCAGAGCAAGCTGATCATCACCGCCGACGAAGGCCTGCGCGGTGGCCGGAAGATTCCGCTGAAGGCCAACGTCGATGCGGCGCTGAAGCTGCCCGGCACCAATACCGTGGAAACCGTGCTGGTGGTGCGCCACACCGGTGGTGCGGTGGACATGCAGGCCCCGCGCGACCGCTGGTTCCATGATGTGGTCGACAGCCAGCCGGCCAGCTGCGAGCCGGAACCCATGAACGCCGAGGATCCGCTGTTCATCCTCTACACCTCCGGTTCCACCGGCAAGCCGAAGGGCGTGCTGCACACCACCGCCGGCTACCTGCTGTACGCGGCCTACACCCATGAAGCGGTGTTCGACCTGCGCGAGGACGACATCTACTGGTGCACCGCCGACGTCGGCTGGGTCACCGGCCACAGCTACATCGTGTACGGCCCGCTGGCCAACGGCGCGACCTCGCTGATGTTCGAGGGCGTGCCGAACTACCCGGACACCTCGCGCTTCTGGAACGTGATCGACAAGCACAAGGTGTCGATCTTCTACACCGCCCCCACCGCCATCCGTGCGCTGATGCGCGAAGGCGAGGAGCCGGTGAAGAAGACCTCGCGCGCCTCGCTGCGCCTGCTTGGCAGCGTCGGCGAACCGATCAATCCGGAAGCCTGGCGCTGGTACTACGAAGTGGTCGGCGAAAGCCGTTGCCCGATCGTCGATACCTGGTGGCAGACCGAGACCGGCGGCATCCTGATCTCGCCGCTGGCCGGTGCGATGGATCTGAAACCGGGTTCGGCCACCCTGCCCTTCTTCGGCGTGCAGCCGGCCCTGGTCAATGCCGATGGCGAGATCAAGGACGGCCCGACCGAAGGCAACCTGATCATCCGTGACTCCTGGCCGGGCCAGATGCGCACGGTGTACGGCGATCACCAGCGCTTCATCGACACCTACTTCCGCACTTACCCGGGCAGCTACTTCACCGGTGATGGCTGCCGCCGCGACGAAGACGGCTACTACTGGATCACCGGCCGCGTGGACGATGTGATCAACGTGTCCGGCCACCGCATCGGCACCGCCGAAGTGGAAAGCGCGCTGGTCTCGCACCCGAAGGTGGCCGAAGCCGCCGTGGTCGGCTTCCCGCACGACGTGAAGGGCCAGGGCATCTATGCCTACGTCACCCTGGTGGCCGAGGAGGCGCCCAGCGACGAGCTGCAGAAGGAGCTGGTCGCCTGGGTGCGCAAGGAGATCGGGCCGATCGCCACGCCCGACCACCTGCAGTGGGCGCCGGGCCTGCCGAAGACCCGTTCGGGCAAGATCATGCGCCGCATCCTGCGCAAGATCGCCGAGAACGCACCGGACCAGCTCGGCGACACCTCGACCCTGGCCGACCCCTCGGTCGTGGCGTCGCTGGTGGACGAGCGCAAGGTGCGTTGATGTGCTACCCGGGGTCGGATCCCTTTCCACAAGGAAAGGGCTCTGACCCCAGGGGCTTCGGCCCCGAACAGTTCCCCCCTACGGTTCCCCCCGACCATGACCACCCTCCTGATTGCCGATGACCATCCGTTGTTCCGCGAAGCCCTGCGGGGTGCCGTGCAGCGGGTCATTCCGGGCGTTCAACTGTTCGAGGCCGACAGCGTGGAGGCGCTGTATGCGCTGGCCGACCAGCACAACGACGCCGACCTGGTCCTGATGGATCTCAACATGCCCGGCGCACAGGGCTTCAACGCACTGGTGCACATGCGTTCGCTGCATCCGCACCTGCCGGTGGTGGTGGTGTCCGCACGCGAAGAAGCCACGGTGATGCGCCGTGCACTCGACCATGGCGCGCTGGGCTTCATTCCGAAATCCGCTGATTCGGACACCATCGGCCATGCACTCGGCACCATCCTCGATGGCGAGACCTGGGCGCCGCCGGAAGCACACAACGTGCCGCCCACCGGCAGCGAAGAACGCGAAGTCGGTCAGCGGCTGCGCGAGCTGACCCCGCAGCAGTTCCGCGTGCTGCAGATGTTGGGTGCGGGCCGCTTGAACAAGCAGATCGCCTACGACCTCAATGTCTCCGAAGCGACGATCAAGGCGCATGTGACCGCGATCCTGCGCAAGTTGGGCGTGACCAACCGCACCCAGGCCGTGCTGATGGCCGGCAAGCTGGCGATCGACGACGACGCCATCGTGCTGCCGCCGGAAGAAGACTGAGGGTTCGTGCCGGCCGCTGGCCGGCAATCGCCTGTACCTGTATCACCGCTGCGCTCGCCGGGCATGGCCCGGCGCTACCGGAAACTGCTTTGGTAGGGGCCAAGCTTGCTTGGCACTGTCACCCGGCACGCCGATGACGTAATTGGCTCTGGCGGGATGATTGATTCGATATCAGGCTGGAAGTTTCTGCTTTCCAGTTGCAACCATGGACGTCTGGACACTCATTGATGTGGACGGATTGAGGATAGGTTCCGTCCAGCGCTTCAGCTACCGAGGCTGCCGCGTGAGTGGCCGTTTCGTACCTGATGTGGCCTTTTCAAGACACCAGAAGATGTTCGCTGCTCTTGAGCATGCGGCGGATGCTCAGCTTTTCTTCCATGTCGATGATCTCGAAAGAAGCATCGCTGCACTGCGCATTCGTGCAGTTCCACCAGACGGGAAGGACGTCCCGCAGCTGATCTCGGATCTGCAGATCATGCGTGACTGGTGCCAGTTCCGGATCAATTCAATGACCGGCCCAGCCGAAGGTCACCCCTTCTCCCTGACACCTGCAGAAAGGGACACAATCCGCGCATTGATCGCCTTCGTTCGCGCAGGCTGTCCGGATGGCCCCAGCCCCGCGGGCTTCCCCATTGGCCGCAACGAGGATTTTCGGCGTAAAGCGCTCGAGTTCTTCTCCGATCCACCCGATCCAGCAAATCACTTTCGAATTGATGTTCCCAGCGACGAATATGTGGCCCTGAATGCGGTCATTTATGGGCCCAGCTCTGACTGGCGCATCGAACTGGACTTGTTCGCCGACGGCGAGCAATGCGACCTGACCGCAACCTTCGATCTTGATCGTCAGAGCACTGTGGACAGCGGGCCCAGGCTTTACGACATGCACGTGATGTAGCCGGTTGTGGCGGGAGCCATGCCGGCCAGCGGCCGGCACTACCGGATTCCGCTTCGGCCGGCGCCACCACTTCGCGGTGATATAGCCATCGCTATACAAACCAGCCCTGCCTGCGCGTTTGCCCGGAAATGCGCCACGCGCGGATCGCGGTGCTAAGCTTCGCGTCCCCTTGGGGAGTAGCCGGATTCCTACGCAGGAATCGTCCATGTCAACATACTCGGCCAGTGCGCCGTGGCGTGGACAACCATGATGGTTGGCGAGACCAGCGGCCCGCGCGCGCAACGTCAGGTTGGGCGCGAGCGCGAGCCGTGCGTCCGTCCTTGCCCGACCTTCTGCTGCCGCCCATGTCTCCTGTTTCGATCCTCCTGATCGGCTTTGCCATGTCCACCGATGCCTTCGCTGCCGCGATCGGCAAGGGTGCCGCCATGCGCAGGCCGGTGTTCCGTGATGCGCTGCGCGCCGGCATCATCTTCGGCGTCATCGAGGCGATCACGCCCATCATCGGCTGGCTGCTCGGTCGTGCCGCCCTGCAGTACGTCGAAGCCTTCGACCACTGGATCGCCTTCGGCCTGCTCGGCGCACTGGGCATCCACATGATCTACAACGGCCTGCGCCCTGACAGCGGCGAGGACGATGAGGATCCGTCGCAGCATCACGGCTTCTGGAAGCTGGCACTGACCGGCTTCGCCACCAGCATCGACGCGATGGCAGTGGGCATCGGCCTGGCCTTCATGGACGTGCATATCGGGGTGATGGCGGCGGTCATCGGCCTGTGCACGCTGACCATGGTCACCGCCGGCATCATGCTCGGCCGCGCACTCGGCAGCATGGTCGGCAAGCGCGCCGAAATCATCGGTGGCGTGATCCTGGTGATCATCGGTGCGACGATCCTGTACGAACACCTGCACGGCGTGGCGTAACCTGCCGGCGATTGCGAGGTTGCCGGCCAGCGGCCGGCACTACCGGGCGTCGCGCAACGCGCCCAGGAACGCACGCAGCGACGCCGGCTTGATCGGCTTGGTCAACAGGCGATAGCCGCGCTCGCGTGCCATCCGCTTCAGTTCATCGCGGCCATCGGCGGTAAGCAGCGCGCCGGGCAATGGATAGCCCGCCGCTTCGCGCAGTGCCACCAGTGCATCCAGGCCATCCATGCGATCGTGCAGGTGGTAGTCCACCAGCATCACCTGCGGACGCTCGGCGATCTTCTGCAACGCCTGGTCCACCGTCGATGCGGTGATCACCTGCACCTGCCAGCGCCCCAGCAGCGCGCGCATGCCATCAAGGATCTCCTCGTCGTTGTCCACGCACAACACGCGCAGGCCGGCCAGCGAATCGCTGCGAATCGGCGGTGCGGCCTGCGCCACGGTGAGCGCTTCGGTATATCCCGGCAACGGCGCTACCCGCGGCAGGATGATCGAGAACATCGATCCACTGCCAACCCGGCTGCGGGCATTCAAGCGATGGTCAAGCAGGCGCGAGATGCGCTGGCAGATCGACAGGCCCAGCCCCAGGCCCTGCTCGCCCCAGTCGAACGGCTGCTGGTAGCGGTGGAACTCGTCGAAGATCTGTCGCATGTGGTGTTCGGGAATACCGGGGCCGGTATCCCACACCTGCAGCTCCACTTCGTCGCCGCGCTGGCGCACGGCCAGCACGATGCGCCCCTGCCGCGTGTAGCGCAGCGCATTGGCCAGGAAGTTCTGCAGCACGCGGCGCAGCAGGCGGCGATCACTGCGCACCCAGGTGGTACGCGCGAACAGATCCAGCCGCAGCCCACGCCCGGCCGCAACCGGCGTGTACTGCGCGGCCAGCTCGCGCATCAACGCACTGACATCGAATTCGCCGATCACCGGATGCAGGCCACCAGCATCCAGCCGCGACACGTCCAGCAGCCCATCCAGCAGCTCTTCGGCCGCACGCAGCGACGCATCCACGCGTTCGGCCAGGTGCCGCTGCTCATCACTGACATGGTCGCTGTCGCGCAGCGCCGAAGCGAACAGCCGCGCCGCATTCAACGGCTGCAGCACGTCATGGCTGATCGCCGCCAGGAAGCGGGTCTTCGATTGCTGTGCGACTTCCGCAACATGCGAGCGCTCGGCCACGCGCTGTTCCAGTGTTTCGTTGGCTTCCAGCAGCGCCCGTTCGGCGTGCTTGTAGTCGGTGATGTCGTTGTAGCTGGTGACGTAGCCGCCGCCGGGCAGTGCCTGGCCACGCATTTCGATCACCTTGCCATCGCTGCGGGTGCGCTCGAACACGTGCGGCGAACCGGCGCGCATGTAGCTGATGCGGCGGTTGATCTGCACTTCGATGTCGCCCTCGCCCAGCTCGCCACGCTCGGCGTTGTAGCGGATCAGATCCGCCACCGGGCGGCCCACGTAGAGCATGCCGTCGGGGTAGCCGAACATGTCCTGGTAGCGCCGGTTCCACGCGGTCAGGCGCATGTCCGGGTCGACCACGCTGACGCCGGCGCTGATGTTTTCCAGGGTGGTCGACAGGATCTCGCGGTTGAAGCGCAGTTCCTGCCCGGCTTCGTCCAGCACCGCCACCACTTCGCCCAGGTCCATGCCGGAGCCACGCAGGAGGCTGGTCAGCAGCAGGCGCGCGGACGCCGCACCGATCGATGCGGCCAGCAGGCGCTCGGTGAACTGCACCCACGGCCGGTCCGCCGGTGCCGAGGACTGCAGCTCGCGCCCCAGCGACTGCGCCTGTTCGAAGAACGAGCGCCGCGCATGGCGTTCGCCGACCACGCGCGAGGCCAGTGCCAGCAGGTCGCCCACGTGCACGTGGCCTGGCCAACCACCGGCCACTGAAGGCCGCTCGGCATAGGGATCGAGGAAGGGCGCAGCGCGCAGGCGCTCATCCACGCCCGGACGCCAACGCGCCGATACCAGCATCATCGTCGCCGCGTTGACCAGCAGCGACCAGAACGTGCCATGGGTCAGCGGGTCCCAGCCGGTCATGCCGAACAGCTGTTGCGGCCGCAGCCAATCGATGCCGAACGGACCATGCTGCACCCAGCCTGCATCCATCCAGCCGGCCATGGTCATCGCCGGCAGCAGCAGGGTGTACAGCCAGGTGGCGAAGCCGAGCAGCATGCCGGTCTCGACGCCACGACGGCTGGCGCCGCGCCAGTACAGGCCACCGATCAGGCCCGGCGCGAACTGCGCCACCGCGGCGAACGCCATCAGTCCGTACGAGGCCAGCGTGCTGTCGTTGCTGCTGCTGCGGTAGTAGCTGTAGGCCATCAGTGCCAGCAGCAGGATCGCCAGCCGGCGGATCCACAGCACCCGCGAGGCGACATCGGCCGCTTCCTGGTGGTCGCCACTGCGACGCAGCAGCACCGGCATCACCAGATCGTTGCTGACCATCGTCGCCAACGCGATCGAGGACACGATGACCATGCCGGTGGCGGCAGAGAACCCGCCGATATAGGCGATCAGTGCCAGCGCGTTGCGGCCCTCGGCCAGCGGCAACGCCAGCACCATCGAGTCGTCGGCCACGCCGCTTCCGGTACCGAACAGGCTGATGCCGGCCGTGGCGATCGGCAGCACCATCGCCGAGATCAGCACCAGGTAGCCGCCGAACATCCAGCGCGCGCGGCGCACGTCGCGCACATCCCCGCACTCCACCACCGCCACATGGAACTGGCGCGGCAGGCAGATGATGGCCAGGAAACTGAGCAGCGTCTGCGAAATGAACCCCACTGGCGGAAGCCCGGTGAACAGCGTATGCACCGACTCCACCACCGCCTCGTTGCGGTCGCTGAGCCAGACATAGGCGAACACGCCCACCGCCACCATCGCCACCAGCTTGATCACCGACTCCAGCGCGATGGCCAGCATCATGCCGTGGTGGTGTTCGGTGGCGTCCACCTGGCGGGTACCGAACAGGGTGGCGAACAGCGCCATCAGCAACGCCACGTACAGGGCCGGATCGCTGAAGAACCCGGTCGGGCCGGTGTTGCCGGTCAGTACCTGCAGGCTCATCGCCACCGCTTTGTACTGCAGGGCGAGGTAGGGAATGATGCCGATCAGCGCGATGATCGCCACCAGCGCCGCCAGCCGCCGCGAGCGGCCGAAGCGCGAGGAAATGAAATCAGCGATGGAGACCACGTTCTGGCTGCGCGCGATCAGCGCCAGGCGCTCGATGATGCGCCAGCCGAACAGCAGCAGCAGCAACGGACCGATGTAGATCGGCAGGTAGCCCACGCCATTGCGCACGGCGGTACCGACTGCGCCGTAGAAGGTCCACGACGAGCAGTACACCGCCAGCGCCAAGCTGTAGACGACCGGCCGCAGCCACGGCCGGTCCGGGTACATCGGCCGACGGTCGCCCCACCACGCCACGCCGAACAGCAGCGCAGCGTAGGCAACCGAGACCAGCAGCAGGATCCAGCTGGAGACCAAGCGCGTGTTTCCGTCGGAGGAGGGGCCAGTAGATCACGACCGTTGATCGTGATGGTAGGTCACGACGGGGGGTCGCAAAGGTGGGTCACGACCGTTGGTCGTGGCAGGGGCGTCCGTGCCCACCAACGGTGGGCACCCACCAGGAAACGGTGGGGATCTACCGGAAGACGGTGGGCACCTGCCGGGAGATCGTGGGCGCCTACCGGGAGATCGTGGGCGCCTACCGGGAACCGGCGTTATTCCGCCGGAACGCCCATTTCCTTCAGCAGTTCAGGTGCCGGGTAGACCTTGGCCAGCAGCCAGCGCAGGTAGCGCATGTCCACGTGCACGGCGCGCTTGTAGCGGGGGTCGAACCACCAGCTGGCACTGACCGACTCCCAGTTGCTGTCGAAGTTCAGGCCGATCAGTTCGCCCTTGGCGTTGAGCACCGGCGAGCCGGAGTTGCCGCCGGTGGTGTCCAGGTTGGTCAGGAAATTGACCGTCTGGGTCTTCAGCGCGGGGTCGGCGGTGCTGCCGAAGTCACCCTTGGCAATCGCGGCCAGCAGCGGCTTGGGGGCATCGAACGGATAGGCGTTGGTGTTCTTTTCGACGATGCCGGCCACGGTGGTCACCGGCGAATAGGTCACGCCATCACGCGGGTGCAGCGCTTCCACCTTGCCGTAGCTGATGCGCAGGGTGCGGTTGGCATCCGGGTACACCGCACGGCCCTGCTTGGCACGCCAGGCGAACAACGCCTGCATGTAGGCCGGGCGCAGGCGCAGCTGTTCGCCTTCGCGGGTCTTGCTCTCGTTTTCGATGCGCAGCTGCGCGGCCACCAGCGGGCCGGCCACGGCAATCAGCGGATCGGCGGCCAGCGCCTTGCCTTCGCGGGCAGCGGCGAAGCGGGACAGGCGCTGCGCTTCGTCACCCAGCTGGGTGCCGGCATACAGCGTGTCCAGCGCCTGCGCCAGCTGTGCCGGGGTACGGCCGAAGGCCGTGTCGAACTCGGCCACGCGCTGCGCATCCGGCAGCTGCTGGTAGCGCGTCAACAGGGTGGTCAGCAGCGCCTTCTCGACCTCGGGTGCATAGCGGCGCTGCACCTGCTTCAGCACGCCCTCGATCATCGCCTGGTCGCGCTGCTGGTAGCCGGTCTCGCGCTGCGCATCCGGCTTGGCCGATTCAATGCGCAGGCGTTCCAGCAGCAGCGCCGAGCGCAGCAGCTGGCTCTGGCCGGCCATCTGCTCCAGCAGCAGGTCGCGCTCGCCCACCGCCGCGCCCTGCGACAGGTTGGCCAGCAGCGCCTTGATGTCGCCCTGGTACTTGCGGTCGGTGGCGGCCAGCATCGCCTGCTCGTCGGCCGCACGCTGGGCCTTGGCATCGCTGCGCAGCAGCCCTTCCAGCTCACCGGCGGCGCGCTTGCGGTTGTTCTTCAGCGACTGCAACTGCGAAGCATAACGGGTACGTGCCTGCGCATCCTTGGCACTGGCCGCTTCGATGGTGTCGATCATCTGCTGGAACACCGACACCCGGCGCGGCAGCACGGTATCGATCTGGCCAGCGAATTCGGCGGCGGTGCGATGGCGGTAGGTGATGCCCGGGTAACCGGCCAGCATCGCGTAGTCGCCCTCCTTCGGGCCTTCCACCGACATCTGCAGGTGCGCCGGTGCCTGGTAGGGCACGTTGTCCTTGCTGTAGGCGGCCGGCTTGCCGTCCTTGCCCACGTAGGCACGCAGCAGGGTGAAGTCGCCGGTGTGGCGCGGCCACATGAAGTTGTCGATCTCATCGCCGTAGTTGCCGATCGCGCGCGGCGGCGCATAGACCAGGCGCACATCGCTCAGCTCAAGCTGGGCGATGCGGTAGAAGTCGGTGCCGTAATACATGTTGGCCACCGAGCAGCGCACGCTGCCGTCCTTCTCGCACTCGGCCACGATCTGCTTGCTGGCTGCATCCACCGCGTCGAAGTACGCGCGGCCGGTCTTGCCCTTGGCCTGTGCCAGCACCTGGTCGGTCACCTTGTCGAAGCCGACGGTCACCAGCACGCGGAAGTCCGGATTGGCCGGACGCTCGTCGGCGCGCCCCTTGGCGATGAAGCCATCATTGATGAAGTTGTGCTCGGGCGAGCTGTTGTACTGGATCACGCCCATCGCCACGTGGTGGTTGGTCAGCAGCAGGCCATCGGCCGACACGAACGAGCCGGTGCCACCGCCGGCACGCACGACCGCACTCAGCGGCGGCGCGGTCACGTTGGCCAGATCGGCCGGGTTGCCCTTGAAGCCAGCCGCCTGCAGCGGCTTGGCCAGCTCCGGCAGCTGGGTCGGCATCCACATGCCTTCATCGGCGTGGGCGCCAGCGGCGAGGGTCAGGCCCAGGGCCAGGGCGGTGGGGAGGGCTTTGCGTGGCGACATGAGGCAATCCGGTACGACAGAACAGCCCGGGACCATAGCCGCTGGGGCCGGATGGGGCAACGGCCGATGGTTGGGTATGCGTGCACGGTAGTGCCGGCCGCTGGCCGGCAACCCACCGAATTCGGGATACGGTGCAGTTGCCGGCCAGCGGCCGGCACTACCACACCGTTATTTTTCCCGCCGCCAGTTCAACGAGCCACGGTTTTCCACCGTGCTCGATTCCACTTCCACGTCGAAGCCGCGGCGCAGCAGGTACTTCAGGGTGATCACCGAACCGGCGCCCACCAGCGACACGCCGTAGCCCACGTACAACTTGGGCGAAATGTACTTGCCCACACCGATCACCGAGCCGCCCAGCGCGCGCGACTGGCTGACGCCGGCATCGTCCAGGCCCAGCTTGGCACCCAGCTGCGAAGCCAGCAGGCCACTGCCGGCCGACAGCGCGGCCGATGCGGCGTTCACCTGCTGGGTCTGGTCGCTGCTGGCACCGGTCAGGCTGCGCCCCAGCACCAGGTAACCCAGTGCTTCGGACTGCGACATCGCCGGATCGGACCAGACATCGGCGCGCGGTTGCTGCGCGCGCCCGGTCACGTCGATGCCGGCGGTGACATCACCGATCCGGCGCTCGGCGCGGATGTTGATGCGCGGGTCGGACACCGCGTTGTAGTTCCAGTTGAGGTTGCCGCGGGTGATGGTCAGGTCCTGGCCATAGGCCTTGTAGCGGCCACTGACTTCCAGGCCACCGTTGGCGGTCATCTCGCGGCCGGGCTTGGCCCAGACCTGCATCTTGCCGGTCAGCGCGCCCTTCAGGCCGAAACCGCTCATCTTGACCTTGTCGCCCAGGCTGACGGCCAGCTCCATGTCCAGCGGCGAGGTGCGCGACTCTTCCGGATCGGCCGGGTCCAGCACCACCACGTCTTCGGACACCGAGGTGCCACGGTCCAGGCGCTCCAGATCGATGTCTGCCTCGGGCACGTGCACCGTTCCGCGCAGCTCCATCGCGGCCTTGGCCAGGGTGAAGTCCAGGTTGGGATTGGCGATGATGCGCAGCTCGCTGGTGTTGGACAGCAGCACATTCTCGCCGTGGATCTTCAGCTGCAGCGGCTGTGCATCGCCGAACCAGGACAGGCCGCCGTCGACATACAGCGTGCCCTTGCCCGAATTGGCCTGCGCGGTGATCTTGGCCGACCCATCGGGCTGGGCGACGAAGCTGCCCTTGCCCTGGTCGAAGGTCAGGCCCAGCGCCGGGAACTCGCCCTTGAAGTTGCTCAGCTGCGCATCACCGCCCAGCGACGGCTGGCCGCGCGTGCCACGCAGGCTCACGTGGCCTTCAATCAGCCCGGTCGGGCGCACCACATCCGGCGAGAACAGTTCCAGCCAGTACAGGCGCGACATGTTGAGGTAGAGCTCGCCGTTGAGCGGCGCACTCGGTTCCCAACCGGTCTGCATCTTCGCATCAACGAAGCCGTTGCCCTGGAAGCCCATGCCCAGGTAGCCCTTGATGCTGGCCGGGGTCATGTCCAGCTTCAGCGAGAACTGGTCATAACGCACCAGCTCGCCACGGTTGGCATCGCCCACGCCGGTGTTGCGGTTCTCGCCCAGGCGTACGCCACCTTCGGCCGAACGCACTTCCACATGCCCTTCCCATGCGTTGCCACGCGGACGGATCTGCGCGTCCAGGTTGAGTTCGCCACGCAGGTAGATGCGCCGGCCGGACTGTGGCGGCAACCACGGCTGCACCAGGGCCAGCGGCAACGCGTCGCCGCGCACCACCAGGCCTTCGCGCGGCCAGTTGGCACGTGCGCACAGGGCGCCACCGGTCGCAGCGCCCAGGCAGGTTTCGCCCAGCGTGTAGTTGCTGCCGTTGATGGCGAATGCCGCGGGCGCACGCAGTGCCCACGCATCGCCCTTCACCGGTGCGATGCGCAGCGTGGCCAGTTCGCCACGCCATTGTTCGCCTTGCTGGCGAACGCTGCCCTGCAGCTCGATCGCGCCCAGTTCGTTGCGTGTCTGTGCGGCCAGCCGCAGGTTGGAGACACTGCCCTGCGCATCGATGTTCAAGCGTTCCAGCAGCATGCCGGCATTGACCTGCTCGCCCTGTATCGCCAGCGTGCCACTGTCGCCACGCCACGGCAGGCGGCCCTTGATGCTCAGGCTTTCAGCGCCGTAACCGTCCCAGTTGAGATTGTTGCCGACCAGATCTGCAGTGATGTCCGGTGCATCGCGCGGGCCTTTCACCTGCACCTGGCCACGCAGGCCACCATCGGCGCCGGGCAGAAGATCGCTCAGCTGCAACGGCTCGAAGCGCGCGTCGATGTCCAGGCGGTCGCCGACCTTGCCCGAGGCGGTCACCCGGCTGCTGCCGACGGCCAGTTTCAATTCACCCTGGCCCTGTTCACCCTGCAGGGCGAACTTGCCTTGGGCATCCACATTGCGCTGGCGCAGGATGCCCTTCAGCGACGGCAGGTCCACCGTGGCCTCCAGCGTGCCCGCAGTGCCCGGCGGCGCATTGGCCGGCGGCGGCAACTGGCGTCCCTTGGACGCGAGATTGCCGGACAGACGGCCATCCCAGCCCGGTGCGAAGTAGCCCGGGTCGAAATCCTTCAGCGTGGCCTTGGCATCCCAGTCCAGCTGCGGTGCCCAGGCCACCTTGCCTTCCACCTGCAGCTGGCCACCCGGGGTCTGCGCCTGCAGTTCGCGGATCTCCGCAGCCTGATCGTTGCCACGCACATCGAAGCGCAGCTGCGCCTTCTGTTTTTCGCGCTCGACATCGGCACGGCCGATCGCCGCCCACGCCTTCAAGGTACCGGCCAGTCCGAAGCGCGCTTCCTTCAGCGTCACCGGCACCGGCGAGCTGCCGGCGGTGTTCGGGTCCGGTGCCGGCACCCAGGTCAGGTCCTGCGCGATCACCGAGAAGTTCAGCTTCTGCTGGTCTTCCTGGCTGAAATCGGCGGTACCTTCCAGGCGTGCTTCGCCGCCCAGGCCCTTGACCACCAGCGGCGAGACCTTCAGCACCTGGTCCTGCAGCGAAACCACCGAGGGCGCCAGCTCCAGTTCCTGCTCACCCTGCTTCACCCGGCCATGCAGGTTGGCGTTGCCGCCCTTGCCGGAGGCGGTGAAGTCCAATGCCAGCGGCGCGATGGCCGAGCTGGCCAATGCCGGCGACAACAGCGCCAGATCCAGCTCGTCGCTGCGTACAGTCGCGTTCCAGGTCGGATCGGTGCGGCCATCGAACACCAGCATCGCGTGCAGCGGCTTCGGCGCGCGGCCGGCCAGCGCCACTTCCATATGCGCCAGGTCACCGCGCGCGACCAGGCCGACCGTGGCCGCGGTACGCCCGCGCGGTGCCGGCAGCACTGCGGTGACGGTAACGTCGGTGTCGTAGTCCTTGGCCGGGATGTAGCGGCCCTGGGCAGTGAAATTACCCATGTCGCTGTCCACCACCAGCTTGCGCGCCTGGAACTCGCCATTGGCGATCTCGATGCCACCGCGCACGCGGCTGATGTCGATCACCGGCTCGTTGGCCTGGCTGATGCGGAAACTGTCGATGGCGATCACATCGGCCTGGATCGCCAGCGGCATTTCGATCTGCGGCAGCGAATCGGGCCACGACGGCAGCTTGAACGGCTCATCGCTCTTGGCCAGGTTGAGCGTGGCGTTGGTCAGCTCCAGCTTGTCCAGCAGCAGCTTGCGGCCCAGCAGCGGGCGCAGGTCCGGCTCCAGGTGCGCGCGCTCTGCGTGGAAATGGATGTCGTCGTAGCGGAAGTCGACGTTATAGAGAGTCAGCGGTCCGGCCACCGGGCCGTCGACCTTGTCCCAGGTGAAGCTGGCACCCACCGGCAGGCGCGCCACCACCTGCGCCAGCAGCACGTCGCGGCCGGCCACCGTCTGCAGCAGCCAGTACACGGCCAACAGGGCGACCAGCACCAGGCCGACCACGCCCGCGCCGGACCATGCCCAGAAGCGGCGACGACGGTAGAAGCGCACGCGGCGCGGCGGCGTGTTCGGCGACGGGGTCGGTGCGGGCGTGCTCACAGGTCCGCTCCGATGTTGAGGTACAGCTGGAACTGCGAATCAGGGTTGTTCAGACCGTGAGCGATATCGACCCGCACCGGGCCCACCGGCGATTTCCAGCGCACGCCGAAGCCGACGCCGGTGTGCAGGTCGATGTCGGTATCGAAGGCGCTGCCGGTGTCGACGAACACCGCTGCACCCCACGGACCGCCATTGAAGTAATGCTCGTACTCGGCCGAGCCGACCACCAGGTGCTTGGCACCAAGCGCGTACTTGTCCGGCTTCGGCGTGCGCGGGCCGACCTCACGGTAGGCATAGCCGCGGATGCTGCGGTCGCCACCGGCGAAGTAGCGCAGGCTGGGCGGCATCGCCACCAGGTCGCTGGTCCAGGTGGTGCCGCCTTCGCCGCGCAGGATCAGGCGATTGGTCGGCCCCACCGGGATGTACCAGCGCAGCACGGCATTGGCCTGCACGAAGCTGGTGTCCGATCCGACGCCTTCGACGCCGGCACGCACCGTCGCGGTGCCACTGATGCCGCTGCGCGGGAACAGCTCGTCGTCCACCTTCACGTAGTCGGCCACGATCTGCGGGTAGACCAGCGTGGACGTGTTGTAGACCGCATCGGTGAACTCGGTGCCCGAGGCATAGCGCCAGCGCTCACGCAGCGCGTTGATCGAAGCGATGGCGGTCCAGTTCTCGTTGATCTCGCCGCTGCGGCTGGCGATCAGCTTGAAGTTGCGCAGATCGATGTAGTCAGTCTGTTCGTCATAGGCACTGGCGGCGAAGGTGTACCAGCCATCCAGCCAGTTGAATGCGGGAATGCGGTAGCTGGTGATCAGGCTCTTGCGCTTCTGCGCATAGTCCAGCTGGGTGTTCATCTTGTGGCCGCGGCTGTTCAGGTAGCGCCGTTCAAGGCCACCACGCACACCGGCGCCACTTTCGCTGCCGTAGCTCAGGCCGTAGGAATAGATGCTGCGCTTGGCCCGCGTCAGCTTCACATCAACCGGCACCTCGCCGTTCTCATCGGCCTGGTCCGGGCGCGGCTGGATGTCGATCACGCTGAAGTAATCGAGCTTGGTCAGCGACTCGCGCAGGCGGTCCAGCTTGCCTTCGTGGAAGTAGCTGCCCTGGTCCCAGTACACCAGCGGGTCGAACAGCTTGTCGTCGAAATAGTTCTGCTCGAAGGTCACCGGGCCCATGTTGTAGCGGCGGCCGCTGTCCCAGGTCAGGTCGATGTCGGCAGCGTTGTCCGCGCGGGTGATCTGCACCTGGCGCTGGGTGTAGTCGGCGTCGAAGTAGCCGCGCTCGGCCAGGCGCCGGGTCACGGTGATCTTGCTGGCTTCGTACTGGGTGTGTTCGAAGCGCTGGCCCTTGCGCGGCTTGAACGCGGCCAGGTCGTCCTGCAGGTACTGGTCGTACATCGCAGGGCCGGTGATATCGATATGCTCGCGGCGCACCAGCACCGGCTGGCCCTTGTCGACATGGATCAGCACGGTGACGTGCTCGTCCTGGCGTGGCGCCTCGACCTTGATCACCGGGTTGTAGTACCCGAACGGTTCCAGCGCCTGGCGGGTCTGCCGCTCGGCCTGTGACAGCAGGTATTCCAGGCGCGACTCGCCCTGCTCCTTGCCGATCGTGTCGAACAACGACAGCGATTCCTGGATGTTCTCGATGATCGCGGCGTCGTCGCCCTTGTCCAATCCCTTGATGTCCACCTTGTCGATGGTGCCGCGCGCATGGGCCACGGAGGTGGCGCAAAGCGAGAGGACCATCAGCGGCAGGGCGTATTTCGTTGGCTGCATGCGGCACAGCATACCGACCGGAGGTGACGATGCGAAATGCATCACGCCAATCCGGATCGGTTGTTAAGTGGCGGTCAAAATACGCGCCTTTGTGGCGATCATCGCGGCCGCATGCGGAAATATCGGCATCGCGTCGCTGCCGGCCAACGGCCGGCTACCCAGTAGATCCACGCCATGCGTGGATACGGTCTGATTCATGGCGAGCGCGCAGCGCGGCCTGCAGAAAAACCGCCGGGCGTGGCCCGGCGCTACCCATCGCGGGCGATCAGCTGGACAGGTGCTCGATCGCCGCGACCTTGCCCAGGCGCTCGCCCAGCATAGTCAGCAGCGCCAGGCGGTTGCCACGCAGTGCCGGATCCTCGGCATTGACCATCACCCCGTCGAAGAACGCATCGACCTGCGGACGCAGGCGGGCCAGGCGCGCCAACACGGCCACATAGTCCTTCTGGTGCAGGCTGGCGCCGGTATCGTCGATGGCGGCAGTCACAGCTTCGGCCAGCGCGCGCTCGGCATCTTCCTGCAGCAGGGCCGCATCGATCTGGCCCGGAATATCGCCTTCGGCCTTGCGCAGGATGTTGCGGATGCGCTTGTTGGCCGCGGCCAGCGCCTCGGCTTCCGGCAGCGCCGCGAAGATCCCGATCGCGTCCAGGCGGCGGTCGAAGTCGTACAGCGAGGCCGGCTTCAGCTCGGCCACCGCGTTGAAGTGGCTGGCCGGCACGCCCTTGTCGCTGTAATAGCCCTTCAGGCGGTCGAGGATGAAGTCGTACAGCTCGGCCACGTCGGCCTGCACGTTGCGCGCGGCCAGCCCGGCGTTGGCGCTGGCCAGCAGCGCGCGCAGGTCCAGCTCGAAGCCGCTTTCGATGATCGTGCGGGCCAGGCCCAGCGCGTTGCGGCGCAGGGCGAACGGGTCCTTGTTGCCAGTCGGCTTCAGGCCCGCGGCGAAACCGCCGGCCAGGGTGTCCACGCGCTCGGCGATCGCCAGCACCTTGCCCAGCGGCGACAGCGCGATGTCATCACCACCGAAGCGCGGCTGGTAGGCCTCGTCGATGGCCAGCGCCACCTCCGGCGACTCGCCACCGGCCACCGCGTAGTGGCGGCCGGCGATGCCCTGCAGTTCCGGGAACTCATTGACCATGCGCGACTGCAGGTCGTTCTTGGCCAGCTGCGCGGCACGCTTGGCCAGCAGCGGATCGGCGCCGACCTGCGGCGCAATCACTTCGGCCAGCGCCACCACGCGCGCGACCTTGTCGGCCACGCTGCCCAGCTTGGCCTGGTAGGTCACCGTCTTCAGGCCCTCGCCCATCGCCTGCAGGCCCTGCTTCAGGTCTTCGTCGAAGAAGAACTTGGCATCGGCGAAGCGCGGGCGGATCACCCGCTCGTAGCCCTTGGCCACTTCGGCCACGTCCTTGGACTCGATGTTGGCGATGCCGATGAACTTCTCGGTCAGCTTGCCGCCGTCATCCAGCACCGGGAAGAACTTCTGGTTGATCTCCATCGTCTCGATCAGCGCTTCCTGCGGCACCGCCAGGAACGCGCGCTCGAAGCTGCACAGCACCGCCGACGGCCACTCGACCAGGTTCACCACCTGCTCCAGGTTGTCCTCGGTGATGCGTGCGCTGCCACCGGCGGTGGCTGCAGCGGCTTCCACCTCGGCGACGATGCGCTGGCGACGCTCTGCCGGGTCAACCAGCACGAAGGCGGCGCGCAGCGATTCCACATAGTCCTGCGGCTGGGTCAGCCACACGGTCTTGTCGTGCAGGAAGCGGTGGCCGCGGCTCATGCGGTCGGCCTTCAGGCCGAACAGTTCGGCCTCGACCACGTCACCGCCGTGCAGCAGCACCAGCCAGTGCACCGGGCGCGCGAAGCCCCAGCTGTGGTCGCCCCAGCGCATCGGCTTGGGAATGGGCATGCCGGCGATGGCCTCGCGCAGGATCTCCGGCAGCAGCGCAGCAGTGCGCGCGCCCGGGGTCACCGCACGGTGCACGAAGCGCTCACCCTTGTTGTCGGTGGTCTTTTCCAGCGCGGTCCAGTCGATCCCGGCCTTGGCCGCGAACCCCTGCAGCGCCTTGGTCGGCTGGCCTTCGGCGTCCAGCGCGATGTTCAGGTACGGGCCCAGCACTTCGCTGTGCTGTTCCGGCTGCTCCAGGCCAACGCCCGGCAGCAGCACGGCCAGGCGGCGCGGGGTCGACAGCGGGCGTGCATCGCCCAGCTCCAGTTCCACACCGCGCTTGCGCAGGCCGTCGACAACACCGTCGAAGAAGGCCTGGGCCAGGCCCGGCAGTGCCTTGACCGGCAACTCTTCGGTGCCCAGTTCAATCAGCAGGGGAGACAAGTGGCTCATCGGTTCGATCCTGTGGTGGGGGCGCAGCGCGCGACGCGGCCGGCGCCCCTGGGGTAGTAGGTGAAACGCGTGATGGGAGAACGGGCCGTCAGGCCTTCTTCGCGCCCGGGAAGCCCAGCTTCTCGCGCTGCTCGTAGTAGGCCTTGGCCACCGCCTGGGCCAGCGCGCGCACGCGCAGGATGTAGCGCTGGCGTTCGGTCACGCTGATCGCGCGGCGCGCATCGAGCAGGTTGAAGGTGTGGCTGGCCTTCATCACCTGTTCGTAGGCCGGCAGCGGCAGGTTCACTTCCACCAGCTTCTGCGCTTCGCGCTCGCAGGCATCGAAGCGGTGGAACATTTCTTCCACGTCGGCATATTCGAAGTTGTAGGTGCTCTGCTCCACCTCGTTCTGGTGGTAGACGTCGCCGTAGGTCACCGGCTGCCCATCCGGGCCGTAGGTCCAGACCAGGTCGTAGACGTTGTCGCAGTTCTGCAGGTACATGCACAGGCGCTCGAGACCGTAGGTGATCTCGCCCAGCACCGGCCGGCACTCCAGGCCACCGGCCTGCTGGAAGTAGGTGAACTGGGTCACCTCCATGCCGTTGAGCCAGACTTCCCAGCCCAGGCCCCAGGCGCCCAGGGTCGGCGATTCCCAGTTGTCCTCGACAAAACGCAGGTCGTGCACCAGCGGATCGATGCCCACCGCCTTCAGCGAATCCAGGTACAGCTGCTGGATGTTGTCCGGTGCCGGCTTCATCGCCACCTGGTACTGGTAGTAGCGCTGCAGGCGGTTCGGGTTCTCGCCGTAGCGGCCATCGGTCGGGCGCCGCGACGGCTGCACGTAGGCCGCGTTCCAGGTTTCCGGACCGATCGCACGCAGGAAGGTGGCCGGGTGGAACGTACCGGCGCCCACCTCCAGGTCGAGCGGCTGGATGAGCACGCAGCCCTGCTGGGCCCAGAACTGGTTCAGGGTCTGGATCAGGCCCTGGAAGGTGATCGGAACGGTCGGGGTCGCGGACATGCGGACGAGTCTTGGCCGGCAAAGGGGTGCGCTAGTATAACGGCCGACCTGCGGGGCATTCCGTACCCGGAAGGAGCAGGTGGATGGAACATCGGCTGCCCACGGGCACGCCCGGCGAGCCTGGCGCGGCACCGTTGCCGCCCGGTCGCCTGCAGTTCGAACAGGTTGCGGCGGCCCTGCTGGCCGATGGCGTGGTGGCTGCGCACGAGCGTGAGCGCATCCGTTTTTCCGCACAGGGCGCCCGCAATGCCAGTGAAGTGCATCCACTGGTGCTGCTGTCCAACCTCAAGCTGGCCGCCAGCGACGGCGGCGACCTCAATCTGGAACGCCTCACCGAGTGGCTGGCCCAGCGCACCGGCAGCCGCTACCTGCGCATCGATCCGACCCGGGTCGACGTCGCCTCGGTCACCGCCGTGGCCTCGCACGCCTACGCGCGCCGCCATCGCTTCCTGCCGCTGGCGGTGGATGGCGAACGCGTGCTGGTGGCCACCAGCGAGCCGCTGGCACAGGAATGGCTACGCGACCTGCAGCACCTGACCCGCCTGCGCATCGAGCTGGCGGTGGTCAATCCGCTGGACCTGCACCGCTACACCATGGAGTTCTTCGGCGTCACCCGCTCGGTGCGCGGTGCCCGTGGCGACGTACGGGGTGAGGCCAACACCACCCTGCCCAGCTTCGAGCAGCTGGTGGAACTGGGCCGCACCGGCGACGTCAATGCCGACGACCAGCACATCGTGCACATCGTCGACTGGCTGCTGCAGTACGCCTATGAGCAGCGCGCCTCGGACATCCACCTGGAGCCCCGCCGCGACATGGGCCGCATGCGCTTCCGCATCGACGGCGTGCTGCACAAGGTGTTCGAAGTGCCGCCGGCGGTGATGACCGCCGTGGTCAGCCGTATCAAGGTGCTCGGACGCATGGACCTGGCCGAGCGCCGGCGCCCGCAGGATGGTCGCATCAAGACCCGCTCGCCCGGCGGCCGTGAAGTGGAAATGCGCCTGTCGACCATGCCGACCGCCTTCGGCGAGAAATGCGTGATGCGCATCTTCGACCCGGAAGCGGCCTTCAAGAGCATCGACCAGCTCGGCTTCAGCCCGCAGGAAGCGGCCGGCTGGACCGCCCTGGTCGAGCGCCCGCACGGCATCGTGCTGGTCACCGGCCCGACCGGTTCGGGCAAGACCACCACCCTGTATTCCACCCTGAAGCGGCTGGCCACGCCGGACGTCAACGTATGCACGGTGGAAGACCCGATCGAGATGATCGCGCCGGAATTCAACCAGATGCAGGTGCAGACCAACATCGACCTGGATTTCGCCAGCGGTGTGCGCACCTTGCTGCGGCAGGACCCGGACATCATCATGATCGGCGAGATCCGCGACCTGGAAACCGCGCAGATGGCCGTGCAGGCCTCGCTGACCGGCCACCTGGTGCTGTCCACCCTGCACACCAACGACGCGCCCTCGGCCATCACCCGCCTGCTCGACCTGGGCGTACCGCATTACCTGCTGTCATCCACCGTCAACGGCATCCTCGCCCAGCGCCTGGTGCGCACCCTGTGCCCGCACTGCAAGCAGCCGCACACCCTCGGCCGGGCCGATTGGGCAGTGCTGGCTGATAGCGAAGCTGCATATCCAGATGCCGCCACGCCCTGTCGGCCGGTCGGTTGCCTGGAGTGCCGGCGCACCGGATTCCTCGGCCGCATCGGGCTGTATGAGCTGCTGCCATTGGGCTCGCGCCTGCGCGGGTTGATCCGTGCGGACATGGATCTGGCCGGTTTCAACCGTGCCGCGCGTGCTGAAGGAGTGCGAACCCTGCGCCAGGCCGGGCTTGAAAAGGTGGCACAGGGGCTGACTACAATCGAGGAAGTCCTGTCCGTACTACCTCCCCCGGATGAATCCAGCGCCCTTCCTGATCCTTGAAACCGGCCGCCCCGTGCCGTCGTTGCGCCGCTACGGGCGCTTTCCGCACTGGATCCGGGTCGCCGCCGGCCTGGAAGAACACGAGACCGTCGTGGTCGACGTCGAGCATGGTGCCGACCTGCCCGACCCCCGCCAGTTCGCCGGCGTGCTGGTAACCGGCTCGGCCGCCTTCGTCACCGACCACGCCGAATGGAGCGAACGCAGTGCCACCTGGCTGCGGCAGACCGCGCACGACGACGTGCCGGTGTTCGGCATCTGCTACGGCCACCAGCTGCTGGCACACGCGCTGGGCGGCGAAGTGGCCTACAACCCCGCCGGGCGCGAATCGGGAACGATTGAGCTGGCACTGGACCCGCAGGCCGCGCAGGACCCGTTGTTCCAGGGCCTGCCGAGCCACTTCGCGGCCCACGCCACCCATCTGCAGACCGTGCTGCGCGTACCCGAAGGTGCCGCCGTGCTGGCGCGCTCGCCGCTGGATGGCTGCCATGCCTTCCGCTGGGGCCGCCAAGCCTGGGGCGTGCAGTTCCATCCGGAATTCGCCACCCACCACATGCGTGGCTACGTGCGCGCACGCGCCGACTGCATCGGCCGTCATGGCGGTTGCGCGCGCAGTATCGAGCGCGCGGTCAGCGCCGCGCCGCTGGCGCGCCAGCTGTTGCGGCGCTTTGTCCGCCAGGCCCGGCTGTCTTCAGCCCAGCCGGTGGCAAAACAGGGATAATCGGCGGCACGGGCACACCGCCCGGCCCCTCCTGTCCCTCCCCGGATGTCCATGAAAGAGATTCGCAAGCTGCCAGCCTCGGCGGGCGCCCAGTGGTTGCTGGATACGTTCTCGCTGTATCGGCGTGCGCCGCTGCAGCTGGCCCGGATCGGCCTGACCTGGCTGCTGGTGAACTGGGTGGTCACCCTGCTGGGGACGATGCTGCCCGGCACCGCCGGCCTGGCCCTGCAGATGATGACGCTGGTGATTTCACCGGTGATGTTCGGCGGCATGCTGTACGCCATGGGTGAGATCGACCAGGGTCGTCCCGGCCTGGCCACCCATCTGCTGCAGCCGATCCGCGACCGTCGTGTCAGCCACCTGCTGGTGCCGCTGGCAATCCAGGTGCTGGCCGTGCTGCTGCTGGGCGCGCTGCTGTACCTGATGATCGGCCGCGAGGGCTTCACCGCCTTCAGCGACACCATGACCAAGATGCAGGAACTCGGCCGCAGCGGGCAGCAGATCAGTCCGGAAACCGCCGCCGAACTGGTCGCCAACCTGCCCGCGCAGCGCATCGCGCTGTGGATGCTGCTGGTGTTCTGCACCGCCGTGGCGCTGACCCTGGCGATGTTCACCCAGCCGGCACTGGTGGTGTTCGACCGCCAGAGCGGCATGCACGCGCTGCGCCTGAGCCTACAGGGCTGCATCGAGAACATCGGCGCCACCGCCGTGTTCACCGTGCTCGGCCTGATCGCCGCGTTCTGCGTCTATGTGCTGTTCGTGATCGTGGTCCAGCTCGGCATGCTGCTGGGCGGCCCGCTGGCGGCGGCCTTCATCGCGCAGCTGGTGTTCACCACGGTGCTGATGCCGCTGTATGTCGGCGCCGTCTATGCGGCCTGGAAGCAGATGTTCGTGCATCGCGGCAGCCGCGGCGCACCGCCGGTGCCGCAGTCGCCGCCTGCCAACGACGTCTTCCACGCTTGAGCGGCGCTCAACGGTAGCGCCGGGCGATGCCCGGCGGATGGATGTCACCTCACCCCACGAACGCCGGGCATGGCCCGGCGCTACCGGGGATCAGGCCGCAGGCTTCTTGACCACCGAAGACGGCACCAGCCAGCGCGCGGCGTGGATGCCCAGCTCGTACAGCAGGCACATCGGGATCGCCAGCATCAGCTGCGACACCACGTCCGGCGGAGTCAGGATCGCAGCGAGCACGAAGATGCCGACGATCGCGTAGCCGCGTCCTTCCTTGAACTGCTGCGGCGTGATCCAGCCCAGCAGCACCAGGATCACCATCGCCACCGGCAGCTCGAAGCTGCCGCCGAAGGCGAAGAAGATCGCCAGCACGAAATCCAGGTAGGCATTCGCATCCGGCGTGATCGCGATCACTTCCGGGCTGAAGGTGGTGAGGAAGTGGAAGACCGCCGGCAGCACCAGGAAATAGGCAAAGGCGCAGCCGGTGTAGAACAGCAGCACCGAGGAGACCAGCAATGGCATCGCCAGGCGCTTCTCGCGTGCATACAGGCCCGGCGCGACGAAGGCCCACAGCTGGTACAGCAGCCATGGCACGGCCACGAACAAGGCCACGAAGAACGTCAGCTTCAACGGCGCGAAGAAGGCGCCGGCCGGGTTGGTGGCGATCATCGTCTGCCCATTGGGCAACTGCGAGATCAGCGGCTCGGCCAGTGCGTTGTAGAGCTTCTGGGTAAACGGCAGCAGGCCCAGCAGCACAACGCCCAGCCCCAGCAGCGCACGCACCAGGCGCGAGCGCAGTTCAACAAGGTGTTCCACCAGCGAACTTTCGCCGAAGTCGTGTTCGCTCATGACGGGCGCTCCGTGCGCGCGGGCGTTTCGGTCGCGGTATCAGCAACGGCATCGCCCGCAGCTTCAGCGGTGGCGGGCGTAATGGCTGCACCTTCAGTCGACCCCACCCCCTGCTCGGGCGCATCCGCCAGATGTGGGGGCTGTTCGGCCGGGGCCGGTGCACGCACCTGCTGCGCCAGCGTGTCGCTGTGCTGTTGCATCTGCTCGGCTTCGCGGCGCATGGCTTCGCCGCTGGCACGCAGCTGGTTCTCGGTGTCCTGCATGCCCTGGCGCACGTCCTGCATCTGCCGCTTGATGTCTTCGGCCTGCAGTTCGCGTTCCAGTTCCTGCTTGACCGAATCCCATTGATTGCGCGCGCGGCGTACCCACAACCCGGCGAAGCGGGCCGCCTTGGGCAGGCGCTCAGGACCGAGCACCACCAAGGCGACGACCGCGATCACCAGCAGTTCGCTGAAGCCGATATCAAACACCGCAACCGCTCCGGATCAACGCGGCTTGCGGTCGTGCTCGTCCTGCGCGGTGCGCGAGGCGTCCTGGCTGCGCGACTCGTCGCCCAACTGCGCGTTCGGCTTGTCGTCGTCGTGCATGCCCTTCTTGAATTCCTTGACCGCCGAGCCGAGGTCCTTGGCACCACTGGTCAGGCGCTTGGTGCCGAACACCAGCAGGACGATGGCGAGCACGACCAACCAATGCCAGATGCTGAAACTGCCCATAAGTCGCTCGTTACGTTAGTGATCAGATTGCCGAGCATAGCGCACCGGCTGTTAGCCGGCGCGCGTGACGAAAGTCAGTTGTTGCCCAGTGTTTCAGTGCGGATTTCACCGTCGTTGACCGGCTGGAAACCCTGCTGGGCCGGCGGCGGGGTCTGCGGCACGGCCTGCAGCGGCGCCGTGGTCGCTTCAGCAGGTGCCGCCGGCGCTGCCTGAACAGGCTGCGGGGCAGGCGCTGCAGCAGCCGCCGGACGCGGTGCGTCATTGCCACCGTTGCGGTTGTTGCGCGCCGCGTAGGTGGCCTCTTCGAGGCGATCACGGAAAGCGACCACATCCATTGAAGGCGAGCCAGCCGCGCGGCCCTCGAAGATCATCCGCGGGGTGGTGTTGCTGCCGTAGGCGTCAAGGTTGGCAGCATCGTCGATCTGCAGGATCGCACCATCCAGGGCCACGCCAGCGAACAGGCCGCGGGCGCGCGACCACGACCAGATCTCGGCCTTCAGCTGGCCATCGGTGGCGGCGGCGGCATTGCGGCCGACCGGACCGGCGGCCACACCGGCATCGGCGCCGAGGGTGAACTTGCCGTTGACGAGGTTGTCCAGGCTGCGGTCGTTGCGGAACACCAGCACAACGTCGGAGGACTGCACACCGGCCTGGAAGCCGATGCTGCCGCCGGTGAGCTTGATGAATACCGGGTTAGACCACGCACCATTGGGCATGCGCACCGACATCAGGCCGTGGCCACGACGGCCGCCGATCACCAGACCGGCCTTGATCGTGTCGGGAATGACGATGACCGCGCGGCCTTCGTCGAGCAATTTGTCCGGAATGCCCTGTTCAGGGATTCCCTGGATTTCAGCCAGTACACGCACCGCGTTGCGGGCGCGCTGGTCTTCCTGCGGTCCGGCCATGGCCTGGCTGGACAGCAGGCTGGCGGCGATCAGCAGGGCTTGGATCGGGCGACGCATGGCAGGCTCCAGAAGTCAGTCCATAGGAAGATATAGCAAGTGACTGAAATTAGTAGTGTTGTGATGAATCCCCAATGAGCGTTGCCTGCTCATATTGGCCTCATCGATGACATCCATCCGAACCCTGCATGCCGACGTGACGATGGAATCGGCGACAATACCGCCCATGCTCGACGCACCCGATACCGCCGTACTGGCGGTCAACCTAGGCACGCCCGAGACGCCGACGGCTCCCGCCGTTCGCCGTTATCTGGCCGAATTCCTGTCCGACCGGCGCGTGGTCTCGCTGCCGGCACTGCTGTGGCAGCCCTTGCTGCGCGGTCTGATACTGCCGCTGCGCAGCAGCCGCTCAGCCGCCAAGTACGCCCAGGTGTGGCTGCCGGAAGGCTCGCCGCTGATGGTCCACACCCGCCAGTTGGCGCAGGCGATGCAAGCGTTGCTGCCGACGCTGCGCGTACGCCACGCGATGCGCTACGGCGAACCGGCGCTCACCACCGAACTGGATCGGCTGGCCACCGAGGGCGTGCGCCGCATCGTGGTATTGCCGCTGTATCCGCAGTATTCGACCACCACCACGGCCTCGGTCGAGGATCGTGTGGATGCCTGGCAGCGCAGGAACCCACAGGTCACCGTGAGCCTGGTGCAGGACTATTCGATCGATCCGGACTGGGTCGCCGCCGTTGCCGGCTCGATCCAGCGCTACTGGCAGCAGCACGGTCGCGGCCAGAAGCTGATGTTCTCCTTCCATGGCATTCCGCAGCGCCTTGCCGATGCCGGCGATCCCTATCCGCAGCGCTGCGAGGCCAGTGCGCGCGCGATCGCCGCAGCACTGGGCCTGGGCGCGGACGACTGGCAGATGGGTTACCAGTCGCGCTTCGGCCGCGAACGCTGGCTGCAGCCCTACGCCGAGCCCAGCCTGTGGGAGCTGGCCGAAGCGGGGGTGAAGCAGATCGACGTCGTCTGCCCCGGGTTTGCCACCGACTGCCTGGAAACACTGGAAGAAGTCGCCATGGGCTTCACCGAAACACTGGCCGAGCGCGGCGCACAGATGCGCTACATCCCCTGCCTCAACGCCGCACCGGAACACGCCCGCGCACTGGCTCGGCTGGCCGTGGCCTCGCTGGCATGAGCCTGCAGCCGTTTGAGCTGCAGGTCGCGGGCGTCCGCGTCGCCGGCCTGCGCCGGCCGGGTGAGGGTCCGCGGGTGCTGGCCCTGCACGGCTGGCTCGACAATGCGGCCAGCTTCGTTCCGCTGGCGCCGCATCTGCCGCACCTGGACCTGGTGGCGATCGATCTGCCCGGGCACGGCCACAGCGCGCATCTGCCGATCGGGGCGGTGTACACCACGCCAGCAGCGATCACCCATGTCCTCGATGTCGCCGATGCACTGGGCTGGGACCGGTTCACCCTGATCGGCCATTCGATGGGTGCCGGCATCGCCAGCCTCGCCGCAGCGGTCAGTGATCGCATCGAACGGCTGGTCGCCATCGAGGCACTCGGCGGCCTGCGCGGGCCGGAGGAAGAAACTGCCAGCCGCCTGCGCGAGCACGTCGACGCCACCCGAGCACTGGCACGCAAGCAGCTGCGCGTGTTCCCGGACCTAGCTGCACCGATCCGGGCGCGGATGATGACCAACCAGCTCAGCGAAGGCTGCGCACGCCTGCTGGTCGAACGCGGTGTCGAGCCGGTCGAAGGCGGCTATCGCTGGTGCAGCGATCCGCGCCTGATGCTGCCCACCGCGATCCGCCTCAGCGAAGGCCAGATCGACAACCTGCTGCAGGCCATCACCTGTCCTACCCAGGTGATCTATGCCACGCCTGCACAGTCGTATTATCCCGAGCCGATGCGCAGCGAGCGCCTGCAGCATCTGCGTGATGGCCGCCTGGCGGTATTCCCCGGCAACCATCACCTGCACATGGAACACCCGGCGCGTATTGCCGCCGTCATCGATGCGTTCCTGAGCGAAAACGCCAACGCACGCTGACCATCGTCGGCCGCGCGCACTTCACTCTGCGCCAGTGCGGCCGATAGAACGGTAGTGGACCCCTGCGTCCACAGCACGCAGGCCCTTTGTGCCTGCGGCTCGTTCCTGGTTCTGCAAGGAAGACCGCATGTCCCGTCTGCTGCACCGTCATCCACAGGATGTGGTCACGGTGTACGTCCTCCGCGTCGCTGCCTGCGCCGCATTCCCCGAATTCCCCGACCGTGCCGTCGTTGCGCTCATCCGCGCAGCGCGTTGCATGGCCGCTGCCGTCCGTTGATCCAGGAGTTGCCGATGTCCATTGCGTCCTCCCGCCCGCCCGACCAGGGCCGTCTCCCTTATCTGCAACAGCTGGCCCAGCGGGGCGATCGTCGCCTGCTGCTGGGCAGCGCCGTATTGGCAGCGATCGGCCTTGTACTGGCCGTGCGCGGCACGTCGCTGCCCGCTGCGAGCGCCGTTGTCGCCGCAGTGCTGCCAGCCGCCTGGCTGGGCTGGCGCCAGGCCGGCCATGCGCTCGCGCGCAACGGCCTGGCCGTAGTGCTTTCACTGCAGTTGAGCCTGCTCTGCCATATCAGCGGATTGAATGCCGCATTGCCCATGGCGCTGCTGCTGGGCGTGCTGCTCATCCAGCGTGACCGCATGCCGTTGTGGCTGGCCGGCGCCGGGGGTGTCGGTGCGTTGCTGGCGCCGTTGCTTGATGGGGCGGCCGTCCTGCCGCAGCTGTTGAATGCCATGGCCCTGGCGGTGCTGACGCTGGTGCTGGGCCAGACCGCCGCGCGCCTGCGCCATCAGAGTGAGGCGCTGGGTCACGGACCGCACCGCCTGGCCGCATTGGCACGTGACATCGCCACGGGCGCCGACCTCGGCGCACACAGCGATGCACGCAACTACGCACCCGGTTCCCTGGCCCACGCGCTGGCCGATACCGCACGCCATGTGCAGGCGCAGCGCGGCCGCGAGGCCGAAGCACATGCCGAGAACGCGCAGATCCGCCAGGCACTGGATGCCTCGCGCACGGCGATGATGATTGCCGACAACGATCACGTCATCCGCTACGTCAACCGCTCGGTGGTGGCGCTGCTGCGCAACCAGCAGGCCTCGCTGCGCCAGGCCTTCCCCGATTTCGACGCCGAGCGGCTGGTCGGCAGCAGCATCCATCGCTTCCATGCCAACCCTGACCGCATCCGCGGCATCCTCAATGGGCTGCAGGCGACACACAACGGCAAGGTGCGCATCGGGCCGGTGCACTTCGCCCAGGTCGTCACCCCGGTGTTCGACGCACAGGGCGCGCGCCTGGGTTTTGCGGTGGAATGGCATGACCGTACCCATGAACTGACGCTGGAGAATGCCGTCGCCGGGATTGTCGATGCCGCCGCGCAGGGTGATCTGGAACAGCGCCTGCAGGCCAGTGAAGGCGCCAGCTTCCTCGACGGCCTGACCGGGGGCATCAACCAGCTGCTGGACACACTGGGCAGCACGGTCGACGAAGTGCGGCAGATGCTTTCGGCGATGGCCAACGGCGATCTCGACCGTCGCATGCAGGGCGAGTACCACGGCGCGTTCGCCGCCATCCAGCGCGATGCCAACGCCACCGCCGGCCAGCTGGCGCGCATGGTCGGCCACATCCAGCACTGCGCCACCACCATCAGCACGGCCGCCAGCGAAATCGCCGCCGGCAACGGCGCGCTGTCCGAGCGCAGCGAGCGACAGGCCGCTCATCTACAGGAAACGGCCGCCTCGATGGAGGAGCTGACCGCCACCGTGCGCCAGAACGCAGCGCATGCGCGCCAGGCCAGCGAGCTGGCCGCCTCCACCCAGGGCGCAGCAAGTGATGGCAACCACGCCATGCAGCGGGTGGTCGACACCATGCAGGCCATCGAGGGCGCGTCGAAGCGGATCGGCGACATTACCGGCGTGATCGACGGCATTGCCTTCCAGACCAACATCCTCGCGCTCAACGCAGCGGTTGAAGCGGCACGCGCCGGCGAACAGGGACGCGGGTTCGCGGTCGTCGCCAGCGAGGTCCGTGTGCTCGCGCAGCGATCGGCGGCGGCGGCCCAGGAGATCAAGGTCCTCATCGACGAGGCAGGACGTCAGGTCGGCGAGGGCGCCCAGTTGGTGGCCGATGCCGGACAGCGCATGCAGGGCATCGTCGGCGGCGTGGAGAACGTAAGCCACCTCATGCGCGAGATCTCGGCGGCGTCACAGGAGCAGTCATCCGGTATCGAGCAGATCAACCAGACGGTGGTGCAGATGGACCAGGCCACGCAGCAGAACGCGGCGCTGGTGGAAGAAGCCACTGCGGCGGCACGTGAACTGCAATCGCAGGCAGGTGCACTGAACCAAGCGGTATCGGTGTTCCGGCAGCGCGAGGCCGCGTTGATCGACTGAGCCGCAGGCCTGCTCCCTTGAAGAAAGGCGGCGCCCGCAGGGCGCCGCCTTTTTGTTGGGCGTGGTTCGCGACAGGGTTCTCGTTGGCTCAACGGGTACGAACGCAATCCGTTCAAGGCTGCCCGCGACACGATGATGAGGGGCGGGGCACCTGCCACTGCGGCGAAGCATATCCGCCAGCTGCTGCGCTCCAAAGAATGCGGCACCGTCTGGGCGCCGCATCTACGCGTGGGTGCTGAGTCCCGGTAGTGCCGGCCGCTGGCCGGCAACCTCATGAACATCACGCGGCTGCACGTGGTTGCCCGCCAGCGGCCGGTACTACCCTTGGTTTCCCGCGCACAAAGAAAAACCCCGCTGCGTGAGCAGCGGGGTTTTCGGGTATAAACCCTGGCGATGACCTACTCTCGCATGGCTTAGGCCACACTACCATCGGCGCAGCTACGTTTCACTTCCGAGTTCGGGATGGGATCGGGTGGTTCCATAGCGCTAATTTCACCAGGGAG
>NZ_PEJS01000002.1:300000-420092 GCF_002750975.1 Stenotrophomonas indicatrix
CGCGGATCGCACTGGCCGGCGGACCGATGAAGGCGATGCCGGCCGCCACGCAGGCGTCGGCGAAGTCGGCGTTCTCGGACAGGAAGCCGTAGCCGGGATGGATGGCCTGCGCGCCGCTGCGGCGTGCGGCGTCGAGGATGGCATCGCTGCGCAGGTAGCTCTCGCGCGCGGCCGCCGGGCCGATGTGGATGGCTTCGTCGGCCAGCCGCACGTGGCGCGCATTGCGGTCGGCATCGGAATACACCGCCACGGTGGCGATGCCGAGGCGGCGGCAGGTGGCGATGACGCGGCAGGCGATCTCGCCGCGGTTGGCGATCAGGACTTTGCTGAACATGGCAACAGACTCGGTCATGGCACAGGTCACATGCGGAACACGCCGAAGCGCGTCTGCTGCGGGGGAGCGTTGAGGCTGGCCGACAGGGCCAGGGCCAGTACCCGGCGGGTATCGACCGGATCGATCACGCCGTCGTCCCACAGGCGCGCACTGGCGTAGTACGGGTGGCCCTGCTGCTCGAACTGGTCGCGGATCGGTGCCTTGAACGCATCCTCTTCCTCGCCCGGCCACTGCCCGCCCTTGGCTTCGATGCCATCACGCTTGACCGTGGCCAGCACGCTGGCGGCCTGTTCTCCGCCCATCACGCCGATGCGTGCGTTCGGCCACATCCACAGGAAATTGGGCGAGTACGCACGGCCGCACATGCCGTAGTTGCCGGCACCGAACGAACCACCGATCACCACGGTGAACTTGGGTACCTTGGCGCAGGCCACCGCCATCACCAGCTTGGCCCCGTCCTTGGCGATGCCACCCTGTTCGTATTTGCGGCCGACCATGAAGCCGGTGATGTTCTGCAGGAACACCAGCGGAATGTTGCGCTGGGTGCACAGCTCGATGAAGTGCGCGCCCTTCAGCGCGGACTCGGAGAACAGGATGCCGTTGTTGGCGATGATGCCGATCGGATAGCCGTGCAGATGGGCGAAGCCGGTGACCAGCGTTGCGCCATAGCGCGGCTTGAACTCGTCAAAGCGCGAGCCGTCGACCAGTCGCGCGATCACTTCGCGCACGTCGTAGGGCTTGCGCGTATCGGCCGGGATCACCCCGTACAGTTCGTGTGCCGACAGCAGCGGTTCTTCCACCGGCTGCAGCGCCATCGCCGCTTCGGGCTTGCGCCAGTTGAGCTGGGCGATGATCGCGCGCACCCGTGCCAACGCCTGCAGGTCGTTGTCGGCCATGTGGTCGGCCACACCGGAAATGCGCGTGTGCACGTCGGCACCGCCCAGTTCTTCGGCCGTCACCACTTCACCGGTGGCCGCCTTCACCAGCGGCGGGCCGCCGAGGAAGATGGTGCCCTGCTCGCGCACGATCACCGTCTCGTCGCTCATCGCCGGCACGTAGGCACCACCGGCGGTGCAGCTGCCCATCACGCAGGCGATCTGCGGGATGCCCTGCGCGGAGAGATTGGCCTGGTTGTAGAAGATGCGGCCGAAATGGTCGCGGTCCGGGAACACCTCGTCCTGCAGCGGCAGGAAGGCGCCACCGGAATCGACCAGGTAGATGCACGGCAGGTGGTTCTGCTCGGCGATCTCCTGCGCGCGCAGGTGTTTCTTCACTGTCACCGGGTAATAGGTGCCGCCCTTGACCGTGGCATCGTTGGCCACGATCACGCACTCCACGCCGCTCACCCGGCCAATGCCTGCGACCACGCCGGCGGCGGGCACGGCATCGTCGTACATGCCGTGCGCGGCCAGCGGTGCGATCTCCAGGAACGCGCTGCCCGGGTCGAGCAGCGCATCGATGCGGTCACGCACCAGCAGCTTGCCGCGTGCGGTGTGCTTGGCCCGCGCCGCCTCGCTGCCACCCAGGGCGGTGCGGGCGAGGGTGGCGTGCAGGTCGTCGACTACGGCCTGCATCGCCGCGCGGTTGCTTTCAAACGTTTCGCTGCCCGGTTGCAGCTGGCTGCCTAGGATGCTCATGGGGTGCCTTACAGGGTGCGCTGGAACAGTTCGCGGCCGATCAGCATGCGGCGGATCTCCGAGGTGCCGGCGCCGATTTCATACAGCTTGGCGTCGCGCCACAAGCGGCCGGTCGGGTATTCATTGATGTAGCCGTTGCCGCCGAGGATCTGGATCGCCTGGCCGGTCAGCCACGTTGCCTTCTCGGCGGCGTACAGGATCGCGCCGGCCGCATCCTGGCGGGTGGTACGGCCCTGGTCGCAGGCGCGCGCCACGGCATACACATAGGCGCGGCAGGCACCCAGGCCCACGTACATGTCGGCGATCTTGGCCTGGATCAGCTGGAAGCTGCCGATCGGCTCACCGAACTGGTGGCGTTCGTGCACGTACGGCATGACCACGTCCATGGCTGCAGCCATCAGGCCCAGCGGGCCGCCGGACAGCACCACGCGCTCGTAGTCCAGGCCGGACATCAGCACGCGCACGCCGCCGCCGACCGCGCCCAGCACGTTTTCTTCGGGAATCTCGCAGTCCTGGAACACCAGTTCGCAGGTGGGCGAGGAGCGCATGCCCAGCTTGTCCAGCTTCTGCGCGGTGGAGAAACCCTTCATGCCCTTCTCGACCAGGAACGCGGTGATGCCCTTGGCGCCGGCTTCGACATCGGTCTTGGCGTACACCACCAGCACGTCGGCGTCGGGGCCGTTGGTGATCCACATCTTGTTGCCGTTGAGCACGTAGCGGTCGCCGCGCTTGTCCGCGCGCAGCTTCATCGACACCACGTCCGAACCCGCACCCGGTTCGCTCATCGCCAGCGCGCCGACCTTGGCGCCGCTGCACAGGTCCGGCAGGAAGCGCTGCTTCTGCGCTTCGGTGCCGTTCTTGCGCAGCTGGTTCACGCACAGGTTCGAGTGCGCGCCGTAGGACAGGGCGATGCCGCCGGAGGCGCGGGAGATTTCTTCCATCGCCACCACGTGGGCCAGGTAGCCCATGCCGGTGCCGCCGTATTCTTCTTCCACGGTCAGGCCCAGCAGGCCCTGTTCGCCCAACTTGGGCCATAGTGCCAACGGGAACTGGTTGGTTGCATCGGCCTCGGCCGCGAGCGGCGCGATCTCGGCAGCGGCAAAATGGGCCACGCTCTGGCGCAGCAGGTCGATATCTTCGCCGAGGTCGAAGTTCAGGGATGGCACGTGCATTGCGATGGCTCCACGAGGGAAGGTGGGGAATGGACGCACCCGGAAGGGGAAGCAGGCGGCTGTTCACAGCAGCGGCCCGCGCGGGCGATTGGACCCCAGCGTAGCGGGGTTCGGGTAAGAAGTGAATACAAATTCAAAAATTGAAACCAGACTCAGAACATGGCCTACAAACGCTCAGCATTGATGGAAGAACGCCTGGCCGGGGCCCGTGAACGGATCCTGCTGGCCACCCGCGAACTGGTCGCCACCGGCGGCTGGCGCAACGCGCCGGTAACCGCCGTGGCCACCCAGGCCGGGGTCTCCACCGGCCTGATCTACCGCCACTTCCCGTCCAAGGCCGAGCTGTTCGTGGAAGTGCTCAACGCTGCCGTGGCCCATGAGGTGGCGATCATGGAGCGCATCGCCAGTGCGCCGCAGCCGGCCAGCGTGCGCCTGCGCCAGGCCATCACCGCCTTCGTGCGCCGTGCCCTGGCCGGCCCGGGCCTGGCCCATGCCTTCATCGTCGAACCGGTGGACCCGGACGTGGAAGCCGAGCGCATGCGCGGCCGCCGTGCCTTCGGTGACGTGTTCCTGCGCCTGGTGGAAGAGGGCGTGGCGGCCGGTGAACTGCCGGCACAGGACGCGCACGCTGCCGCCGCCTGCCTGGTGGGTGCCTTCACCGAAGCGATGGTGGGCCCGACCGCACCCAGCCGCGAAGCGCACCGCGACGAGGACGCACTGGTCGAGGCCATCTGCAGTTTCTGCCTGCGGGCTGTTGGCGCAGGGTGATGCCGCCGTTGCGCGTGCCGGGCGGCTTCTGCCGCGCTTCGCGCTCGCCGGGCGCGGTCCGGCGCCACCCGCACGCGGTCACGGCCGCATGCTGCGCCGCACCAGCCGTGATGCCTGTTGTCGTGCGTGGCGTGCGTTCTATACTCGGCCCATCACGCAGTCGCTCAGCCGTGGTCCAACGACTATCAGCCAGGGGTAACGAAGAGTGCGGAATTACGATCTGGAGTTCCTGAAACGCTTCTCCATGGTGATCGCGCTGTTGATGGCCATCACCCTCGGTCTGATCCTGCTGGCCGCGTTCATCCACACCCGGATTCCGCCCGAGGTGTCGCCCACCGCCGCCAAACGCACTGAACAGCGCATCTCGCCCACTGGCGCGGTATACGCCGGCAGCACCGGCGCCGCCGCGCAGGCCGCGGCCAAGGCCGCAGCGCTGGCCAAGGCCGCCTCGCAGGTGGCCTACGGCGGTACCAAGGACGGCAAGGTGATCTTCGACAACCTGTGCACCGCCTGCCATACCACTGGCGTGGGCATGGCGCCGACGCTGGACCACTCGCACTGGGACAAGCGCCTGGCGCAGGGCAAGGACACCCTCTACAAGCACGCCATCGAGGGCTACACCGGCCCCGACGGCGGCATCATGCCGCCCAAGGGCGGCAACCCGGCGCTCACCGAGGAGCAGATCCACGCCACCGTGGACTGGATGCTGGGCAATCTGAAGTAGCGGACGCCGCCGCGTCCGCTGGTAGTGCCGGCCGCTGGCCGGCAGCCTCATGATCTTTGGTAGTGCCGGCCGCTGGCCGGCAGCCACGCATCGCATGAAGGTCATGAGGTTGCCGGCCAGCGGCCGGCACTACCCGGCTTTGCCCACCGAGGCCTGATCGCCCCTATGCCCCCGCTGCGCAGGCGGGGTTTCGCATTTCGGGGTTAGTCTGTGCGCCTCTTCCGTGGAGTCGTCTGTCGATGCGTCGCCGTTCCCTCGCCCTTGCCCTGTCCCTGCTGATGCCGGCATCCGCTTTCGCCCAGGCCCAGCCACAGGTTGCGCCGACCTCGGCGCCTGCGCCACGCAGCCCAGCCACCGTCACCCTGGCCGCCGCGCCGGCCGACTGGCGTGCACTGGATGGGCAGCACGTGCGCATCGCCGCGCCGCTCACCCTGGCCGGCACCGATGGCCTGGAACGCTTCGGCCAGCTCACCGTCGCCTTCGATGGTCGCCTGTGGCAGCCGACCGAAGTGGCCGCGCCCGGCAGTGCCGGGATCGAACAGGTGATGGCCGACAACCAGCGCCGCCGCCTGCTGCTGGACGATGGCAGCGATATGCGTGATCCGGCCAGCGTCGCCTACCTGCCGGGCAACCCGGTGCTGCGTACCGGCATGCAGCTGCGCAACGTGGAAGGCACCGTGCGCGTGGACGCGCAGGGCCGGCCCAGCCTGCAGGTGGATGGTGTACTGAAGCTGCCGGACCTGCAGCGCCCGGCCGTGCCGAGCGTGCCCGGCCGCCTGCACATCGCTGCGTTCAACCTGGAGAATTTCTTCAATGGTGACGGCAAGGGCGGTGGGTTCCCGACCCTGCGCGGCGCACGCACGCTGGACGAGCACAAGGCGCAGGTCGGCAAGCTGGTCGCCACCGTCAACGCGCTGGGCGCCGACATCGCCGCGCTGATGGAACTGGAGAACGACGGTTACGGCCCGCAGTCGGCCATCGCCGAACTGGTGGATGCGCTCAATGCCGGCCTCGCCGCAGACAAACAGTGGGCGTTCGTCGATGCCGGCCAAGGCCCCGGCAGCAATCCGATCCGCGTCGGCATCATCTACCGCAAGAGCGAATTCAAGCCGCTCGGCACGCCGCTGACCAAGCTCGACGGCCCCTTCGTCGAACACAGCCGTGCGCCGCTGGCACAGGCCTTCCAGAGCAAGGGCGGGCCGTTCATGGTGGTTGCCAACCACTTCAAGTCCAAGGGCTGCCGCGATGCCAGCGGCGCCGACGCCGACCGCAATGACGGGCAGGGTTGCTGGAACGCCACCCGCGTGGAATCGGCCAGGCAGCTCAACACCTGGGTGCAGGCCGAAGCCGCGCGCCTGAAGGTGAAGGACGTGGTGCTGATGGGCGATTTCAACGCCTACGCTATGGAAGATCCGATCCGCACCCTGCACGACCTCGGCTGGCAGGATGCCTTCAAGGTGGCCAAGGTCGAACAGCCCTACAGCTACGTCTACAACGGCTACACCGGCCGCCTCGATCATGCGCTGCTCAGCCCGACCATGGCCAAGCGCCTCGCCGGCGCCGCCGAGTGGCACAGCAATGCCGACGAGCAGGACGCCAGCGGTTACCAGGGCCGCAACGTGCAGGGCCCGTGGCGCAGCTCCGACCACGACCCGCTGCTGCTGGGCTTCGATCGCTGAGTGGGTGCCCGGCCGGCCCTGTGCGGACCGGCCGGACGGCCTGCTGCTCATCGCCAGTAGTAGCGCTCGATGCGGAAGGTTGCACGGCAGCCGTTGTCGACCCAGATTGTGCCGCGGTCCACGCCCCAGTCGCGTCCCTGCAGGCAGGAGGCATGTGACTCGCGGTTGATCAGGTGCACGCTGTCCTTCTGTGAGACCTGTACATGGCAATGCGCGCGACGCTGGTCGCGGCTGCTGCAGCTCACCACTTCCGAGCTTGAATCGCCGCGATGGGTTTGTACGGGGCGCGGATAGGCGGGATAGCGCGGATAGGCCGGTTCATGTGATGGATTGCCGATCCCGCCGCTGAAATCGGGATAGCCTCCGATGCTGCTGCAACCGGTCAGGGTTGCGGCCAGCAGCATGAGAGCGCACACGTGTTTCATCACATTCTCTCCAGATGCAGGTCCGGTCGAGTCTAGGCAGCGGGATGCCCATCACGACGGAACTGCACTGTGAGCGGCGTCAACGTATCAATCGAAATGCGCAGCAGGATCGGAATCTTCTGCACCGGCTATCGGCAACGGCGCGAACTGTGCGCATCAACCCAGCGCGATCAGGGTGATCGCGACTACCGCCAGCGCCAGTCCGAGGCGGTTCCACCGGCTCATAGGCTCGCCGAAGGCGAATACGCCAACCAGCGCACCCAGCACCACCACGCCGATGTTCATGCCGGCGAACACGGTGGCCGGGCTGTCCGGCATCGACTGGTGCGCATGCACATAGAAAAGAATGTTGCCGCCGTTGAGCAGGCCCAGCAGTGCACCCGCACCCAGGTTGCGCCAGGCCAGGCGGCTGCGCCCACTGAAATGCCGCCACAACTGCAGCGCCAGCATCAGCACGAAGGCCACGCTGAAACTGGCCAGCACCGCGGCCATCGACGGTGTGCCCGACAGCGCCACCTGCTTGAGCAGCACGTCGACCACCGCGAAGCCGGCCCATACGCCCAGCAGCCAGCCCCAGCCGCCGGCGGAAGCGGCCACTGCCGGGCCGCGCGGACGCAGGCTGATGGCCACCATCGCCAGCAGGCCCAGGCCCAGCCCAACCAGCTTCCACGTACTGGCGCTCTGGCCAAAGAACAGGAACGCCGCCGCCAGCGACAGCAGCAGCGACAAGCGCTGCGCCACATCACTGCGGACGATGCCGGCCACCGCCACCGCGCGGCCCAGCACCAGGAAGATCGAGGGCAGCACCACCGCCAGCGCCAGCAATGACAGCCACGGCGCATGCGGTCCGCGCAGTGCGTCCAGTGGCGGCTGCAGCACCACCGCCGTCATCGTCGCGGCCACCAGGTAGTTCCAGGTCACCATCTGCGCAACGTCCAGCTGGCGACGGCCAGCCAGCTTCAACAACACCGAAACCAGCACACTGCAGATCACGGCCAGGGACAGGTAGAGCATGGGGCGGGCACAGGGCAGCGGCGGGGGACGCTATCATGGTGCCATGCACACGCCCTCGTTCCCCGTCGCCCCCGGCGAAACCGCCTGCATTGCACTGGAGGGCCCGGTTGGCCCGCTGGAAGTGCTCGTCGACCTGCCCAAGGCCGATGTGCCGGTGCAGCCGATCGTGGCCATCATCTGCCATCCGCTGTCCACCGAAGGCGGCACCCTGCACAACAAGGTGGTCACCATGACCGCCACCACCCTGCGCGAGCTGGGCATTGCCACGGTGCGCTTCAACTTCCGCAGCGTCGGCGGCTCTGCCGGTGAATTCGACCATGGCGTGGGCGAGCAGGAGGACCTCAAGGCCGTCACCGCCTGGGTCCGCCAGCAGCGCCCGGACGACCGCCTGTGGCTGGCCGGTTTCAGCTTCGGCGCATTCGTTTCGCTGAAGGCTGCCGCCGAGCTGCAGCCCGAAGCGCTGATCTCGATCGCGCCGCCGGCGGGCCGTTGGGACTTCGATGGCATCGCGCCGCCGGCCCGCTGGCTGGTGATCCAGGGCGAGCAGGATGAAATCGTCGACCCGCAGGCCGTGTACCAGTGGCTGGACACCCTCGATGCCCCGCATGAACTGGTGCGCATGCCCGAAACCAGCCACTTCTTCCACCGCAAGCTGATCGACCTGCGCGGCGCGCTCACCCACGGCGTCAAGCATTGGCTGGGCACGGCGGCATGAGCGAGGCGGAACTGACCCCGACGCAGCGCTACGCGGCCGGGGTGGAACGCGGCGATTGGCAGAACGACCCGGCCCAGCATGCGGCCCTGGCCGAGCTGGACCGGATCCATCTGGCCCTGGTGGACAGCGCCGAGGACGGCTGGCTGGACCGCCTGTCCTCGTTCTGGAAGAAGCCCGAGCCGGTCAAGGGCCTGTACTTCTGGGGCGGCGTCGGCCGCGGCAAGACCTTCCTGGTCGACCTGTTCTACGACGGCCTGCCGATCAAGCAGAAGTACCGCACCCACTTCCATCGGTTCATGCGCAACGTCCACGAGCGCCTGCGCGAGCACCAGGGCCAGAGCGATCCGCTGGCGAAGATCGCCCAGGAATGGCGCAGCAACCTGCGCGTGCTGGTGCTGGACGAATTCTTCGTCACCGACATCGGCGATGCCATGCTGCTGGCGCGCCTGCTGGAGCGGATGTTCGCCGAGGGCGTGACCCTGGTCACCACCTCCAACACGGCGGTGGAAAACCTGTACCTCAACGGCCTGCAGCGCGAGAGCTTCATGCCGGCCATCGGCCTGCTGCAGCGCTACTGCGTGGAGCTGTACGCCGAGGGCACCGAGGATTACCGCATGCGCGCGCTGACCCGCTCGCCGGTGTACCGCGCGCCGCTGGCCGCCGACAGTGACACCTGGCTGGCCACGCGCTGGGGCGAACTGAGCGGCGGCCAACCGGCCAAGGCGGGCAACATCGAGATCGAGAGCCGCAAGATTCCGGTGCGCGCGCGCGGCAAGAGCATTGCCTGGTTCGACTTCGCCGCGCTGTGTGAAGGCCCGCGTGGGCCGTCGGATTACATCGAGATCGCGCACGAGTTCAACACCGTGCTGCTGGGCGGCATTCCGGCCTTTGATCGCCTGAACGAGGATGCCGCGCGCCGCTTCGTCAATCTGATCGACGAGCTGTACGACCGCCACGTCAACCTGGTCTGCACCGCCAGCACCTCGCCGGTCGAGCTGTACACCGGTACCCGGCTGCAGGGCGCGTTCGAGCGTACGGCCTCGCGCCTGATCGAAATGCAGAGCGCCGAGTACCTGGGTACCCCGCACCGGGCGTGACAACCGGGGCGGATGCCGGCCGCTGGCCGGCATCCGCCTGGTGCTTCCGCAGGTCATGGGCTGCCGGCCAGCGGCCGGCACTACCTGATGCTGCCCCGTCCACCGGCTGCCCACTGTCTGCCCACCACCTATCCACAGACTTGTCCCTCGCCTGCGTGGTCCTGTCATGTGAAGCTGTCATCGTTCCGCTGGTGGGGCGCTGATTGCCACCGCGATGACGTGTTTCGGGCTTGACTGCGCAGCCCGTTCCAGCAGGTCCAAAGCGTCCAAACCGGGCGCCGATGGCACGATCCTTGCGGCGCAAGGGATTGCCGAATTTCACTACATTTGGCGTTGACGGACCCAACTACCCCCACTATCTTGTGGCTGTCGGTTGTGGGGACCCCAAGCCGCCGGGTCCATGGAATGGATCGCCGGACCCTCCGGTGATACGCCCTCCATGCCCGCAGCGGCACCGGTCAGCACTGCCAGCGGCAGCCACAGGCGCAGGGTCTCAATTCCTGCGACACCGGTCTGCCACCCTGGGCTGTCATGTCCCGGGCCGCGTCACCCGATGCTCCGAGCCACCATCCATCACGCCAAGAGGACACACGCCGTGACCACCGAGACCAGCGCCACCATCGAGAAGGAAAGCGAATTCCTGTTGACGTCGCCGCCGACGTCCAACGCGATGAGTGTGACCAAGCGCAATGGCACGACCGAGCTGGTGGATCTGAACAAGATCGTCCGCGCGGTGCAGCGTTCCTCCGAGGGCCTGCACGCCGTCGATCCGATGCGTGTGGCCACCCGCACCATTTCCGGCCTGTACAACGGCGCCACTACCCAGGAGCTGGACGAACTGTCCATCCGCACCGCGGCGCTGCTGATCGGCGAAGAACCCGAATACGGCCGCCTGGCCGCGCGCCTGCTGGCCAACTTCATCGCCAAGGAAGTGTCCAACCAGGAAATCCACGCGTTCTCGCAGTCGGTGGGTCGTGGCCACGAAGTGGGCCTGATCAACGACCGCCTGCTGAACTTCGTGCAGACCAACGCACGCAAGCTCAACGATGCCATCGACAGCTCGCTGGACCTGAACTTCGATTACTTCGGCCTGCGTACCCTGTACGACCGCTACCTGCTGCGCCACCCGCACACCCGCAAGGTGATCGAGACCCCGCAGCAGTTCTTCCTGCGCATCGCCAGCGCGCTGAGCGAGGATGTGCCGGAAACCCTGGCGCTGTACAAGCGCATGGGCAACCTGGACTACCTGCCGTCCAGCCCGACCCTGTTCAACTCCGGCACCACCCACGAGCAGCTGTCCTCGTGCTTCCTGCTGGACTCGCCGCAGGATTCGCTGGAATCGATCTACTCCAAGTACGGCGACATCGCCCAGCTGTCGAAGTTCTCCGGCGGCATCGGCGTCAGCTACACCCGTGTGCGTTCGCGTGGCTCGCTCATCAAGTCGACCAACGGCCACTCCAACGGCATCGTGCCGTGGCTGAAGACCATGGATTCGTCGGTGGCAGCGGTGAACCAGGGTGGCAAGCGCAAGGGCGCGGCCTGTGTGTACCTGGAAACCTGGCACGCCGACATCGAGGACTTCCTCGAGCTGCGTGACAACACCGGCGACGAATCGCGCCGTGCGCACAACCTGAACCTGGCCAACTGGATCCCGGACCTGTTCATGAAGCGTGTCGAATCGGACCAGGAATGGTCGCTGTTCGATCCGCGCGTGGTGCCCGAGTTCACCGACCTGTTCGGCGAAGCCTTCGAGGCCGCCTACCTGCAGGCCGAAGCACAGGGCAAGGCCAACCGCACCATCTCCGCACGCAAGCTGTACTCGCGGATGATGCGCACCCTGGCCGAGACCGGCAACGGCTGGATGACCTTCAAGGACAAGTGCAACCGCGCCAGCAACCAGACCCTGCGCGCTGGCAATGTGATCCACCTGTCCAACCTGTGCACCGAGATCCTGGAAGTCACCTCGGCTGAAGAAACCGCGGTGTGCAACCTGGGTTCGATCAACCTGGGCAACCACTTCGACGGCAACGGCGAGTTCGATTTCGACAAGCTGGCCGACACCGTGCGCCTGGCCGTGCGCCAGCTGGACCGCGTGATCGACCTGAACTTCTACCCGATCGAATCGGCGCGCCGCGGCAACCTGCGCTGGCGTCCGGTCGGCCTGGGCTGCATGGGCCTGCAGGACGTGTTCTTCCGCAAGCGCCTGCCGTTCGATGGCGCCGAAGCCCGCGCGCTGTCGAAGAAGATTGCCGAGACCATCTACTTCCACGCGCTGGAAACCTCGGTCGAACTGGCCCAGGAACGCGGCAAGCACCCGTCCTTCGCCGACACCCGTGCGGCCAGCGGCGAGCTTCAGTTCGATGCCTGGAACGTGGTGCCGGAAGATGCCGCGCGCTGGGATGCCCTGCGTGAACGCATCAAGGAACACGGCCTGCGCAACTCGCTGATGATCGCGATCGCCCCGACCGCCACCATCGCCTCCATCGCCGGCTGCTACGAGTGCGTGGAACCGCAGGTGTCCAACCTGTTCAAGCGCGAGACGCTGTCTGGTGACTTCCTGCAGGTGAACCGTTACCTGGTGAACGAGCTGAAGAAGCTGGGCCACTGGACCCCGGAAATGCGCGATGCGATCAAGCTGGCCGACGGTTCGATCCAGGCCATCACCCAGATTCCGGAAACGCTGCGCCACGTCTACCGCACCGCATGGGAACTGCCGATGCGTTCGCTGATCGACATGGCCGCCGATCGTGGTGCCTTCATCGACCAGTCCGCCTCGCTCAACCTGTTCATGGAAAGCCCGAGCATCGGCGCGATGTCCTCCATGTACATGTACGCCTGGAAGCAGGGCATCAAGACCACCTACTACCTGCGTTCGCGTCCGGCCACCAAGATCGCCAAGACCACCGTCAGCCACACGGCCAGCGCTGCGCCGGAAAAGGTGTTCAGCCCGGAGGAGGCCATCGCCTGCTCGCTGGAGAACCCGGAAGCCTGCGAAGCCTGCCAGTAACACCGCGCGGTGGATTAACGCGCGGTGGGTGCCGACCGTTGGTCGGCACTGCTGCTCGACTACGGAAATACCAAGGTAGCGCCGGGCCATGCCCGGCGTTTTGACCCGAGAAGACGAGGAAACACCCATGGCCGACAAGCCCAAGCAGATGCTGCTCGATCCCGGTTTTGAACTGACCCTGCGCCCGATGCGCTACCCGCAGTTCTATGACATGTACCGGAATGCGATCAAGAACACCTGGACGGTGGAAGAGATCAACTTCCAGATCGACATCAGCGACCTGCACAGCAAGATGTCGCCGGGCGAGCGCCACCTGATCCACCGCCTGGTCGCCTTCTTCGCCACCGGCGATTCGATCGTGTCCAACAACCTGGTGCTGAACCTGTACCAGCACTTGAACGCGCCCGAAGCGCGCATGTACCTGTCGCGCCAGCTGTATGAAGAAGCGCTGCACGTGCAGTTCTACCTGACCCTGCTGGACAACTACCTGCCGGATCCGGACGAGCGCGTCAAAGCCTTCGCCGCGGTGGAGAACATCGACTCGATCAAGAAGAAGGCCGATTTCTGCTTCAAGTGGATCGATTCGATCCAGGACCTGAAGCGCATCGAGACCCGCGAAGAGCGCCGCCAGTTCCTGCTCAACCAGATCTGCTTCGCGGCGTGCATCGAAGGCCTGTTCTTCTTCGCCGCCTTCGCCTACGTGTACTACTTCCGTTCGCGCGGCCTGCTCAATGGCCTGGCTTCGGGCACCAACTGGGTGTTCCGCGATGAAAGCGCGCACATGGAGTTCGCCTTCGAGTGCGTGGACGTGATCCGCGAGGAAGAGCCGGACCTGTTTGACGACAAGATGAAGCAGGATGTCTACGACATGCTGGCCGAGGCCATCGAGTGTGAAGTGCAGTTCGCCGAGGACGTGCTGTCCGGTGGCGTGGCTGGCATTTCCACCCGTGACATGCGCCAGTACCTGCAGCACTGCGCCGACAACCATTTCCATCGCCTGGGCATGGAGCGCAAGTACAACGTGCGCAACCCGCTGAGCTTCATGGAACTGCAGGACGTGCAGGAACTGACCAACTTCTTCGAACGCCGCGCCTCGGCCTACCAGGTGGGCGTGAAGGGCGAAGTCGCCTTCGACATGAACTTCTGATCGATCCAGTCAGGCCTGTCGCGAAAACCCCGGCCAACGCCGGGGTTTTTCGTTTTTACGGTAGCGCCGGGCCACGCCCGGCGAGCGCGCAGCGCGGAAGTTTTTTCATGGACGCATGCCCAAGCCCGAGCCGTTGCCACCGGGCGCGTGGATGATGGATTCACATGCCATTATCGCCAGCCTTGAAGACTGTGGATCGATTTACCGAGCCGACTTGCCACATCGGCGACTGAGTGCCCACGGCCAGTGGCCTGCTTGACTCCGACGTCGTGCTAGATTCGCGAAAGTGGGACTCCCGCGAGAAGTACTTCATGGATGCATGGGTCGAGAAATGCGCCTCTTCATCAAAAGGTGGACTTCGGCGCCGCGCCTGGGTAGCAGGGTATCGCTGCCTCACAATCACTATTGCAGCGTTGGTACTGTCAGCGTGCTCGAGCGGCGCACCACCAGCCCTCTCGCATCATTTGAATCAAAGACAGTCCATCAAATCAGGGATTGAAACTGGTATTGAGCGATTCAAGAACGACGTCGAGCGTTTGACCAGCGTGCGTTTTGATGATGTCGATGGATTGAATGAACAGCTTCACACACACCTGGGAGAGCCGACTCGACAGGGCTTGAGGGACGAGCGGATCGCAGAACGCGGAATGTTGGGTGACCTTGAGGTCCGGAACATCACGCTGAGAAGTCCTGCCGACGATCCTGCGCATGCGAACCTGATCTTTGAGGTCGTGCCACCGAGCATTGTGCTCAAGGAAATCATCTGGGAGGACTCCACCCTGTATCCACCTCACCCCGATGCGCCTGATTCCCGCCCTTACTGGTCCGTGCAGGTGAACAGTGCCACGGTCGTGCTCGGGCTCGCCTCTGACAACGTGACGCTGACCTACGTATCGATCAGGCAGCGCTGACCCCCTGTCATTGCGTTGCGGAGAGAGTTGGCACTTCCATCGACGACTCGCCGTCGCTGCATCGAGTTTCTTCTTCAACAGCTGAACTTGGTGATGCAGACCGTTCTCTCTACATGCAGATTAGGGCTGGTGTGGAACGCCTGGACGCCGAGCATGGGAAGCCGTGGGACGAGTCGAGCCAGCGGATGACCGCGAGCCTGTTGGTACTGGCGAAGGAGCAGGGGCTTTCGCGGGTTGACCATGTTGTGCTCAACAACCCGACAGAAAGCCTGGCTCGTGGGGAGAGGGTCTTCATAGTGGAGGGGGCAGTGCAGACTTCATGGAGAAGCCTGTCATGTCCCCACGAGGCGTGAAGGTGGGGTAGGCGATGCCCGCTGTTCCCTTCCGCCAAGGCTGCAGGGGCGTCAGGTGGAAAAGGCGACGCTGTGCAGGGGCATCACCGCCGCCCATCCACTGCCATGCGCACGGCCAACCCGGCCAGCACCGTGCCCATGAACCACCGTTGCACCGCCTGCCAGGTGGGGCGGGCGACCAGGAAGCCAGCGATGCTGCCTGCCATTATCGCGATCACCGCGTTCACGCTCACGCTGACCAGCAGCTGGGTGGAGCCCAGCACCAGCGACTGCATCAGCACGCTGCCCTCGCTGTCCGGGTGCAGGAACTGCGGCAGCAGGGACAGGTACATCACCGCGACCTTGGGGTTCAGCACGTTGGTCAGGAAACCCATCGCGAACAGCTTGCGTGGGCCGTCCACCGGCAGGTCACGCACCGCGAACGGCGAACGGCCGCCGGGCTTCAGCGCCTGCCACGCCAGGTACAGCAGGTACAGCGCGCCGCCGATGCGCAGCGCGTCGTAGGCGAACGGCACGGTCATCAGCAGCGCGGTGATGCCCAGCGCCGCGCACAGCATGTAGAACACGAAGCCCAGCGCCACCCCGCCCAGCGAGATCAGCCCGGCCATGCGGCCCTGGCAGATTGAGCGCGAGATCACGTAGATCATGTTCGGCCCGGGCGTCAGCACCATGGCCAGCGAGACAAGGGCGAAGGCCAGCAGGTCGGACGTGGCGGGCATGGTGGGCTCACGCAGTGGGGGTGCCGAAGTGTAGCGCCGCCTGCACACCGCCTGCCTTAAAATCCGTCTCACCCCACACCCGAACCGCCCCCATGACCCCCATCCCCGAGACCGTGCCGCCGACCGAAGTGCGCATGGCCGAAATCGTCTTTCCCAACCACACCAACCACATGGGCACCCTGTTCGGTGGCCAGGCCCTGGCATGGATGGACAAGGCCGCCTTCCTCGCCGCCGCCCGCTATTCGCGCCGCACCGTGGTGACCGCGCGCAGCGACCAGGTCGATTTCAAGCTGCCGATCCGCATCGGCCAGATGGTGGAAACGATCGGCCGCATCGTCGAGGTCGGCCGCAGCTCGATGAAGGTCGAGGTGGAGCTGATCGCCGAGGACCTGCACAGCGGCGAGCGCAAGCTGTGCACCCGTGGCCACTTCGTGATGATCGCCCTGGGCGACGATGGCCACCCGGTGACCGTGCCGCAGCTGCCCGGCGCGCCGGCGGCCTGAGCCGATGCTTGCGGGGGCGCCGGTGCGCCCCCATCTGGCTGCCATGACCCCGTCGCTCACCGACTTCATCGACCGCGCCCAGCGCTTGTTCGTGCTGACCGGCGCCGGCTGCAGCACCGCCTCGGGCATCCCCGATTACCGCGATGCCGATGGCCAGTGGAAGCGCACGCCGCCGGTGACCTACCAGGCCTTCATGGGCGAGGCCGCCACCCGCCAGCGCTACTGGGCGCGCAGCCTGCTGGGCTGGCCGCGCTTCGGCCAGGCCCGGCCCAACGGCACCCACCAGGCGCTGGCCGCACTGGAGGACAGCGGCAAGCTGCAGGTGCTGCTGACCCAGAACGTGGATGGCCTGCACCAGCGCGCGGGCAGCCAGAACGTGATCGACCTGCATGGCCGCCTGGACCTGGTGCGCTGCATGGGCTGCGAACGTCGCAGCGAGCGTGAGGCGTTCCAGCAGCGGCTGCTGCAGACCAACCCCGGCTGGGAACTGCTGCAGGCCGGTATCGCGCCCGACGGCGACGCCGATCTGGAAACCGACTTCTCCGCGTTTGCGGTGCCCGACTGCCCGCACTGCGGTGGCCTGCTGAAGCCGGACGTAGTGTTCTTCGGCGAAAACGTGCCGCGTGAACGCGTGGCTGCGGTGCATGAGCACCTGCAGCAGGCGGATGCAGTACTGGTGGTGGGTTCCTCGCTGATGGTCTATTCCGGCTTCCGCTTCGTGCAGGCCGCGGCCAAGGCGGGTCTGCCGGTGGCCGCGCTGAACCGTGGCCGCACCCGTGCCGACGACCTGCTGCAGTTCAAGGACGAGCGCGACTGCGCCGAGGCGCTGGCCGGGTTCGTCATCGGGTAGCGCCGGGCCATGCCCGGCGGAAACGGGCTGCCGCGCTGTGCGCTCGCCGGGCGTGGCCCGGCGCTACCCACAACGCGCCCCCACGAAACAGCGATCCACCCACACGGTTGATCTATCGGCCGCACAGCGGTGCAATACGCACCCCCTTTGGTACACCTCCCACTGCCGTGAGCCAGCTGTTTTCGCCGATCTCCTTCGGCCCCCTGACCCTGTCCAACCGCATCGTCGTCGCGCCGATGTGCCAGTACTCCGCCGAAGACGGCCGCGCCAGCGACTGGCATGCCATGCATCTGGGCAACCTGGCGCAGTCCGGCGCGGGCCTGTTGATCCTGGAGGCCACCGCGGTCGAAGCGCGCGGCCGCATCAGCTGGGCCGATCTGGGCCTGTGGGATGACGGCACCGAAGCGGCCCTGGCGCAGGTGCTGGCCAGCGTGCGCCGCTGGTCGCCGATGCCGCTGGGCGTGCAGCTGGGCCATGCGGGCCGCAAGGCCTCTACGGCGCGCCCGTGGGATGGCGGTGGCCAGCTGCCGGCCGATGATGCACGCGGCTGGACCACGGTTGCGCCGTCGCCGCTGCCGTTCCATGCCGCCGATCCGGCACCGCAGGAACTGGACGAGGCCGGTATCGCCGAAGTCGTTGCCGCTTTCGCCGCCAGTGCGGTGCGCGCCGAGCGCTTGGGCTTCGAGCTGATCGAGATCCACGCCGCGCACGGTTATCTGCTGCATCAGTTCCTGTCGCCGCTGAGCAACCGCCGCACCGATGGCTACGGCGGCTCGCTGCCGAACCGCCTGCGGATGCTGGTGGAAGTGTTCGACGCGGTGCGTGCCGCAGTGTCGGACAAGGTCGCCGTAGGCGTGCGCATCTCCGCCAGCGACTGGGTCGAGGGGGGGTGGGACATCGTGCAGAGCGAGGCGCTGGCACAGGTGCTGGACGCGCGCGGCTGCAATTTCCTGCATGTGTCCAGCGGCGGCCTGCACGAGCGCCAGAAGATCAGTGTCGGCCCGGGCTACCAGGTGCCGTTCGCGGCGGCGATCAAGGCCAAGAAGGTGCGCATGCCGGTGATCGCGGTGGGCATGATCACCGAGCCGGAGCAGGCCGAATCGATCCTGCGCCACAACCAGGCCGATGCCATCGCACTGGCCCGCGGCATCCTGTACGACCCGCGCTGGCCGTGGCACGCCGCTGCTGCACTGGGCGACAGCGTGGTGCCGGCACCGCAGTACCTGCGCTGCGAACCGCGCGACGCACGCGGCGTGTTCAGCCCGCGCTGAGCACTACACCTGCCAGGCCGGCGGCAGGCCGGCCTGCAGGTGCTCGAACAGCGCGCGGATCTTGGCGGTGAAATCGCGGCGGTCGCTCACGCAGAAGTAGACGTCCATCGGCTCCGGCTGCCAGTCGGTGCCGCAACCGAACACGCATTGCAGGCGACCATCGCGCAGGTAGGGCTCGGCCACGAACGCCGCCAGCCGGGTGATGCCGGCACCGGCGGCGGCCAGCTCGGCCAGCGCGTCGATGTCATCGCAGACCATGCTCGGCGGCAGCGCGGCATCCACCCGCTCGCCGTCCTTCAGCAGGCCCCAGCGCAGTGGCCGGCCATCGGTGGGAAAGCGATGCAGCAGGCCGCGATGGGCGGCCAGCTGCGCCGGTTGCAACGGCGTGCCGTGCGCCTGCAGGTACGCCGGCGAGGCGCAGAACACGAACGGGATGCGTGCCAGAGGGCGTGCCACCAGCCCGTCCTCCAGCTGCGCGCCGATGCGGATGCTGGCATCCACCGCCTCGGCACCGTGCTGCACGGCGCGATCGGTCAGGCGCAGCTCCAGCTGCAGCTGCGGGTAGCGCTGCTGCAATGAGGGCAGCAGCGGTGCCAGCACGTGCCGGCCGAACGCGCTGCTGCTGGCGATGCGCAGGGGCCCGGCCGGCTCCACGTCGCCGGCGGTCACCATTGCCTGCGCGCGCGCCAGGTCGGCTTCGATATGCCGCACCTGCGCCAGGTACACCGTGCCGGCCTCGCTCAGCGCCAGCTGGCGCGTACTGCGGTTCAGCAGCCGCACGCCCAGGTGGGCCTCCAGCCGGTTGATGTTCTGGCCCACGGCGGTGGCGCTGATGCCAAGGGTGCGCGCCGCAGCGGCAATGCTGCCGGTCTCTGCGGTGCGGGTGAAGCTGCGGATGAGCTGCAACAGGTTCATGACCGACCAGCTTGCCATGCGGAAGGCCAAGTATCGCTTGGGTCTGTCCCAAGCAGTCGGTTGCATCGGTGACCATCGTGCACCACGGGAGTGGGCTGGCCTACACTCCGGCGATGCGCCCCGATTCCATCCTCACTCTCTCCTGTCCCGACCGTACCGGCATCGTCTACCGCGTGTCGGGCCTGTTGTTCGACCACGGCTGCAACATCCTCGACGCCCAGCAGTTCGGCGACGAGGAGAGCGGTCGCTTCTTCCTGCGCGTGCACTTCGACCGCGATGCGGGCCTGCCGCTGGACACCGTGCACGCCGCGATGGCCGCACTGGCCGCAGACTTCGGCATGGACTGGCAGCTGCATGATGGCCGCCGCCGGCCGCGCCTGCTGGTGCTGGTCAGCAAGCAGGGCCATTGCCTGAACGACCTGCTGTTCCGTGCCCACAGCGGCCAGTTGAAGGTGGACATCGCTGCGGTGGCCTCCAACCATGCCGACTTCGCAGCACTGGCAGCGTCCTACCAGGTGCCGTTCCACCACCTGCCGGTGAACGCCGACACGCGCGCGGCGCAGGAACAGCAGATCATCGATCTGGTCGAGCGCGAGCGCATCGACCTGGTGGTGCTGGCGCGCTACATGCAGATTCTCTCGCCCACGCTGTGCCGTGCGCTGGCGGGCAGGGCGATCAACATCCACCACAGCTTCCTGCCCAGCTTCAAGGGCGCGCAGCCGTACCACCAGGCGCACGCGCGCGGGGTCAAGATCATCGGCGCCACCGCGCACTACGTCACCGAAGACCTGGACGAAGGCCCGATCATCGAACAGGACGTGGCCCGCGTGGACCACGCGATGACCCCGCGCGAACTGGTACGGCTGGGCAGCGATACCGAATCGCAGGTGCTGGCGCGGGCGGTACGCCGGCATGTGGAGCACCGCATCCTGCTCAACGGGCACCGCACGGTGGTGTTCAGGTAACGCGGGCAGTGCCCGGGATGGAGCCCGGCAATTGCCCACGATGCGCCCGCTGCTGCTGGACTGGCCTGGGACAGGTGGAACGCACGCCATCGATATGTTCCATCAGCCCTTTGGGAATGGATGACCACATCGGATCCAATACGAAATCGACCCCTTCACGCCGGGCGAGCTTCGCGGCGGGCACGAAGTCGGCATCGCCGGCCATCAGGATGATCTGGCGGACCTGGCGCTTGAGGGCGAGTGAGGAAATGTCGATGCCGATGCGCATGTCCACGCCTTTCTGTCGCACATCCGGTTGCAGCTCATCGGCTTGAAGATCGCCGAAGGTCCGCTTGCCCTTGAGCAGGTCGTCGAAGGTTCGCGATCCGGTCGTCCACGAACTGAAGTCGGTGAGGTGGCCAAGACGCAGGGCGACCTTCCGCTTCTGCTTCAGCGCCTCGTGCAGGCTGGATCTGAACAGTGCTTCGTCGGATCGCGAGTAGTCGATGCACAGCCCCGAAATCGGGTTGTGCATCCTCTTGCACAGCGGCGGGCAATCGTAGAAGAAGATGCGATAGAGATCGCGTCGCTCGCCACTTGCATGCTTCAGATGGGCGATGGCCCATCGGTGAGCGACCTCGGCGGCGCGTTGAGCGTTGTAGGCGTTGTGGGGCTCGATGCGGCGAAAGCGTTTGATGAAATAGCCGCCATCAATGAGAACTGCCGTCGGCATACCGTTGCCCTCCTGGCTTCGTCCAATGAAAAAGCCCTCGGTTCGGCCGTCCCGCGATCTGTTGGGGGGCGTACTTGGAGGGCTGGATGGGCTCGATTCTGCAGGGGGCGAATCAGGCGCACAAGCGGCAGAGGCGACACGCTGCCTACAGGATCGCGATCCTCGCCTTCGCCAGGGCCTCGCGCACCATGCCGTCATTGGCCTCGGTCACCGGCCGGGTCAGCTCCCACAGGAATTTCACCCGGAAACCCGACTTCACCGCGTCCTGCGCGCTCCACAGCACGCAGTAGTCGCGGGCCAGCCCGCACACGTGCACCTCGCGGATGCCGCGTTCGTGCAGCCAGCCGGCCAGCCCTGTGGCCGGGCGCGTGCCGTCCGGGCCGTGGTTCTCGCGGAAGGCGCTGTAGGAATCCACCTGCTGGCGGCTGCCCTTGCGCAGGATCAGGTCGGCCACGGTCCAGTCCACGCCGGGGTGCAGGGCGGCGCCGGTGCTGCCCTGCACGCAGTGGTCCGGCCACAGGGTCTGCGGCTGTGCATGCAGCAGGATGGCTTCAAAAGGCAGATGGCCCGGGTGCTGGCTGGCGAACGAGGCGTGGTTGGCCGGGTGCCAGTCCTGGGTGGCCACCACGGTGCGGTAGCGGCGCTCGGCCAGCAGCGCGTTGATCGGTGCCACCAGCACATCGCCCTGTTCGCAGGCGAGGGCGCCACCGGGCATGAAGTCCGGCTGCAGGTCGATCACCAGCAGGGCGACATCAGCGGGCAGGGCGGTCATGGCAGGTCCAGCACAACGGAAGATGGGCGGCCAGCGTGGCCGCCCATCGCGCGCACGTCAATCGCCGCTGGCGGTGTCGTTGTCCTGCCCGTAATACAGCAGGCCGATCCTGATGCGCTCGCGGCCGTTCTCGCGACGATGGCGGTTGGCATCGCGCAGCGAGTAGACGCAGCCACAGTACTCCTGCTGGTAGAACTGCTCGCGCTTGCTGATCTCGATCATGCGGCTGGCACCGCCGCCCTTGCGCCAGTTGTAGTCCCAGTACTGCAGGCCCTCGTAGCGCGAGGCGGCGCGCACACCACAGTCGTTGATCTGCGCCATGTTCTTCCAGCGCGAGATGCCCAGCGAGGAGCTGATGGTGTCGTAGCCGTGCTCGTGCGCGTACAGCGCGGTGCGCTCGAAGCGCATGTCGAAGCACATGGTGCAGCGGATGCCACGCTCGGGTTCGTTCTCCATGCCACGCGCACGGCTGAACCAGTTGTCGGTGTCGTAGTCGCAGTCGATGAAGGGGATGCCGTGCTGTTCGGCGAAGCGGATGTTCTCCTGCTTGCGCAGTTCGTATTCCTTCACCGGATGGATGTTGGGGTTGTAGAAGAAGATCGCGTAGTCGATCCCGGAGGCGGTGATCGCCTCCATCACTTCGCCCGAGCATGGCGCACAGCACGAGTGCAGCAACAGGCGCTGGCCGTTGTCGGGAAGGGTCAGGGTGGGGCGTTGGAGCTCGGTCATCGTCGGGTGCATCTGGGCGTGGGCAGCGGGTCTGGACGGAAACCGTGAACAGGACGCGCGCGGCCACATCGCCTGCACGCGCAGGACGACGACGGCCCCGGCAACCTCCCCGCGGAGATTCCAGGTCGAGTCAGGGGGACGGTCGTGTCCCCCGGCCGGGGCCGGTATTCGGGCTGATGGACACGGGCCGGCTGGCCCACCTACTACCTGCCGCTTCCCAGGCGCGAGCCCAGTGCTGTTGGCAGGATTCGTTTCCATTCACCGCTGCGGGGCAGCTCCGGAATGGGCGCGCGAAGCGCCTTCACCGGATTCCCGTTTAAATCCCTGCCGCCATCGAAGCCACGGCAGGGATACCTTCGGCGTGCCCAAGGTGGACGCGTTGGCGGCAATGGTCAAGGGCCGGTGAAAACGCAGGGCTGTGGCGCGTTTCTCAGGCTGTGAGAGTGCCTCTTGCCATACTGGGCACCGACAGACGGGAGGTGGCTCGTGGCGGCGAAGTACTGCGATCTGGTCATGAAAGGTGGCATCACCAGTGGCATCGTGTATCCCAACGCGGTGCTCGCGCTGGCCCGCGAATACCGTTTCAAGAGCATCGGTGGCACCTCGGCCGGTGCGATCGCCGCTGCCGTGGCGGCCGCTGCGGCATACGGCGACCGGCGCCAGCAGGCCGGCGAAACCCTGCCCGGTGACGCCGGGTATGGCGGCCTGTCGGCGGTGTCGGCGCAGCTGTCGCGGCGTGGATTCATCTACAGCCTTTTCCAGCCTGCCGCCGGCGCGCGCGCTGCGTATCGGTTGCTGGTGGTGCTGACCGGCAACGCCGGCTGGCCACGCAAGCTGCTGTGCCTGGCCATCGCGGTGTTCCAGATCGCGCCGCTGGAAGTGCTGGTGTCGTTGGCACTGCTGCTCGGCCTGGGCTGGTGGGGCGGTGGCTGGAGCGGCGTGGCGGCGACCCTGCTGCCGTCGCTGCTGTGTGCCTACGGCGCAGGCGTGGCGGCCGCTGCGCTGCGCGTGGCCCGGGTGGCGCGGCGCAACCTGCTGGGCCTGTGCAGCGGGCTTAGCCGGGATGCAGGCAAGCCGGCGCTGACCGAATGGCTGCATGAAAGCCTGCAGCAGCTGTCGGGCAAGCCGATGGATGCACCGCTGACCTTCGCCGATCTGCACGACGCGCCGCGCTATTCAGGCGAACCGGACAGCCCGCATGCGATCTCCCTGCAGATGATCACCACCTGCGTATCGCACAACGAACCGCGCACGCTGCCGTTGGGCGGGGCGCAGTTCTGGTTCCTGCGCGAGGAGTTCGAGCAGCTGTTCCCGGCCAGTGTGGTGCAGTGGATGGTCGACCGCGCCGGACCACCGCGCGAGGTTGAAGGCCACAACTACTACCACCTGCCGCAGGGTGCGTCGCTGCCGGTACTGGTGGCCACGCGCATGAGCCTCAGCTTCCCGCTGCTGATCAGCGCGGTGCCGCTGCATGAGCCCTCGCGTCGCGAACGTCGCTGCGAGCCGACGTCGACGGCTGCAGGCGAGGCCGGACACAACGTGGCCGACAGCATGGAAGGGCTGACCAGCGCGGGCCAGGCCTGTGGTCCGGTGATCACCGCGTTCCGGGTGTGCTGGTTCTCCGATGGCGGCATCAGCAGCAACTTCCCGATCCACCTGTTCGATGCCGCGCTGCCGCGCTGGCCGACCTTCGCCATCAACCTGGTCTATCCGCAACGTCCCGAGCCGGTGGTGCGCGAGAGCGACAGCCGCCAGGCGCTGGAGCGCGCGGTGTTCCTTCCCACCGAAAACCGGCATGGATGGCAGCGACATTACCAGTCCATCGCCACGCCGCTGGCGGCCGGTGAGCTGGGCCGCTTCCTGTTTGCGGTGGTGGCCACCATGCAGAACTGGCGCGACCTGCTGCAGGCGCGTGCGCCGGGGTATCGCGACCGCATCGTGCATGTGAGCCTGCAGGGCGACGAGGGAGGCATGAACCTGGACATGCCACAGGAGGTGCTGACCCGCATCGCCGACAAGGGCAGCCTCGCCGGTGCACGCTTCTGTTCGTTCTCGTTCGAGAACCATTACTGGATCCGTTGGCGCAACCTGGCCTCGGCTTACCAGCGCTACACGCTGGAAATATCGCGCACCGACGATCCGGCGCAGCAGGTGCTGGCCTATCGCGCGGCCTATGCGATGGTGGCCACCGGCACACCGCCACCGCCGTCGTACAAGCTGGGTTCGGAAGACAAGCGGCTGGCGTCGCAGCAGCTGTGGGGGCTGATGGTGGAACAGGGCCGCAGCTGGGATGACCTTGGCCCCGACCTCACCGATGGCTCGCCACGGCCGTTGCCACAGATGAAGGTGACGCCGATCTATTGATCGCGGTGCGCCGCTGCGCTCGCCGGGCATGGCCCGGCGCTACCGTTGGCTATCGCCACGCCTCGACCACTGCATCGCCGCGCAATGGCGCATACAACGGCAAGGCCAATTCCTGCTTCACCCATCCCGGGTTGAGCGCGCGCAATCCCGCCAGGTATTCGCGGGCCAATGCGGTTTCACCCTGCGACATCGCCAGCCGCGCCGCGCGTGCCCACGTCCGGTCCCAGCCATGCGCCAGCGCCAGCGAGGTGGCCAGCGACGCACGTGCGCCGGCCACGTCGCCCTTTTCCCACTGCTGTTCGGCGCGGATGATCGCTTCATTCGAAAGCCGCATGTCGTACAGCTCGCGCAGGCGCGCCACGGCACGCGGGTCGGCATCCACGCGCAGGTCGGTGTCCTGCCAGTCGCCGCCAGGCGTGCGCACCAGCAATGCCGCCGACCATTGCCCGCTGCGTTGTCCACCCGCCGCTTGTCCCGCTTCCAGCGCTGCCAACAGGCGCGCGGCAAGCGCACCGTGGGTGGTCGTAAACGCGCGTTGCATCGCCGCCAGCACGTCCGGCCCAACCAGTCCGTTGCCTTGCACGCTCACCTTGCCCTCGCCAACGGCACCGGCCCAATCGGCCCGCTGCGCGATCGCGCCGGTGTACTGCGCGTTGCCACCGCGCGCGCTGACCAGGCCAATCTGGCGCTCGGCGATGCTGGTGCCATCGAAATCGCCGTCCTCATCCAGCAGTTGCTTCAGCACCTGCGCGGGCGAGCGACCCGTAGCCAGTAGTTCCAGACCCTTCGACCCATAGGTCGGGTTGGTTTCGAACTGGCTGGCGACCGCGCCGACCTTCGCCTGCGCCCACGGCACGCCCACTCCTCCGACAGCGAGGTTGTGCGTGGCCACCGCCACGCCGCAGTCGCCGGCCTCGTTGCAGGCAACAATGGAGAAGGTCGCCCACGCCGGTGTCGCGACAGCAGCAAGCAGCAGGGCCAGGCAGGGGCGCAGCACGTACATGGTCGTCTCCGGTGATGGGGTTGGACTGGGATGCAACGAACCTGCGGAAGGTTTAATGCAGGCGGCGGCGGGCGCCCTAGAATGTCCGGCTCTTCATGCATGCAAGGAATGCCCGATGTCCGCCCGCCAGGAACTGCTGGACCTGCTTGAACGCCTCGATGCCCGTGACGCGGACCACTTCCCGGTGGTGCCGCTGGCGGCGTACTTCGAAGGCAACGACCAGGAAGAGAGCATCGCACCGAACCAGTGGGGCTATGGCCGTCCGCCGATCGCCGAACTGTACGCCCGCTTCGCCGCCATTGCCGCGCGCCCGGAGGTGGAAGGTGTGTACGTGGGCTTGCACCAGGACTGGGGCAGCGCACTGGAGGATGACAGCGAATGGCCAGCGGCCGAGAACGTGCACCTGCTGACCAGCGCCGATGCGGCGACCGTTGAAGAGTGGCTGCAGGGGCTGGAATGCGATGGCGTAGGCGAGGGCTGGCCGTATGGACAGCACGTCGATGCGCCGCTGCCCTCCGCCGGCCATCGCGTGCTGACCGTGTTCTGGGACTAGTAAAGCCACGCCATGCGTGGATGCATTTCGCGCACGGCCAGAGCGTGCCAACCAAGGTTGGCACCTACCAGAGCGGATATCCGGATGGGGTCAGGGCCCGTTGCGTCGCAACGGGCCCTGACCCCGGTGCCGACCAACCGGTCGGCACCCACCATCAGCAGCAGGTTCCAACAGTCGCGGGAACCTGTCGAAGGCGGGGTGGGTTCGGTTGCGGGGGCGTGAGCCGCATGGATGCGGCGACCGAGCTTACATGGACGTACTTGCAGCGTCCCCCGCAACCGGACCCACCCCGCCATCCCACGGAATGCCCGCTGTTGCTTTTGCTGTTGCCTTGGATTGAAGCAGGTGCAGGGCGCAGCCCTGCCGAACCCCCAACCCCTACCGCCCCGGCAACTGCGCGAACGCGCGCTGCATGCAGTCCTCGCGCGGACACACCCGGCAGCCCGGCCCGATCGACACCGAGTTGCCCGGGCTCTGCACGTCCAGCCCCAGCGAATACACCAGCCGATCGGCATGCTGCAGGTCACACCCCAGTGCCACCGCGAAGGTCTTGCGTGGCTGGCCGTGGCCCACCGGCCCGCTGCTGACCTGTCGCGCCAGCCAGAAGTGGCGCCGCCCATCGGGCATGCGCGCGGTCTGGGTGAGGATGCGTCCGGGCTGGTTGAAGGCCTCGTAGACGATCCACAACGGACACGAACCACCCACCTGCGAGAAGTGGAAATCGGTGGCCGAGTGGCGCTTGGACACATTGCCCGCGCGGTCCACGCGGATGAAGAAGAACGGCAGGCCGGGCGCACTGCGTCGCGCCAGCGTGCTCAACCGATGGCAGACCGCCTCGAATCCCACACCGAACTGATGCGCCAGCAGCTCGATGTCATAGCCGCTGGCCTCGGCCGCGCGCAGGAAACGCATGTACGGCATCACCAGCGCACCGGCGAAATAGTTGGACAGGCCGATACGCGCCTGTGCGATGCGGGCCTCGTCGGTGAAGCCGGTGCGCGCAATCACCGCATCGATCTGCGGCAGGTAGCCGCGCAGCGCCAGCTCGACCGCCATCTGGAACGCCTGCTGGCCCGGCTCCAGGTAGTCGGGCAGCCACAGCGTACGGCTGCCGGCATCGTACTGGCGCTTCTCGCGCCCGGCCTGCAGCGCAGCCACTTCCACCAGCACCCCGTGGCGGTCGGCCAGCAGCTGGCGCAGCCGTGGCGCCACGTGTCCCGGCGCCAGCCCCCATTCGGCGAACAGCTGCTCGGCCAGTTCGTCCAGCTCGGGGATGTGGTTGTGCATGCGGTTGAAGAACTCGCGCACCTGGTCGCCGGCCGGCAACGTGCTGCCCGCGCCCGGCTCGCCCAACTGGAACTCCAGCGCGGCGGCATGCTCGCGCAATGCCAGGTGCCGGCGATGCAGGTCCAGCAGCGCGCGGCTGACCTGCGGCAGGTTGCCGGCCAGCGCGCGCAGTTCGGTGGCGCTGACGTCGGCCAAGCCCAGATCGCGCAGGGTCTCGCCCAGCGACTCCTGCAGCGCGGCGGGCTCATCGTCGTCGAACAGGGTGGAAACATCGCCCAACACCTCGCCCAGCTTCTTCTGCACCGCGGGCGTCAGCGGGCGCTTGTTGCGCTCGATCTGGTTCAGGTAGCTGGCCGACAGTCCCAGGGCGCGGGCAAGGTCGGCCTGGCTGTAGCCGCGCTGCTCGCGCAGGCGCAGCAGACGCAGGCCGAGCTGGCGCTGGGGGGCTGAATAATTCACAGGATTAACAGGAATCGTGACGGGCATTGGCCAGATTAAGCGGATTCAGGCCGGAAATCGAGGTGTGGCCTGTGAATAATGCCAAGCATCTTTCGCACCCCGTGGATTGTCGTCATGACTGTTGCAGCGCCCCGTATCCGCATGCTGATCGATGGCCAGTTCGTTGAATCGGCCACCTCCCACTGGCAGGACGTGATCAACCCGGCCACCCAGGACGTGCTGGCCCAGGTGCCGTTCGCCACCACGGGTGAAGTCGATGCCGCCGTGGCTGCCGCCAAGGAAGCCTTCAAGACCTGGCGCAAGACCCCGATCGGTACCCGCGCTCGCATCTTCCTGAAGTACCAGCAGCTGATCCGCGAAAACATGAGCGAGCTGGCGCACATCCTCACCGCCGAACAGGGCAAGACCCTGCCGGACGCCGAAGGCGATGTGTTCCGCGGCCTGGAAGTGGTCGAGCACGCGGCCGCCATCGGCAACCTGCAGCTGGGCGAACTGGCCAACAACGTGGCCAACGGCGTGGACACCTACTCGATCATGCAGCCGCTGGGCGTGTGCGCAGGCATCACCCCGTTCAACTTCCCGGCGATGATTCCGCTGTGGATGTTCCCGATGGCCATTGCCACCGGCAACACCTTCATCCTCAAGCCGTCCGAGCAGGACCCGATGGTCACCATGCGCCTGGTCGAACTGGCGCTGGAAGCGGGCATTCCCAAGGGCGTGCTGAACGTGGTCCACGGTGGCGAGGAAGTGGTCAACGCCATCTGCGACCACCCGGACATCAAGGCGGTGTCGTTCGTCGGTTCCACCCGCGTCGGTACCCACGTGTACAACCGCGCCTCGCTGGCCGGCAAGCGCGTGCAGTGCATGATGGGCGCCAAGAACCACGCCGTGGTGCTGCCGGACGCCAACAAGGAGCAGACCCTCAATGCGATGGTCGGCGCGGCCTTCGGTGCGGCGGGACAGCGCTGCATGGCCGCCTCCACCCTGGTGCTGGTCGGTGAAGCGCGCGGTTGGGTGCAGGACCTGGTCGAAAAGGCCAAGACCCTGAAGGTCAGCGGTGGCACGGTCGCCGGCACCGACGTCGGCCCGGTCATTTCCTGCAGCGCCCGTGATCGCGTTGAAGGCCTGATCGCGTCGGGCGTGGAGCAGGGCGCCAAGCTGGTGCTGGATGGCCGCAAGCCGCAGGTCGATGGCTTCGAGAAGGGCAATTTCGTTGGCCCGACCATCTTTGCCGGTGTCACCACCGACATGCGCATCTACCAGGAAGAAATCTTCGGGCCGGTGCTGGTCATCCTCGAAGCGGAAACGCTGGATGAGGCCATCGCCATGGTCAACAGCAACCCGAACGGCAACGGCACCGCGCTGTTCACCCAGTCCGGCGCCGCAGCACGCCGGTTCCAGGAAGACATCGACGTCGGCCAGGTCGGCATCAACGTGCCGATCCCGGTGCCGGTGCCGCTGTTCTCGTTCACCGGTTCGCGCGCCTCCAAGCTGGGCGACCTGGGTCCGTACGGCAAGCAGGTGGTGCTGTTCTACACGCAGACCAAGACCGTCACCGCGCGCTGGTTCGACGACGAGACGCTGAGCCATGGCGTCAACACCACGATCAGCCTGAAGTAACCGCAGGGAGCAGCCATGAGCCACTCGATGACGACGGAACAGGAAGAAGCGCAGCAGGCGTACCGCGAAGCGGCGCGTGACTTCGCACAGGCCGAACTGGCACCGCACGCCGCGCGATGGGATGCGGAGGGCATCTTTCCGCGCGAGGCGATCGCCAAGGCCGGTGAACTGGGCTTCTGCGGTCTGTACATGGACCCGGAAGTGGGCGGCAGCGGCCTGAGCCGACTGGACGCCGCCGTCGTCATCGAGGAGCTCGCCAACGTCGACCCGTCGACCGCGGCCTATATCAGCATCCACAACATGGCCTCGTGGATGGTCTCCAAGTGGGGCCAGCCGGCGCTGCGCGACGCATGGGGCAATGACCTGTCTTCTGGCAGCAAGCTGGCCTCGTACTGCTTGACCGAGCCGGGCGCCGGTTCGGATGCAGCCTCGCTGAAGACCACCGCCATGCGCGATGGCGATTTCTACGTGTTGAATGGCTCCAAGGCCTTCATCTCCGGCGCCGGTGCCACCGAGCTGCTGGTGGTGATGGCACGTACCGGCGGTGCCGGTGCAGGCGGGGTCAGCGCGATCGCGGTGCCGGCCGACCTGCCGGGCATCAGCTATGGCCGCAAGGAAGAGAAGATGGGCTGGAACAGCCAGCCCACCCGTGGCATCACCTTCGAAAACGTCCGCGTACCGGTCAGCCACCTTCTGGGAGAGGAAGGCGGCGGCTTCAAGCTGGCGATGAAGGGGCTCGATGGTGGCCGGATCAACATCGCCGCGTGCTCGCTGGGTGCTGCGCAGGGCGCGCTGGATGCCGCACGCCGCTACATGGGCGAGCGCCGCCAGTTCGGCAAGGCGTTGTCCGAATTCCAGGCGCTGCAGTTCAAGCTGGCCGACATGGCCATCGAACTGGTTGCCGCGCGGCAGATGGTGCATACCGCTGCGCGCAAGCTCGATGCCGGTGCCAGCGATGCCAATGTGTGGTGCGCGATGGCCAAGCGTTTCGCCACCGATGCCGGCTTCACCATCTGCAACGAAGCCCTGCAGATCCACGGGGGCTACGGCTACATCCGTGAATATCCGATCGAACGCCTGCTGCGCGACAGCCGCGTGCACCAGATCCTGGAAGGCACCAACGAGATCATGCGGGTGATCGTTGCCCGTCACCTGCTCAACACCGAAGAGGAACTGCGATGAAGGATTGGCGTACCCAGGAGCACGTGGGCCTGAAGGTCGAGGCCGATGGCCACACCGCCGTGGTCACCCTGAACAACCCGCCGGCGCATACCTGGACCGTGCACAGCCTGTCGGCGCTGCGCGACCTGGTGGGCGCACTCAATGCAGACCGCGACATCTACGCGCTGGTGATCACCGGTGATGGCGAGAAGTTCTTCTCCGCGGGTGCCGACCTCAACCAGTTCGCTTCCGGCGACAAGGCTGCCGCACGCGAAGCGGCACGCCGTTTCGGCGAAGCCTTCGAGGCGCTGTCCGCGTTCCGTGGGGTGTCGATCGCTGCGATCAACGGCTACGCCATGGGCGGCGGCCTGGAGTGCGCGCTGGCCTGCGACCTGCGCATCATCGAAGACCATGCCCAGGTTGCGCTGCCGGAGGCCACCGTCGGCCTGCTGCCGTGCGCCGGTGGCACCCAGAACCTGCCGCGCCTGGTCGGCGAGGGTTGGGCCAAGCGCATGATCCTGCTCGGCGAGCGCATCAACGCGGAAACCGCCGTGCGGATTGGTCTTGCCGAAGAAAAGGTCGGCAAGGGCGAAGCCAAGGCGCTGGCACTGGAATGGGCGAAGAAGGCCGGCAAGCAGAGCCCGACCAGCATTGCCGCCTGCAAGACGTTGGTGCAGTCCACGCGCACCGGCACCCATGCGTCGGCGCTGGTGGCCGAGCGCGAGGCCTTCGTCGATCTGTTCGACACCGCCGACCAGGTCGAGGGCGTGAGTGCCTTCCTTGAAAAGCGCGCCGCGCAGTGGAAAAACGCATGAGTACCGACACCGCTGCCGATGACGCACCGGTGCTGTTCGAAGAGCGCACTGCCAGCAATGGCACACGCATCGGCATCGCCACGCTGAACGCACCGCGCACGCTCAATGGCTTCTCGCTGCCGATGGCACACCTGCTGCTGAAGCAGTTGAATGCCTGGGCCGACGACGATGCCATCGCCATGGTGGTGCTGCAGGGCGCCGGTGAGAAGGCGTTCTGCGCCGGCGGTGACCTGCACAGCCTGTACCAGAGCATGCGTGCCTACCGCGACGCCGGCCAAAGCGATATACGCGGGAACGACTACGCCGCCGAGTTCTTCGACGTCGAGTACCGCGTCGACTACCTGATCCATACCTACGCCAAGCCGATCCTGTGCTGGGGCCACGGCATCGTGATGGGCGGCGGCATTGGCCTGATGTCCGGTGCCAGCCACCGCGTGGTCAGCGAACGCTCCAAGCTGGCCTTCCCGGAAATCACCGTGGGCCTGTTCCCTGACGTGGGTGGCAGCTGGCTGCTGCCGCGCGTGCCGGGCAACGGTGGCCTGTTCCTGGCCCTGACCGGTGCGCTGCTCAACCCGGGCGATGCGATCTATGCCGGCCTGGCCGACGTGCATGTGGCCGAGGAACGCCGCAGTGCGGTGCTCGACGCGCTGCTGCAGGTCGCGTGGTCGACCGATGCCGCACGCAACCACGAGCGCCTGTCACAGCTGCTGCTGTCGTTTGCCAGCGATGCGGCTACCGGCCCGCTGCTGGCCAATGCTACGCAGGTCGATGCGCTGTGCGCAGGCGATGACCTGGCCGCCATCGTCGAACGCATCAGCACCTTGCAGACCGATGATGCGTGGCTGCAGGCCGCACAGAAGACCCTTGCCGCCGGTGCACCGGGTTCGGCACGGTTGGCCTTCGAACTGCAGCGCCGCAGCGCCGGCCAGGATCTGGCCAGCGTGTACCGGCTGGAATACATCGCCGCCCTGCATTGCGCCGCGCATGGTGATTTTGCTGAAGGCATCCGCGCGCTGCTGATCGACAAGGACCGCAATCCCTCGTGGAACCCGGCCACGCTGGCCGATGCCGACCGCGCATGGGCCGATACGTTCTTCGCTTCTCCCTGGGCCGATGTCGCACATCCGCTGGCCGGCCTGGGTACCCCTGTCGCTGAAAGGAGCCTTGCATGAGCCGCGTTGCATTCATTGGGTTGGGCAACATGGGTGGCCCGATGGCCGCCAATCTGGTCAAGAACGGCCACACCGTACGTGTGTTCGATCTGGTGCCTGCCGCGGTGCAGGCGGCGGTCGACGCGGGTGCCAGCGCAGCGGCATCGGCACGCGAGACCCTGGCCGAGGCCGAGGTGGTGATCTCGATGCTGCCGGCCAGCCGCCATGTTGAAGGCGTGTACCTGGGTGATGACGGCATCCTTGCCGCGATTCCCGCCGGTGCGCTGGTCATCGACTGCAGCACGATTGCCCCGGCCAGCGCGCGCAAGGTATCCGAAGCGGCCGCCGCACGTGGCCTGCAGATGATCGACGCGCCGGTGTCCGGTGGCACTGCCGGCGCGCAGGCCGGCACGCTGACCTTCATCGTCGGTGGTGAAGAGGACGCGCTTGAACGCGCCCGCCCGGTGCTGCAGGCGATGGGCAGGAACATCTTCCATGTGGGCGCCAGTGGCGCCGGCCAGGTGGCCAAGCTGTGCAACAACATGGCGCTGGGCGTGATCATGGCTGTCACCGGCGAAGCCATCGCCCTGGGCGTGGCGCACGGGCTGGACCCGAAGGTGCTGTCGCAGATGATGGCGGTCAGCACCGGCCGCAGCTGGGCCACCGAAGTGTGCAACCCGTGGCCGGGCGTGCTGGAGAACGCGCCGGCGTCGCGCGGTTACAGCGGCGGCTTCGGCAGCGATCTGATGCTGAAGGACATGGGCTTGGCGGTGGAGGCGGCGATGAGCGTCGGCGCCTCGATCCCGCTGGGCGAAGTGGCCCGCAACCTGTACTCGATGAACCACCAGGCCGGCCGCGGCAAGCTGGATTTCTCCAGCGTCGTGCAGCTCATCACGAGCGAAAAGTGACCTGGTAGTGCTGGCCGCTGGCCGGCAACCTCATGCCCCCTTGCGGGACAACGAAGGTGGGATGGGCGGATGCCCGGTTTCGACCGGCATCCGCCCATTTTTTTGCCCAGCCGCTTGGTAGTGCCGGCCGCTGGCCGGCATCACCGCATCAGGCAACGATCAGCGTCACGTCGATGTTGCCGCGGGTCGCGTTGGAGTACGGGCAGACGATGTGTGCCTTCTGCACCAGCTCTTCCACCTGCTCGCGCGGCACGCCCGGCACGTTGATGGTCAGCTCGGCTTCGATGCCGAAACCGGTCGGGATCTGGCCGATGCCGACCTTGCCGGTCACGGTGGTGTCGGCCGGCAGTGCGACCTTGGCCTGGCCGGCGACGAACTTCAGTGCGCCCAGGAAGCAGGCCGAATAGCCGGCAGCAAAAAGCTGTTCCGGATTGGTGCCCGGGCCGCCAGCGCCGCCCAGCTCGCGCGGGGTCGACAGCTGGATGTCCAGCACGTTGTCGGAGGACACGGAACGGCCTTCACGGCCGCCGGTGGAGGTGGCCTGGGCGGTGTACAGAACCTTTTCGATGGACATCGGGGTGCTCCTGTTCAGTGGGTGGGTGTCGCGTTGGAGCCTACTTTGCCCGGATTCTGCAGGTGTTGGGCTAGAACAAGTCCGAAAAACTTGATTGATCGTCCTGCTGGCCTAGATTGTCCACTCGCGGTCGGTGGTGAACATGATGGTCAGCCAGCGGTCCGGCGACGATTCGCCCAGCGCATCGCCGATCTCGTCGCGCAGGTGATCCCACTCCAGCAGGGGCCGCGGCGGGTCGTCCTCGCGCACCACGAAGAACAGCTCGATCTGTTCGCCACGGCCGACCTGGGCCACGTAGCTGCGGTGTTCGACGAAGCCGTGCTTTGCAACGATCGCCCGCGCCACCGCATCCACATGCGCCTGCAGTTCCGGCGGCGTGACCAGCAGGATGCCGGCCAGTGCGCGCCGCACGGTGCCCAGCGGCGCGATCATCACCAGCACGCAGACGAACGCCAGGATGGCCGGATCGATGTACGGCCCGACCCACGCCAGCGAGGTGCCACGCACTAGCACGCCGCCGAGGAAGGCCAGCAGATAGCAGGCCGACATGCTCGCGGCGATGACCCAGTTCTTCGCATCCAGTGCGATGAACTCTGAACCGATGCGCCGGTTGGCAAGCAGCACGAACCAGGCCAGCGCGCTTTCAGCCACGATCGACAGTGCCGCGAAGATGATTGCGGGGCCAAGCGCGATCTGTCGCCCACCCGACATCAGTGCATCGACTGCATTGACCAAGGCATACAGCGCTGCGCCGATCATCAGCGTACCGCTCACTCCCAGCACGATCGGTTCCAGGTGCCAGAAGCCCATGGTGAAGCGCTGGTTGAGGCGTGACTGCAACGCATCGGTCTGGGTGGACAGCGCGATCAGCCGCGCGACCAGCAGCGACAGCCACGTCATCACCACGTCGATCAGGCCGTAGATGCCATCGAAGATGATCAGCGACGAATTGGCCAGCAGGCCGAACACCACGGCGGCGGCGGCCAGCAGCAGCGAGGCGGCGATGGACAGCCGCAGCACACCCTGCTCGGTTGCGGGGTCGAAGAAGTGCGGTCGGTCAGTGGTCATGCCTCGATTGTAGAGCGGAGCCATGCTCTGCTGCCTTCAGGGGGGCTCCTTCGCTACCCAGGCGGCGGATGTTCCCGTAGACTGCGGCCCTTCCACGCTCCCCCGACGACGCACTGCAGTGATCACGCCACCCTGACCCTTGCCGCCTCTCGGCAGCCGGCCCAACCGGCTCAGGAACCCGCGTCTTTCCACTGCAGCGCCACGTGGCCTCGCCCGCGTGTGCGCGGAGTTTTCCCATGCAAACGTCTTACCCCCTGCGCCAGCAATGGCTCGGCAACCTCCGTGGTGATCTGCTGTCCGGCACCGTCGTCGCCCTGGCACTGATTCCCGAAGCCATCGCGTTCTCGCTGATCGCCGGCGTCGACCCCAAGGTCGGCCTGTACGCTGCTTTCTCCATTGCCGTCATCACTGCGATTGCAGGCGGCCGCCCCGGCATGATCTCTGCCGCCACCGGCGCGATGGCGCTGGTGATGGTCGACCTGGTAAAGGACCACGGCCTGCAGTACCTGTTTGCCGCCAGCATCCTGGCCGGCCTGCTGCAGGTGCTGGCCGGCGTGTTCAAGCTGGGCTCGCTGATGCGCTTCGTCTCGCGCTCGGTCATCACCGGCTTCGTCAACGCGTTGGCCATCCTGATCTTCCTGGCCCAGATGCCCGAGCTGATCGGCCGCGGCCCCACCGTGTATGTGCTGTGCGCCGCCGCGTTGGCGATCATCTACCTGCTGCCGCGCATCACCCGCGCAGTGCCTTCGCCGCTGGTGGCGATCATCGTGCTCACCGCCGTGGTCATCGGCTTCGGCATCGATGTACGCAGCGTGGGCGACATGGGCCAGCTGCCCGACAGCCTGCCGTACTTCCTCATCCCCGATGTGCCCTTCACCTGGGAAACGCTGCGCATCCTGCTGCCGGTGTCAGCCACGCTGGCGGTGGTCGGCCTGCTCGAATCGATGATGACCCTGCAGATTGTCGAGGACATCACCGAGACGCACAGTGAGCGCAACCGCGAGTGCGTCGGCCAGGGCCTGGCCAACACGGTCACCGGTTTCCTCGGTGGCATGGCCGGCTGCGCGATGATCGGTCAGTCGGTGATCAACGTGACCTCTGGTGGGCGAGGCCGCCTGTCCTGCCTGGTGGCCGGCGTGCTGCTGCTGGTGCTGGTGGTGTACGGCAGCGACCTGGTGCGGCAGATCCCGATGGCCGCACTGGTGGCGGTGATGATCATGGTCAGCATCGGCACCTTCAGCTGGCGCTCGCTGCGCGACCTGCGCACGCATCCGCGCAGCTCGTCGGCAGTGATGCTGCTGACCGTGGTGGTCACCGTGGCCACCCACGACCTGGCCAAGGGTGTGCTCAGCGGCGTGCTGTTGTCTGCCCTGTTCTTCGCCCGCAAGGTGGGGCGCATGCTCGACGTGCAACGCGAAGACGTTGCGGACATGGACATGCAGGTCTACCGCGTGCGCGGCCAGGTATTCTTCGCCTCCGCCGGACAGCTGGGTGCGGCGTTCGACTACCAGCACGTGGCGCCGAAGGTACAGATCGACCTGCGGGAGGCCCACCTGTGGGATCTGACTGCCGTGGCTGCGCTGCAACGCGCGCAGGAAAAGCTGGCCGCGCATGGTGCCGAAGTCAGTGTTGTCGGCCTCAACGCGGCCAGCCAGACGCTGATCGAACAGGTGGGGGGCAGAGGCAGCGCGCACTGATGGCCGCTTGCTGTTTTCGTCTGCAAGTTTTCTGATTGAGGCCTGCCTTCACCGGATGCACTGTGATTTCGTGCATTCGGCACAGATCGGAAAAGGACGAGAGATGATCGCAATACGCGTGTTTCCGGTACTTCTGTACTCCGCACTGGGTCTTGGCTTGACGGCGCTATCGCCCAGTGCGGTTGCGACCTCGCCCCGTATCGTGATCGAACATGTGTCCCACCACCGCGCAGGAACCGCTGAGGCGGCGGCGATCGCACGGTGGCTGGACAGCATCCCGGATGCGGATCGGCGGACGATGGAGCTGGGCACGATTACGGTGCAGCAGCGCCGGCCCCCCTCCGATGCCTGGGCCTCTGCCGCAGTGGCCCCTCCCGTTCCGCTTCCGGCCTCGGGTGCTGCCGGTGAGAAGATCACCATCACCAATGAGCTTCCCGGTGGCTTCGTGGAAACCTGGACGTTCCAGTGGGTTGCGGGAGAGGGTGGGGGCGGTTGGAAGCAGACCGATTACGAAACGCACGCGCCGATCGTGCAGCCTGATCGGCCCAACGAGCTGTGATGGAGCGGTGGTGGCCGGTCGCAGCAGGCCACCAACGCTCCAAAGTTGGTCGCGTCAGGTTTCTGCGACGCCGTCCGCGCAAGCTGAATTCAGTCAGCCATCTGAAACCGCCGCTGTCGTAGGATCTGCACCGTGATCGGGGCCGATGGACGGACCCTCCCGGCCGGCACCCGCTGGCCACACGCAAGGGAGATGCAAGCAATGCAGGTAATGGATGCCCACGGGGGCAATGAACAGATCGCCTCCGGCCGTCGGTACTGGAAGGTGCTGGCCCTGTGCCTGGCGCTCACCGCGTGTCAGGCGCCTTCTACCCCTGCATCGGCCGAAGCGGCGGCCGCTCCGGTTCCGCTCGCCGCGGCAGCGCCGGCAGCGCCGGCAGCGCCCCCCCATGCAGTGACCGGTGATTCCTCTCGGTACCCGGATGCGTCCTACACGGACGGTCGCCTGCGCCCGGCTTATGGCTGGTGCGTGGATGGCGTGGAGGATGCGGGCAAGCTGCAGGCCTGCGGCAAGGATGAACTGGCCTATCAGGAAGGGCGCCTGCAGGAGGGTGCCAGCAAGACTGTGACCGGGCTCGACGCTGCTGCGAAGCAGGCGTTCCTTGCCACCCAGGCGACCTGGCGCAGCGATACCGACCGTCATTGCGCCGCTCCGACCAATGCCGGTGTGGATGACCTGCAGAAGGCACAGGAGTGCCGCCTGTTCCGCGTGGCCAACCGTGCCGACGCATTGATGGCGCAGAGCGGCCCGCCCGATACCTCCTACACCACGCTTCGCCCGGAATTCATCCGCTGTGTGCAGCAGGCCCGTGGCATGAACGACCATATCCAGGCCTGCGGCGATACCGAGCTGGCCTACCACCAGACGCAGCTGCAGGCCGAAGTGGCGCGCCTGATGAACGGCCCCGACAGTCCGGCCAAGGACCGCTGGATGGACGAACAGGCCACTTGGGCCGAGGACACCGACAAGCGTTGCAGCCCGGCTACAGAGAGCGTGGGCCAGGCGCTGGACGCGCAGTCGTGCCTCATCAACCGCTACGCCAACCGCGCGGTGGAACTGCAGGCGCGCGAGCGGCGTTGATGTCGGCTGAAACCTGAATTCAGTCAGGCATCGGCATTCTGCGCTGGCGTAGCATCCTCACCGTGATGGGGCCGATGGACGGCTCCTCTTTGCCGACCCACCCGGCGACTCACCAGGGAGAAGCAAGCAATGCAAGCCTTGAGCGCGCCTGCGCGCATTGATCGATCCGCCTTTGAAATCCGACGCGGAATTGCGCTGGTGCTGTGCCTGTTGCTGGGCGCCTGCCAGGCCCCTTCGGCCGACAGCGCCACGGTTGCCGCTGCCGCCAGCGCAGATGAGCCAACACCGGCAGCCACATCGACACCGGCCAGCGCGACGCCTGCAACTACAGCCGCCGATGCCGACGCGGATGCCGATGACTTTCCCGCGCCGCTGCCCGATGCCTCCTACACCCAGGCCAACCTGCGTCCTGCGTACACCCGTTGCGTGGACGCCAGCGAAGCGGTGACAGCACGCCTGCAGGCATGTGGCGACGAGGAGTTGAGTTACCAGGAAGACCGCCTGGCCGAGATCGTCGCCGGTGTCGTGGCAAGTCCCGACAGCAAGGCCAAGGATGACTGGATGGATGCGCAGGCTGCCTGGTGGTCGGACACCAATCGCCATTGCCGCTGGGATCCCAAAACCGATGGTCAGGGCCAGAGGCTGGACGCGCAGTCGTGCCGCATCAACCGCGTGGCCAACCGCGTTGACCAGCTGCAGGCCGCTGCACGGAGCAAGTGACCTCAATCCACCGCATTGCCAACTGAGAGGAGTCCTTCGACATGGATGTAGTGACCGATGCAAGGAAGGCGATGGAACACTGGCATCGCGGCCAGACCTCCGCCCGTTTTGAAACCGACAACCGTGGTCCAGGCTGGATTTCCTCGGGCAAGGGTGACCATGGCGGCGTGTCCTATGGCAGTTACCAGTTCGCCAGCGCCGTTGGCGGGGTGGACGAGTACCTGAAGTCGTCCCGCTATGCGGACCAGTTCCACGGCCTGAAGCCTGCGACGGAAGCCTTCAGCGAGCGCTGGAAAGCGGTGGCCGCACGCGACGAAAAGGGCTTCGCCCAGGAACAGCACGATTTCATCCAGCGCCAGTATTACGACGTGCAGATGGATCGCCTGAAGAAGGTCGGCGTGGACCTGCAAGGTCGCGGCCCTGCCGTGCAGGACGCGCTGTGGAGCACGTCGGTGCAGTATCGCAACATGACCCGTGGTGTATTCCAGAATGGCCTGAAACAAGCCTATGGTGATGATTACAAGCTGTCCGAGCTGAGTGACGAGCAGATTGTCAGGGCCGTGCAGGATTACAAGCACGCCAACGTCCAGCGCCATTTCGAGAGCTCGCCCAAGCAGTGGGATTCGCTGCGCGAGCGCACGCTCAATGAAAAGTCCGAGCTGGTTGCGCTGGCGCGCTACGACATGATCAACCACGATCCGCAGCCGTACCGGGGCAAGACCTACGAACAGGCGTTCGGCGAGCCGGCGCATCGTCAGTCCGCCGCGCGCCCGGCGCGTGCACCGATGGCCGACGGTGTGCTGGTGCAGGGCGAACGCGGCAATGAAGTGCTCGCGCTGCAGCAGAAGCTGGCGCAGGCCGGCTATACCGGTGTGGATGGCAAGGTGCTGAAGCCCGACGGCGATTTCGGCAGCGATACCTACCACGCGGTGCGTCAGTTCCAGAAGGCGCATGGGCTGGAAGAAGACGGCAAGGCGGGGCGTGACACGCTGTCTGCACTGAACGCCGGGGTTCGCCCACCCGCACAGACACCGGCACCGGCACCGCCATCGGTACCCTCGCCAGAACGCCACGAGCCGAAGGCGCCCTCTACGGATGGTGCGCCGCTGGCGGCCGCCCCCGGTGGCGGCCGCATCACGGTGATCGAGCCCTACGGCAATGTCACCAGCAACCGCACGCTGGCCCACGGCATCAGTGGCGAAACGGCCTATCGCGAACTGAAGATCCATCACCCTAACACCAATGCCGAAGCCGTGCGCACCGGCGATGCCCGCAAGGCCGACCGCCAATCGGGCATGGTCGAAGGCGAGATGGAGAACATCCGCACACGTGAGGACAAGAATGACATTCCGCTGGTGCGCAAGGACCTGATCCTCACCGATCGCCTGGGCAGTCGCGATGTGATGATTCCGAACCCGGTGGCCGGCTACGCGCAGTTCAACAAGGACGCGACCAATTCGATCAGCCTCTACAGCCACCCGGCCGGCGATCCGCGCCGTGAGCTGGTAGGCCAGGTGCTGCACGGCGCCGCCGGCACGTCGCCCTACAAGAACGGTGACTTCGTCGAGTACGGCGCTCCGCTGATCCAGCAGTCGAACGCCGGCAGCAAACCGGTGCATGCGCATATCGAAGTGGAGCCGGCGCAGTTCCGCCGCTACCTCGGCGACATGCTCAACGACCGCATCACCCTCGGCGGCAAGGTACACGCGCAGGGGCCGGAAGCAGCGCAGGCCGCACGCGCCACGCAGCAGGCGCCGATGGCCGACGGCATGCTGGTGAAGGGCGAACGTGGCGATGAGGTCAAGGCACTGCAGGGCAAGCTGGCCGCGCTGGGTTACACCGCCGCCGACGGCAAGGCGCTGGGCACCGATGGCATCTTTGGCAAGGACACGCTGGCAGCGGTCAAGCAGTTCCAGGCCAACAACGGCCTGGAGCAGGATGGCAAGGCCGGCCGCCAGACCCTGGCGCGCTTGGACGACCCGGCCGCAGTGAAGGCCGGCGCGCAGACCGCCGCCGCCCCGGCACGCGCCGAACCGACCGCACCGGCAGCGCCCAGCATGCGCGATCCTTCGCATGCCGAGAATCCGCGCTTCAACCAGGCCCTGGAGAAACTACAGGAGCTGCAGCAGCAGCGCGTGCAGGCTGGCCTGTGCCCGCTGTTCGCCAATGCGCAGGAAACCGAACGCGCCGCCGGCCAGCTGGCCTACGAGAGCAAGGTCGCCGGCATGCGCCAGATCGACCATGTGGTCGCACGCCCGGATGGCAGCGGCTTGTTCGCCGTGCAGGGCAATGTCGGCGACCCGGCTGCGCAGCGCACCTTCGTCGACAGCCGACAGGCCGTGTCGCAGTCGGTCGAGGCCAGCACCCGCCAGACCGAGGAACTGGATGTCCAGTTCAATCAGCGCGTGCAGGAACAGCAGCAGGAGCAGGTGCGCAACCGCGGCCTGTAAGCCTGCTGCACTGTGGCCGAAGGCTCCGGGCCCAACGACCCGGGGCCTTCTGTCGATTCATTCTGCAGGGTCGACCCGCCGGTACACCCCGAACTGGGTCCTGCGCTGGCCCATCGGGATGATCAGGGCCAGCAGGACCGCGCCTCCGTCCACCTGCTTCACCACCAGATCGTTTTCCACCGTGCAGGACAGTTCCACGCGCGACCAGACGCAGCCGGCGCCGGCCTCGCCCGGTTTGCACGATGACCACCGGTTGATGACCAGCTGTTCTCCTTCGGCGCTGTAGCTCTTGCTGGAAGCGCTGCCTGCAGCCTCGATGCCGGTGCCGTCGGCGGCATGGAAGCGGGCCACCAGCCGGCTCGCCTCCTGGCGGATCGTGACCTGGTGGATGTCCTTGTTGTAGACGCCAAAGAGCCTGGAAAGCGCGCCGATGGGCGCATTTTCCTGTCCTGCCGACAGGTAGGACGGCCGGTTGTCGAAGGTGGCGCCTTCGGTGAAGTCGCATCGTGGGCCCGGCCTGATTTCGGCGAGGCGTGCGTCGCGGACGCTGCTGCAACCACTGCCCAAGGCCAGCACCGTCAGCAGGGTGAGGTAGGCGAGGCCAGGGCCAGCCAGCGAGGATGCAGTCTGTTTCATTGTGGCTTCCCTTCCAACAGATGCGGTGCAACAGGAACTCGCGTACCGAGTATCCCCACGCAAGGGCGGCAGCGGCAACCCGGCCTGCATCCCCGGCTGCCCGCCGCCATTCATCCGCCCGGTGTAAACTATTGATCTCACTGGCAATGCCAGTCTCCACGATCAACCGCCCGATGACGTCCGCCACCGCCCGTTACGCTGATTCCCTGCGCCTGTCCGTCGCTCCCATGATGGACTGGACCGACCGCCATTGCCGGGTGTTCCACCGCCTGCTGGCGCCGGGTGCGCGGCTGTACACCGAAATGGTGCACGCCAATGCGGTCATCCATGGCGATCGCCAGCGCCTGCTCGGTTTCGATGCCAGCGAACAGCCGCTGGCACTGCAGCTCGGTGGCAGCGATCCGGCCCTGCTGGCGCAGGCCGCGCGCATCGCCGCCGACTGGGGCTACGACGAGGTCAACCTCAACTGCGGCTGCCCGTCCGACCGCGTGCAGGCCGGGCGCTTTGGTGCCTGCCTGATGCGCGAGCCGGTGCTGGTGGCCGAATGCGTGTCGGCCATGGTCGAGGCAGTGGACATCCCGGTGACGGTGAAATGCCGCTTGGGCGTGGACGAAGACGACAACTACGAGGTATTCGCCAGTTTCGTCGACCGCCAGGTCGAGGCCGGCGCCGCGATGGTGGTGGTGCACGCCCGCAATGCCTGGCTGAAGGGCCTGTCGCCGAAGGAGAACCGCGAGGTTCCGCCGTTGAAGTACGACTGGGCCTACCGGCTGAAGCAGGAGCGCCCGGCACTGCCGGTGGTGCTCAATGGTGGCCTGGCCAGCATCGAGGCGGTGCAGGCGCAGGCCGCGCACGTCGATGGCGTCATGCTCGGTCGCGCGGCCTACCACGACCCCTACCTGCTGCATCAGCTGGAAGCGCTGCAGACCGGCGCGCCGCTGCGTCCGCGCGGTGAGCTGCTGCGCGCCCTGCGCCCGTACATCGAAGCCCGCCTGGGCGAGGGCCTGGCCCTCAAGCACATCACCCGCCACATCCTCGGCCTGTTCCACGGCCAGCCCGGCGGCCGCGCATTCCGCCAGGTGCTGAGCGAGGGTGCCCATCGCCCCGGTGCCGACTGGGCGCTGGTCGAGCAGGCGCTGGCAGTCACCGAACGCGAAGCCGAGCGCGCCGCTGCGTGACGGCAGTCACATTCCTGACTTGACAAGGGCGGCCGTTTCGTCCCGAATGTTCACTTAGCTGAACAACGGTCTGGAGCATCTGGAAAAGTTCAGACCGGATTCACTGCCCGAAACCAAGAATTTGCAAAAGATTTGTAAAACGCCGGGTTCCATTCCGGTGCCCGGATTTACGACTTTTGAACGAATCGCCGTGCTCGGCTAGGATCGCATCGATGTCTTCCGCTCCCTTCCACCGCTGTATTGCCCTGGCCACCTGCGTGGTCCTGGCGGCTGCCCCGCTGTCTTCGGCGCTGGCGCAGGACCCGCAGCGGGAACAGGGGCGCGCAGAAATGATGGAGCGTGGAGGCCGTGGCGCCAGCAACGAGCGCTCGCTGTCCGATGCCGTGCGCCGCGTGCAGCGCACCACCGGTGGCCACATCCTGGGCGCCGAGCGTGTGCCGTTCGATGGTCGTGACATCAACCGGGTCAAATACATGGACGACCGCGGTCGGGTCCGCTACATGGACGACCCCGCCCCGGCACGTTCACAGCCGCGCACGCCGCGGTCGGATATGTCATCACTACGCGGCGATAACCCCTGAACAGGGATAGTTGTCGCTATCAACCCGTACCCACAGGCCTCCGGGCCGCACCCAGCACACTAGGGAGAGTTCATGCGTATCCTTCTGGTCGAAGACGAAGCCCCGCTGCGTGAGACCCTGGCAGCCCGGCTCAAGCGCGAAGGTTTTGCCGTCGATGCAGCGCAGGACGGCGAAGAAGGCCTGTACATGGGCCGCGAAGTGCCGTTCGACGTCGGCATCATCGACCTTGGCCTGCCCAAGATGTCGGGCATGGAGCTGATCAAGGCCCTGCGCGACGAAGGCAAGAAGTTCCCGGTGCTGATCCTGACCGCGCGTTCGAGCTGGCAGGACAAGGTCGAGGGCCTGAAGCAGGGCGCCGACGATTACCTGGTCAAGCCGTTCCATGTGGAAGAGCTGCTGGCCCGCGTCAACGCGCTGCTGCGCCGCGCCGCCGGCTGGAGCAAGCCGACCCTGGAATGCGGTCCGGTTGCCTTGGATCTGGCAGCGCAGACCGTCAGCGTGGCCGGCAGCAATGTCGATCTCACCAGCTATGAGTACAAGGTGCTGGAGTACCTGATGATGCATGCCGGTGAACTGGTCTCCAAGGCCGACCTCACCGAGCACATCTACCAGCAGGACTTCGATCGTGACTCGAACGTGCTGGAAGTGTTCATCGGCCGCCTGCGCAAGAAGCTGGACCCGGATGGCGAACTGAAGCCGATCGAGACCGTGCGCGGTCGTGGCTACCGCTTCGCGATTCCGCGCAACGAGGGCTGAGGCCTTCAACAGGCGATAAACGATGTCCGGCCGTCTGTGGTTCTTCCGACGCTGGCGGCCGCGCTCTCTGCAGGCGCGCCAGATGTTCGCCGCGTCAGTGGGTCTGGTCGCGTTCCTGGCCCTGGCCGGTTACGCGCTTGATGCCGCCTTCGCCGATACGGCGAAGGCGAACCTGCGCGAGCGCCTGAAGAACTATGCCACCGCCTATGCGGCCGGTATCGACTTCACCCGCGACCGCTCGCTGTACATCCGCGAGCAGCCGCCGGATCCGCGTTTCGACGTGCCCGGCAGCGGTCTGTACCTGCAGGTCGTCATGCCCGACGGCAAGGGCAATTCGATGTCCGCCGAAGGCCCGATGCTGCCCACCGTCGGCGGCGGCCTGCTGGCTCCGCGCCAGGAAGTGTTCGAAGGCCCGCTGCCGATGATCCAGATCGACGGCAGCCAGGGCTCGGTGTATCGCTATGGCTTGGGCCTGGTGTGGGATGCCGACGCCGACCCGGCCACCGAATTCCCGTACACCATCTACGTGATGGAAGACTCGCGCGCGCTGGGTGCGCAGCTGCGCGTGTTCCGCAGCCGGGTCTGGTTCTACCTGGGCGGCATCGGCCTGATCCTGCTGCTGCTGCAGACGGTCATCCTGCAGTGGAGCCTGCGCCCGTTGCGGCGGGTGATCACCGAACTGACCAAGGTCCAGCGCGGCGAGACCGAGCGCATGAGCGAACGCCACCCGCGCGAGCTGGAGCCGTTGACCGACAGCATCAATGCCTTCATCGAGGGCGAGCGTGAGAACCTGGAACGCCAGCGCAATACCCTGGCCGACCTGGCGCACAGCCTGAAGACGCCGATTGCGGTGCTGCGTACGCAGATGGACAGCGGCGCCGGCGATGGCGCCCTGCGCGAAGAGCTGGACGTGCAGCTGCAGCGCATGAACAACCTGGTGTCCTACCAGCTGGCACGCGCGGCCTCGTCGGGCCACAAGCTGTTCTCGGCACCGCTGCCGATCGAATCCAACGCCGAAGAGATCGTGCGTGGCCTGGAAAAGGTCTATGCGTCCAAGGGCGTGCTGTGCGAATTCGACATCGACCCGGCCGCGCGCTTCCACGGCGAACCGGGTGACCTGCAGGAACTGCTGGGCAACCTGCTGGAGAACGCGTTCAAGTGGGCCAAGCGCCGCGTGCTGCTGACCGCGCAGCCGTTGCCGGCGCCGAATGCGCGTCGCGCCGGTCTGCTGCTGGCGGTGGATGACGATGGCCCGGGTATTGCTCCGGAGGACATCGGCAAGGTGCTGCAGCGTGGCGTGCGCGGCGATGAGCGCGTACAGGGCCACGGCATCGGCCTGTCGATCGTGCAGGACCTGATCAAGGACTACCGCGGCGAGCTGCAGGTGTCCCGTTCCAGCGAACTGGGCGGCGCCCGTTTCGAAGTGCGGCTGCCGCCGGGGCCGTAACGATCCGTTGCAACCCGATCCGGTCGACGTAGACCCTCGGGTAGCGCCGGGCCATGCCCGGCGGACGGATGAATCACCCGACCATTGCCGGCGGCTCGCCGTAGAACCGCCGCAGATGCGCAGCCACCTCCGGCAACGCTTCGGCCAGCAGGTCCGGCGCAGAGAAGTGGTACTCGCTGGCCACCGCGAAGAACTCTTCCGGTGCCTCGGCCGCATACGGATCGATCCGTGTTTCCACGCCGGCATCCACCTGCGCACAGAACGCGTCGTACGATTTCTGGAAGTCAGCAGCCCACTCGCGTTGCCACGCACGCGGCAACGGCGGCGTGCCGTCCATCGCACCGTCGAGCGCATCCAGCTTGTGCACCATTTCATGCACGGCCACGCAGTAACCCTCATGCGGTGCTGCCAGGTCGGCCTGCACATCGGCCCACGAAAGAATCAACGGACCGCTGTCCCACGACTCGCCAATCAGCTCGTCATCCCACTCGTGCAGTACGCCGGCAGCGTCCATATGGCTGCGATGCACGCGGAACGCATCGGGGTAGACGATCAGCTGCGACCAGCCTTCCAGCCCCACCTCGCCGAACTCCAGCAGCGGCAGGCAGCACAGTGCGGCCAGCAGCACGCCATCGGCCGGCTGCAGCTGCAGGTCACCGATCGGGGAAATGGTCTTCTCATGCAGGAAGCGCGTGGCCAGCGCGCGCAGGCGTGCATGCCGTTCGTCGTCCAGGCCGCGCAACCACGCTGCGCGGTGGCAGGCATCGTTCCAGTGTGCGTCTTCGATCGGTCGCGGCGCGGGCCGCAACCACTGCAGCAACGACTTGATCAGCGGAACATACCCGGCAGGTAGCTGTGCCACTTCGGCGCACGGATGCGCTGCAGTACATCGTCGTCACCGCCACCGCCGCTGCTGGTCGCGGCGGCCGGACGTACCGGTGCCGGCTTGGCGGCCGTCGCTGTCGGCGCGTTGGTCAGCGTGCGCTGCGAGGCTGCATCGCTGGCCGAGTAGACGCAGGCGCCACGGCTGTCATCAAGCGCTGCTGTGGCAGATGCCGCGAAGGGCATCGTCAGCAGGATCAGGCAATGGGCATAACGGCGCATTGACGACATCCACGTTAAGGGAAGGTGAGTTCCCGATTCTAGCCCGAACCCGGCGCCAGATTGGAAGCCCGCCGGAACCGGGGCCGGCGGGCGCCGCTGGCGGGTTTCCCGCATAATTCCGTCCTGACCTTGTGGAAGCTGCCGTGGACGATCGCCAATTGCTGGCCAAACTCGCTGCCGGTCGCCTGTCCGGCGACGCCCTGGCCCGTGAGCTGGGCCAGACCCGGGCCGCCATTTGGAAGCGAATTCAAGGGCTTAGAGCCGCTGGCGTCGAGGTTGAAGGTCGCGCAGGCGAGGGCTACGGGCTGACCCGGCCGGTCGACCTGCTGGACGCCGGGGCCATCCGCGCCGGCCTGCCCAAGGAGGCCGCAGCATTGCTGCACGACCTGCAGGTGGCCTGGACGGTGGACTCCACCAACGCCGAATTGCTGCGCTGCAGCGCGCCCCAGCGCGGTGTCAGCGTCCTGTTGGCCGAGCGCCAGACTGGCGGCCGTGGCCGTCGCGGGCGCACCTGGGCGTCGCCGCTGGCCGCGCATGTGTATCTGTCGGTGCTGCGCCTGTTCGAGGGTGGCCTGGGCCGTTTGGCCGGGCTGAGTTTGGTCGCCGGCGTCGCCGTGGCCGAAGCCCTGCACGATCTGGGCTACACGCAGGCGCAGCTGAAGTGGCCGAACGACGTGCTGGTCGATGGCCGCAAGCTGGTGGGCCTGCTGGCCGAGGGTGGTGGCGAATACGCCGGCCCGGCGCGTGCAGTGATCGGCATCGGCATCAACGTGCACATGCCGCCGGCCTTCGCCGAACAGATCACCCAGCCGTGGGTGGACCTGGACACACTGGCCGGCGCTTCGGTGGATCGCAACACGGTGGTGGCGGCGGTGCTGGCACGCCTGCTGCCGGCGCTGGAGGAATTCGACCGGGAAGGGCTGGCGCCGTTCCTGCCGCGTTACGCAGCGTTCGACATGCTGGCCGGGCGCGAAGTGCGCGTGCAGCTGGATGGCGAATGGCAGCACGGTACCGCGCTCGGCTTGGCTGACGATGGCGCGCTGCGCGTGCGCATCGATGGCCGCGAGCGCCTGCTGCATGCCGGCGAAGTCAGTGTGAGAAAAGCATGAGCGACTGGTTGTTCGATCTGGGCAATTCGCGCTTCAAGTTCGCGCCGTTGCAGGGTGATCGTGCCGGTGATGTGCAGGCCTGGGCGCATGGCGCCGAAGGCATGGCCGGGCAACCGCCGCACAGCCTGCCCAGTGGCGGCACCGCGTTTGTGGCCAGCGTCGCCGCGCCATCGCTGACCAGCGCGATGCTGGATCAGCTGCAGCGCCGCTTCGAGCACGTGCATGTGGTGCGCACCAGCGCCCAGTGTGCGGGTGTACGCATTGCCTACGCCAAGCCGGAAAAATTCGGTGTCGACCGCTTCCTGGCGCTGCTGGCTGCCGCCAAGGCACAGCGGCCGGTGCTGGTGGTCGGTGTCGGCACCGCGTTGACCATCGACCTGCTGGATGCCAACGGCCAGCATCACGGTGGACGCATTTCCGCCTCGCCGACCACCATGCGCGAGGCGCTGCACGCGCGCGCGGTGCAGCTGCCGGCCAGCGGCGGTGACTACAGCGAATTCGCCAACGACACCGCCGATGCGCTGGCCTCCGGCTGCGATGGTGCAGCCGTGGCGCTGGTTGAACGCAGCGCCCGCCAGGCACAGGCGCTGTTGGGCGTCATGCCGTCGCTGCTGGTGCATGGTGGTGGCGCACCCGCGCTGATGCCGCTGCTGGACGGCGCCGACTATCACCCCTCGCTGGTGCTGGATGGCCTCGCCCGCTGGGCGGTGCACCAGCCCGCAGGCTAGTATCGGCGCATGCTGACCCGTGCCCTGATCGTCGTGCTGGCGATCCTCAATCTTGGTGTTGCCACCTGGTGGCTGTTGCGCGATGAACCCGCGCGTGCGCCGTTGCCACCGCCCCCGACCGGCGTGGCCGAGCTGCGCTGGTTGCCCGGTGGCACCGATGCGGCGGTGGCCGCGCAGGCCTCGGCAGCGGCACCCACTGAAGCACTGGTGGAGCGTGAGGCGGCGCCGGCTACCGCAGTGGCCGCTGCACCCGCACCGGCAGCGGCGACACCTGCAGCACCCGGCAAGCCCGCCGAACCAGTGAAGGCGCCTGAGCCGATGGCCGCCGTCGCCAAGCCAGCGCCCGAACCGGTGACCGAGAAACCCGCAGCCCCTGCCGTACCGCCGCGCTGCCTGGCGCTGGGCCCGTTCGCCGACCGCGCCGCTGCCAGCGCTGCGCAGAGTCGTGCGGGCAACCTGTTGAGCCAGGTGCGCCTGCGCGAGCAGCCCGCCGCCAGCGGCAGTGCCCGTTACCGCGTGCTGCTGCCCGCCGCCGCCAGCCGCGATGACGCGCAGGCCACGGTCAAGCGCATCGTCGCCGCCGGGTTGAGCGACTACTACATCATCAGCCAGGGCGACGAGACCAACGCCATTGCGCTGGGCCAGTACCGCAACCGCGAGGGCGCCGAACGGCGCATGGCTGCAGTGCAGGCCGCCGGCTTCCAGCCACGCCTGGTCGCCAGTGGTGATGCCGGCCAATGGTGGCTGGAAGGGCAGCTGGCCACCGGCAGCGAACCGGCCCAGGCACAGCAGCGCAGTGGCGCCGCGCAGCAACGGTCGCTGGAATGCACGCGACTGCGCTAGAATTCCCCCACCACGGCGCTGCCGTCGGCGTTTCACCCCGTGCCGCTTTAGCTCAGTTGGTAGAGCAACTGTCTTGTAAACAGTAGGTCATCCGTTCGATTCGGATAAGCGGCACCATCTCCCGACAATCTCCATTGCCCCTTTTGTTGCATGGGTCGGCTAGTGTCTGTGTGCCTACGCCGCATGCAGCTGCAGCTCCACATACTCCGCCAATCCCCGGCACGCCAGCAGCAGCCCTTCGCGCGTTCCGTCGCCGATCTGCTGCTCGTCGCCTCCATCGACCCGCACTCGCTCGGCGGCGTGGAATATTTCCAGCAAGGTGGTCAGCCCGGCAGCGGCGCGGTCGGCGCGTGCCATGGCCATGCGCTGGCCGGGTGCCAGCGTTGGCCCGCGCCACGGCTGACCGTCGGCACCATCGCCGTTGCGGATGCGCTGCAGGCAGCCTTGCAACGTGATCGGGTCCGGGACATCGACGGCGGCGGCGAACGCGGCTTCCAACGGCTGCGCAAGCTCTGGGGGCAGGCGTTCGGCGGCGTCGCCCAGCGTGGCGGTCAGATAGGGATAGTCAGGGGCGGACATGTGGTCATCCTCGGGTGCAACAGAGGCGCCACCGCAGGGGGTGGCGGGCGATGCGTGGCTTCCAAGACCGGGAATCGATGAGCCGGCGGGCGCAAGGCCCCCACGCACCGCCCGCCATAAGGCAGCAGACGGAGTGTCAGCCGGCGCCACCCGCAAGAGGCGACGCCGGCTGACAAGCGTAAACAGCTTCGATTGCACGGGCTTGGAAGTCCCGGCCACTGGTTTTCGGTGGCAGTTCATCATGCGCAGGCAGAATCACGGGCTGCCAGTCGATTGTTCCGATGGCATCGCGCTGTTTGAAAGGAAAAATGAATTATCGCAATTGGCTTGTCGTGGCCAATCCCAAGGCAAAAACGACATCCTGCGCGGCGTGCTGTTGGATCATGAAACAGGCAGAAGCGCTGCAATCGCACGGCGCAAAGCCGGCGCAACGTGTCAAGCCAGCTTAACCACGTCACCAAGCAATCCACTCAACCATCATACGCACCCGCGCGGCGATCAACGCGTCCCCGGATCACCCGGCACCAGGTGTCGCCACGGAAACACATCCTTGGCGAAATGGCTGACATAGCCCCCCGTCGCGGCCTGGATGACCATGAACGACAACCGTGGGCGCATGGCCTGCAGCGTCTGCAGCTGCGCCACATCCAACGCGCTGTTTCGCAACCGGAAGGTATGCAGCGCATCGAAGGCATCGCTGGCGAACAAGCGCTCATAGGCCGCGAAAGGCGTGACCGCATCGGTCTCACGGGCATCAGCCCAGACGAATTGCAGCTCCGTCGATTCGCAAAAATCCAGCAGGCCCAAGGCAGGCAGGTTGCGTGATGCGGCGAGGTTGTCGATGAAGCGCTGGGTGTCAGAGCCACCGCCGATGCGCAGGCTGTGCAGGTGTGGCAGCGGAACCTCGAAGAACGCGGCGTCCGGTGCATTCGGCACGACCAGTTCGCTCAGATACGGGGCCTTGGAAACGAAGCAGGCGATCTCGCCGTCTTCTTCCATGATGGTGCCCGCGCGCTGCACCAGCGACATGTTGTGGTCGGCCGGTTCGGTAGGGCTGATCGACAACGAGCGCAGGCGCGGGAAACGCACATCGCTGTCCAGCAGCGCGGTGAACTCCCACTCGCGCGTGCCATTGGCCCCTTCGTCCGGGCCGGTGAACGACAGCGACATGATCGCATCGGCCACGCCCTGGTCGGACAGGCAGGCCAGCGTCCATGCGAATGGCTCTTCCCATGGGTTGCCGAAGAACTCCACGTGCAGGCCGCCGTACAACGGCGCCACGGTCACCCGTTCCTGCAGCGCTGCCCACAGCGGGCCGGCCGGGTCCTGGATATCCAGTTCATGCTCGGCGGCACTGTCCAGATTGAAGGCATGGATGCGTTGCTGCAGCGCCAGCAGCTGCTGCTGCGCGTGGTCGAAGGGAGGAGCTGTCATGTGTGCATACCGGACGTCCGTGTGATCCGCCCGATGATAGCGCTGGCCTGATGGCGGTGGTCTGCAGCCCGTGATCGGTTGCTTGATATTCCTCACGGTCGAGCAACTCCGGCAGCCCCCATACTGGCGCCCTCCGCTCACTCCTCACAAGGAAGCCGACCATGCGCCGCCACCGCTTGCCGTTGACCGTTGCGCTGCTCGCCAGCGCCTTCACAGCACCGGCGATGGCCGCCGTGCCGTTCATCAATGCCAGCTGCCCCGGTGGGCTGGATGTCCATGCAGACGAGGGCGGGCCGGTCTACGTGCAGGGCCGCGAGACCACCCTCAAGCGCTTCAACGATCGCTATTTCGAAGCGCGCGATGCCAGCAGCGGCACCACGCTTTCAATCAGCACCGGTGACGACGGTACGCCGCAGGTCAGCTACACCGGACGCGGCGGTGCCAACGGCATCTGCCAGGTCAGCAACAACGGCACGCCGGCGACTGCCGTGGAAGGTGGCAGGCACCACCGTGAGGATCGCGATGACGATGCAGCACTGCCACGCGAGGTGACCTGCGAATCCACCGACCAGCGCCAGGTGTCCTGTGACATGGACACGCGTGGCAACGTGGAGATCGTGCGCCAGCTCAGCCGTACCCGTTGCGAGCAGGGCAGCAACTGGGGCCTGTCGCGGCATTCGGTCTGGGTCAACGGTGGCTGCCGCGCGACGTTCCGCAACATGTCCAAGGCTGCAGCCAACGCGCCAGCGGGCGATACCGCGCTCGGTTCGTGCAATGCAAGCAAAGGCGCACAGGGCACGCTGGTGACCCAGGTGCCGGTCGGCACCGATTACCAGGAACTGATCATCGATTATCCCGAGGGCCGCTTCCTGTGCATGATGCGCAACGACGGCCGGGTGCAGAGCGTGACGCCGATTCGCCGCCGCGGGGGTTGAGCTCATCGTGCCTGCAGCCCTAAGGTGACTACCCTTACACCCGTCTGGCGGCACCACCATGTCCCATCTTCTGGCCAAGGCAGCCGAGAAACAGGATCTTGACCGAATCGACGCATTGCTGGATGCGGGTGCCGATATCGAGTGGCAGCACAAGGGCACCGGACGTACTCCGCTGCTTTCGGCTGTGATCGCCGGAAAGACTGACTCGGTGTTGCGGCTTTTGGACCGTGGCGCCAACATCCAGCACGCCTGCATGGCGGTGGGCTTTACCGCAATGGGATGGGCGGCCGAGCGCAACGACGCAGACATCGGACGCCTGCTGATCGCACGCGGCGCCTCGCTGGACGCGGCCTCCCCGGAACTGCATCGCACACCGCTGATGGTGGCGGCGCAGGGCGGTCATCTGCCGATGGTCGAGCTGCTGCTGGCTGGCGGTGCTGATGTCGCACGCGTGGATTTCGAAGGACATAATGCGCTGTCGCTGGCCGAAGCGCGCGGGCATGCGGCTGTGGTGCAGTGCCTGCAGGCAGCGGGCGCGCAGATGCCACCGATGTTGGAGGAGGCGCCGCCGCTTGCGTGGCCTGAACCGGCCGCAGAGGGGGAACCGGCATCAGTGGTGCGTGGCTATATGCTGGCCTGCAATGAGTGGGAAACGCGTGGTTACCGTGATGCCAAGGTCGGTGGAGTCCTGCTCGGTAGTGCAGCATTCCAACAGGAGCGCGCGGACATCCTCGCGGCCTGGTGTACCGACCGGAAGCGGGTGTATTCCACGGGCATGTCGGTGGGCAATCCGCCGGTGCACGTGCCGGAGGACCTGCTGGCCGCGGTCGGTCAGCCGACGGCCTCCAAGGCCGAAGTCCTGGTACGTGACCATGCACAGAAATCCCGCGCGCTGCGTTACGAGCGCCTGTTCGTGCTCAAGCGCGTGGCTGGGCAGTGGCGGATCGACATGCTGAAGAAGCGCCTGTTCCGCACCGAAGCGTGGTCGTCGGCGATTCTCTGAGCACGGCCCGAAGTGCCGTCAGCCGGCGGCGTTGTACAGCACTACCCACGCCAGCATCAGGGCGAACATGCCGGCGAACGTCAGGCCAAACCACAGCGCCGCCACCTTCACGTTGCCGATCAACGCTGCCAGCATCCGCTGCGGCTCGCTCTTCAGGATCGGATATTCGGCGTGTGCCTTGCGCAGACGCTGCCAACCCAACCCGAGGAATACCAGGGTCGAGAACGGCACCAGCAGGAGCGTCGCCTGCATCAGCCAGCCATTCGGCGACGCATCCATCGAGCTGCTCAGCAGAATCGCAAAAACGGCGATGGGCAGCGCCCCGATGAAAAAGCGCGGCCAGGCAGTGTTGATGAAGGGCGACATCGCAATCTTCCATGAGGGGCGGTCGGGTCCGCGCGGCATCATGCCATGCGATGGCCCTGCTGCACCGCCGCGAGTGGTGTCACATGCGTCTGGCTAGACTGTGCTTCTTTTTCGTTCGCAGGAGGCACCCATGGCCCATCATCCCGCCGTTACCCTGATCGGCGTCCCCACCGACATCGGGGCGGGCCATCGCGGCGCCCGGCTGGGGCCGGAAGCCCTGCGCGTGGCCGGCCTGCCTGAAGCACTGGAAGCGCGTGGCGTGGACGTGCGCGACCTTGGCAACCTGGACGGCCCGCGCAACCCGTGGACCGCGCCGGTGCAGGGCTATCGCCACCTGGACGAGGTGGTGGCGTGGAACCACGCGCTGATGGAAGCCAGCTACGCCGAACTGCAGGCCGGCCGCATGCCGATCATGCTGGGCGGCGACCACTGCCTGGGCATCGGTTCGATCACTGCCGTCGCGCGCTGGTGCCGCGAGCAGGGCAAGGACCTGCGCGTGCTGTGGCTGGATGCGCATTCGGATTTCAACACCAGTGAGGTGACCCCGTCGGGCAACATCCACGGTATGCCGGTGGCCTGCCTGTGCGGCCTCGGCCCGGATGCGCTGACCAGGCTGGGCGGCACTTCGCCGGCGATCCAGCCTTCGCAGGTGCACCAGATCGGCATCCGTTCGGTGGACCCGGAAGAAAAGCGCCTGATCAAGACCCACAAGGTCGATGTCTACGACATGCGCTACATCGACGAGAACGGCATGAAGCGCACCGTGGAAGCGGCGCTGGCCGGCATCGACGAGAACACCCACCTGCACGTCAGCTTCGACGTCGATTTCCTCGACCCGAGCATTGCCCCGGGCGTGGGCACCACCGTACCGGGCGGGGTGAACTACCGCGAAGCGCAGCTGGTGATGGAGATGATCGCCGACAGTGGCCGCATGGGCTCGCTGGATATCGTTGAACTCAATCCGCTGCTGGACAACCACAACAGCACCGCCGAACTGGCCGTGGACCTGGTCGAAAGCCTGTTCGGGAAATCGACCCTGATGCGCGACTGAGAGGGTCCAGCCTGAACGGTTGGACGAACCGTTCACACGCGCTCCACGCCCCTGCCGCCAGATTGCACCTCACGCGGCAGTGTTGGCTTCGAGCCAGCCTGCCGCCCCGATCAATACAACCGAACCCCGTGATTGAGCGGTGTAGCGGCAAACCCAAGGAGAAGCCCATGAAGCGCGTAGTTGCCCTGATGCTGTTGTCGATGTTCTCGGTGGCCCTGCTGGCCGGTTGCAACACCGTTGCCGGTGCCGGCAAGGACGTGCAGAAGGCTGGTGAGAAGGTTGAGGATGCCGCCAAGGGCAACTGAGCCTGAGGTGGTGCGCACTACGGAAAAGGCCGGGATCTTCCCGGCCTTTTTCATGCGCGCTTGCCGCGTGTGGACGCCGCGTGTCGACCGGTAGTGAACCATTCAAGCAGGTGAGCAGCGCTTTCATGGCCGGTTGACCGTGCTTCAACGTGCACTGCGCGATGCTGCAGCCACGGTAACAACGCCGTTGCATTCCAAGGAAGCCTCAGCAATGAACAAAGACATCATTTCCGGCAAGTGGTCCCAGCTCAAGGGCAAGGCCCAGGCGAAGTGGGGCGATCTGACCAATGACGATTTCGATGTGGCCGAGGGCAATGCCGAATATCTGGCGGGCCGCCTGCAGGAGCGCTATGGCTGGGCCAAGGACCGCGCAGAAACCGAAGTGCGCGATTTCGAGAAAGCGATGCACAAGGATTACCCGGACTACAAGTAACCGGGCGTCGAACGCTCGCGTTATGCCCCCACCGACAACGCCCGCGCCGGAAGGTGCGGGCGTTGTGCTGTGTGCAGATCAACGCGCCGGCGGGTCGGGCACGTAGCGGTTGGGGAAGGCCTGTGGCTGGCGGTCCAGGCGCGAGGGCGAATCGAGCAGGATGCCGCGTGCACGCAGGTTGCGGGCGCTGTCGTAGCGCAGCTGCAGCACCTGTGCCGGGCTGCGGGTGGCGCGTTCGAAATCGGTATCGCGCACCGATGAACTTTCGCGCGCACCATGCCCGGTGCCCAGCGCGGGCGCCTGCGACTTGGCCGAATAGCCTTCAATGCGGCTGGCGCTGGCGTCGGCCGCCGCCGAGGCTTCGGCCGACGCCGGTGCCGGTGCCGGCCCGGCGCGACCGCGCAGGATCGGCTGCGGACGCGGGTACCAGCGACGCGCTTCCTCGAACACCGCCACGCCGACCACGCCGACGTTGTCCGGGCGGCCGGTGCGGCTGGCATAGCTGCCGCTGGGGCTGCTGAAGACGAACTGGGCCACTTCGTCCTGGGTCTTGCGCCAACCGGTGATGTCGGCGCGCTGGCCAGGGTTGAGCACGTAACCGGTCTGCGAGGGATCGGCGTCTTCACCGGAGATGGCGTTGACCCCGTCCACCGACAGCACCACCAGCACCCGTCGCGTGCTGTCGTTGTACAGGCGCACCGCATAGCGGTGGCCGCGCTCACCGGCCACCCAGCGCTGGCCGTCGGCCGGGTAGCTGCGCAGCTCGGTGCCGCGGTCGCGGTCGACCAGGGCCACGCGCACCGGGCCGTCCTGCGGCATCGGCGGGGGCAGCGGAGCCGGGCGGAAGCCGGCCAGGGGCAGGATCAGCAGCAGGGGCAGCAGGCGTTTCATCGGGCGTCTCCAGCGGGGTTGGGTGAATGAACGCGCCGGAGGCCCTGACGGGGTTGACCGTGTGCACGGTAAACTGGCCGCGTTCATAGAAGGTTCCCGCACGCAGTCATGACGACCCGAGTCCTTACCGGCATCACCCCCTCCGGCACGCCCCACCTGGGCAACTACGTTGGCGCCATCCGCCCGGCCATTGCGGCCAGCCGCGCGCCGGACATCGAGAGCTTCTTCTTCCTGGCCGATCTGCACAGCCTGATCAAGTCGCAGGACCCGCAGCGCACCCAGCGCGCGACCCTGGAGATCGCTGCCAGCTGGCTGGCCTGTGGCCTGGACCCGGAACACGTGTGGTTCTATCGCCAGAGTGACATCCGCGAGACCACCGAGCTGATGTGGTTCCTGACCGCCATCGCCAGCAAGGGCATCCTCAACCGCGCCCATGCCTACAAGGCGGCGGTGGACAAGAACCGGGAGGAAGGCCAGGACGAGGACGCAGGTGTCAGCGCCGGCCTGTTCATGTACCCGGTGCTGATGGCGGCCGACATCCTGATCTTCAAGGCCAACCAGGTACCGGTGGGCCGTGACCAGATCCAGCACATCGAGATGGCGCGCGACTTCGCCCAGCGCTTCAACCATGTGTACGGCAAGGAGTATTTCCCGCTGCCGGACGTGGTGATCGACGAGCAGGTGGCAACCCTGGCGGGCCTGGATGGCCGCAAGATGAGCAAGAGCTACCACAACACCATTCCGCTGTTCGTGCCGCGCGAGGAGCTGAAGAAGCTGGTGTTCTCGATCCTGACCGACTCGCGTGCCCCTGGCGAGCCGAAGGACACCGAAGGTTCGGCGCTGTTCCAGATGTACCAGGCGTTCGCCACCCCGGAGCAGACCGCTGCCTTCGCCAAGGCCTTCGCCGATGGCATCAGCTGGGGCGATGCCAAGCAGCAGCTGTTCGAGCGCATCGACAGCGAACTGTCGCCGCTGCGCGAGCGCTACAACGCGCTGATGGCCGAGCCGGAGAAGATCGAAGCACTGCTCAAGCGCCGTGGCCAGCAGTTGCGTGAGCAGCTGGCAGCACCGCTGCTGGAAGAACTGCGCCATGCGGTGGGCCTGCGTGATCTGTCCGATGCCGGCGACATCGCCAGCGAAGATGCCGGTGAAGCCCGCGCCGCTCCCCCGCTGTTCAAGCAGTACCGCGAGAAGGACGGCCGTTTCTACTTCAAGCTCACCGCCGGTGACGGCACGCTGCTGATCCAGAGCGAAGGCTTCGACTCGCCGCGCGATGCCGGCCAGCTGATCGCCGTGCTGAAGCAGGCCGAGCAGGGTGACCAGCTGCAGAGTGACCTGTTCAAGCTGGAAGCCGAGGTGGATGCGGTGCTGGCGGCGCTGGCTGTGCTGCGCGCCGACTGATCGGTAGATGCCGACCTTGGTCGGCGCTGTTGAGGGCGGAATGCCGGCCAGCGGCCGGCACTACCACGGCATTGCACCCATGGCATGATGTCCGCGCGCCTCAGGCGCGATGACATGGAGTCTGCAATGGCCTGGTTGTCGCTGCTGCTGTTCCTGCCCTGGTTCATTCTGCTGGGCAGCCTGTACTGGCTGTTTCCGCGCCAGCCGCGTACCGCGCGGCGACGCCTGTTCGATGGCGCTGCGCTGGCATTGGCGCTGGCCCTGAGCATCGTGGCGATGCTGTGGGGCCACCACATCGGTCTGGTACAACCGGGCGCCGGGCCGATCTGGCCGCAGGTGCTGGCGGTGCTGTATGCCTATGGCGCGTTCCTGGCGGTGCTGGTACTGGCGCTGCTGCTGCGGCCGCAGTTCGCTTTGCGCTGCAGCTGATCGGTAGTGCCGGCCGCTGGCCGGCAACTGCATTCAACCGGCTAACCCGGGATTGCCGGCCAGCGGCCGGCACCATCCGACCAAAGCCGCATCGATCACGCCATGCCGGCGCGCCTACCATGGGTGTCTGTTCCCGATCCTGCCAGGTGCGCGTCGATGACCGCCGATCCCAGCATCCACACCATCGATACCGGTTTCCAACGGCCTGACTTCGATGCCGCCTACCTGGTCATCGAAAACGGTCGTGCTGCGTTCGTCGACTGCGGTACCGGCCTGTCGGTACCGGCGATGCTGCAGGCCCTGGCCGACAACGGGCTGGGCGTGGAGGCGGTGGACTGGCTGCTGCTGACCCACGTGCACCTGGATCATGCCGGTGGCGCTGGCCTGCTGATGCAGCAGTTGCCCAATGCGCGCGCGGTGCTGCATCCGCGCGGCGCGCCGCACATGATCGATCCGAACCGGTTGATCGCCGGTGCCACGGCCGTTTATGGCGCTGAGGAAATCGCCCGCAGTTATGGCCGCATCGAAGCGATTCCCGAGCAGCGCGTGGTGGTGGCTGACGACGGCCAGCGCATCGACCTGGCCGGTCGCGAGCTGGTGCTGCTGCATACCCCGGGGCACGCGCTGCACCACTACTGCGTGTGGGATGCGCGCAGCCGCAGCTGGTTCACCGGCGATACCTTCGGTATCTCCTACCGCGAGCTGGACAGCGCGCAGGGCGCTTTCATCTTCCCCACCTCATCGCCGGTGCAGTTCGACCCGGACGCGATGAAGGCGTCGATCCAGCGCATGCTCGGTTACGCACCGCAGGCGATGTACCTGACCCATTACGGTCGTGTCGAACAGGTCGAAAAGCTGGCCGAGGATCTGTTCGAACAGATCGATGCGATGGCGGCAATCGGCCGCCAGTGCGATGGTCGCCCCGATCGTCATCGCTGCCTGCTGGCCGCGTTGCAGGCGCTGTACCTGGAGCGTGCACAGCAGCATGGCTGCGCGCTGGACCAGGCTGCAGTGAGCGAAGTACTGGCGATGGATATCGAACTCAACGCGCAGGGCCTGGCCTGCTGGCTGGACCGTGTATCGCGCTGACCTGCGCACGCCCTGGCGGCGGAGATCCGCTGCGCCCCTGGTAGATCCACGCCATGCGTGGATGACACGGTCCCGGGCCGCGCCGCGATGTCACGACCACGTTACACTCTGGTGACTTTCAAGCTAGCCGTGGTGTTGCCGTGAACCCGATGCGCGTGTTGCTGCTGTCGTCCTGCCTGTTCGTCGGTGGCCTGGCCCATGCGGCCAATGACCTGCCCGGCGGCGGCATCGATCCGCAGGCGCTGTCGCGTCATGTGCGCGTGCTGGCATCGGACGAATTCGAAGGCCGCGCACCGGCCACCGAAGGTGAAGAACGCACCGTGCAGTACCTGATCGAGCAGTTCCGCAGCTACGGCCTGCAGCCGGGTGGCGTGGACGGCAGCTGGGTGCAGCCGGTGCCGCTGGTGCGTGCGCAGCTGGTCGGCCAGGCCAAGGCCAGTCTTGCCCTGAAGGGCGGCAAGCGCGCGCTGGCCAATGGCGTGGACGTGACCCTGCAGAGCCTGCAGCCGCGCACGCGCGTGCAGATCAAGGATGCACCGCTGGTGTTCGTCGGCTATGGCATCGATGCGCCCGAGCGCCACTGGAACGACTACAAGGACGTGGACCTGCACGGCAAGATCGCCGTGATGTTGATCAACGATGCCGATTTTGAAGCCGACGCGCCAGGTGCGTTCGATGGCAAGGCGGTGACCTACTACGGCCGCTGGACCTACAAGTTCGAGGAAGCCGCGCGCCGGGGTGCCGAAGGCGTGCTGATCGTGCACGAGACCGCACCGGCCGCGTATGGCTGGGCCACGGTGAAGAGTTCGGGCACCTCGCCGCTGTTCGACATCGAGCGCGGCCAGGCCGAGGCGATGGCCCAGCACACGCCGCTGCGTGGCTGGATGCAGCGTGAGCTGGCCGAACAGATCTTTGCCGACGCCGGCCTGGATTTCGATGCAGAGAAGCGCAAGGCGATGAGTGCGGACTTCCGCCCGGTTGCGCTGGACAACGCGAAGCTGAGCGTCGATTTCGCGCTCAAGCGCGAGCAGGTGGTGACCCGCAACGTGGTGGCCAAGCTGCCCGGCGGCGAGCACGCCGATGAGGCGGTGATCTTCTCGGCGCACTGGGATGCCTTCGGCATCGGCCAGGCCGACGCCAAGGGCGACCGCATCCGCCGTGGTGCGATCGACAACGCCACCGGCGTGGCCACCGTGCTGGAACTGGGCCGGGTGTTCGCCGCCGGCCCGCAGCCGCAGCGCACCCTGTACTTCGTCGCCCTGACCGCCGAAGAGAAGGGCCTGCTGGGCGCCAGCTACTACGCCGCGCACCCGCTGGCGCCGCTGGACAAGACCGCTGCGGTGCTGAACATCGAGATGTTCAGCCCGGATGGTGCCACCCGTGACATCGCCTCGTGGGGCAAGGGCCGGGTGTCGCTGGAAGGCGACCTGGAACGCGTGGCCAAGGCCCGTGGCCGCGGCTACAGCCCGGATCCGAACCTTGAAGCCGGCTTCTTCTACCGTGCCGACCACTTTGCCTTTGCCCGCCTGGGCGTGCCGGCGATCACCATCGGCCCGGGCCTGGACAAGCTTGAGGGCGGCGTCGAGGCCGGTCGCGCGCTGCGCGAGAAGTACTTCGCCGACTGCTACCACCAGGCCTGCGATGCATGGACGCCGAGCTGGGATCCGGCGGGCCACGCGGCCGACACCCTGCTGGTCTATGACCTGGGCGCCGAACTGGCCAACAGCCGTCGCTGGCCGCAGTGGGAGAAGGAATCGGAATTCCACGGCGCCCGCGAGAAGAGCGAAGCCGCCCGCCGGTAAACGCACGGCAATGCCGGCCGCTGGCCGGCAACCTTCAAACGCACGGCAATGCCGGCCGCTTGCCGGCAACCTCCAAACGCACGGTAGTGCCGGCCGCTGGCCGGCAAGCTCATGAACCTTCCGAAAGGATGTGCAGTTGCCGGCCAGCGGCCGGCACTACCGCATCTCCAGCCACGCGGCGGCCACCGGCATTGCACCGGTGGCCGCGATCACTACGGCGCGTTTACTTGCGCGTGCCGTCGAGCCAGTTGGGGCCCTTGTTGGTGAGGAAGAACACATAGACCACCAACGATACCGCGATCGTCGCGGTGACGTAGATGGCGAACCAGTCCACGTGGCCGGTCTTCAATGCGCCCTGGTACAGCAGCGGCGCGGTGCCGCCGAACAGCGAGTTGGCCAATGCATAGCCGAAGCCCACACCCAGTGCACGAATGTGGGTGGGGAACAGCTCTGCCTTCACCACGGCGTTGATGGAGGTGTAGCCGGTGAGGATGACAAAGCCCAGTGCCAGGGTAAGGAAGGCGAGGGTGGCATCGTGCTGGTGCGGCAGCTGCGTGATCAGGTACCAGCTGTACAGCACGCCGCCCACACCGAAGAACACCAGCAGGCTCTTGCGGCCGATGATGTCCGACAGCCAGCCGCCGACCGGCTGCAACACCATCAGGAAGGCCAGCACACCCAGGTTGATCAGGGTGCCGGTCATCGGGTCGTTGCCGGCGAAGGCGCTCTGGATCATCTTCGGGCCGTTCACCGAGTAGGTGTAGAAGGCGATGGTGCCACCGGCGGTGATCAGGAAGCACAGCAGCAGCGGACGCCACTGGTGCACGAACAGTTCGTACATCGAGCCGGACTTCTTGTCCTTGCCCTCGCGCGCGGCTTCGATGGAGGATTCCGACAGCGACTCGTCCATGCCACGGCGCAGCCAGAACACGACCACGGCGGCGATGCCACCGATGCCGAAGGCGATGCGCCAGCCCCACTCGGAGATTTCCGGCTTGGCCCAGAACGTCAGCATCACGAACAGGGTCAGCTGGGCCAGCACATGGCCGCCCACCAGGGTGACGTAGTGGAACGAGGACAGGAAGCCGCGGCGGCCCGGAATGGCGGCCTCGGACATGTAGGTGGCGCTGGCACCGTACTCGCCACCGGTGGCGAAGCCCTGCAGCAGGCGCGCGAACAGCAGGATGATCGCCGCCCAGATGCCGATGCTGGCAGCGGTGGGGGTGATGGCGATGATGAACGAGCAGAAGGCCATCAGCGTGACCGACACGGTCAACGCAAGGCGACGGCCATGACGGTCGGCGAAGCGACCGAAGAACCATGCGCCGATCGGGCGCATCAGGAAGGTCGCGGCGAAGATCGCCCACACGTACAGGGTGGAGTTCTTGTCTTCAGGCGAGAAGAACTGCGATTCGAAGTACACGGCGAACACCGAGTACACGTAGACGTCGTACCACTCCACCAGGTTGCCGGCGGAGCCTTTGAGGGTGTTGGAGATGGAACGCCGCAGGGCGGCGCCGTCGGTGCTGGGGACAGCGGATTGGGACGTAGTGCTCATCCGGGTGGGGATCCTCGATGCGGTGCGTCCATGCGGGAAATTGCGCTGCCTGGCGCGCGGTGCGCTGCCGGCCAGCCTCCTTGGTACTGCAACCCACGTCAACGCCGGGTGCCGGAAGGGGCGGGCGGGGCATGGATGGATGACAGCGTGCCACTACATGGGCTGCCGGACCATAACCAAAACGTCCTAAAATCCGTGTTCCCCCAGCTCCCTGGTGCGTCATGTCGGCTCCCCCCGTTCCGTCTGCGGCTGCCCCACGGGGCGGCCTTGTCGTGCTGGCACTGCTGCTGGTCTACGTGGTCTGGGGCTCGACCTACCTGGGCATCGCCAAGGCCCTGCATGGCGGCGCGCTGCCACTGACGATGGTCTCCGGCAGCCGGTTCATCATTGCCGGCGGCCTGATGTACCTGGCGCTGCGCCTGTTCTGGAAGATGCCCAGACCCACCCTGCGGCAGTGGCGCAACCTGGTCATCATGGGCGTGACCATGCTGGTGCTGGGCAACGGCATGGTGGTGCTGGCCGAACGCGAGGTGTCATCCGGCCTGGCCGCCACCGCGGTGGCCTCGGTGCCGTTGTGGATGGCGCTGTTCTCGGCCCTGCGCGGGCAGCATGCCAGCAAGGGCGAATGGCTGGGCATCGCCGTTGGCTTCGTCGGCGTGGTCTGGCTCAACGCCGGCAGCAGCCTGACCGCATCGCCCACCGGGCTGGTGCTGCTGCTGATCGCGCCGGTCGGCTGGGCGTTCGGCTCGGTGTGGGCACGCGGGCAGGACCTGCCGGGGCCGTTCATGACGGCGGCCGGGCAGATGATCTGCGGTGGCGTGCTGCTGGTGCTGATCGGCCTGGTCGTCGGCGAGCGCCCCACCACCCTGCCCGACAGCGGTGGCCTGCTGGCGATGGCCTACCTGTGCGTGTTCGGTTCGATCGTGGCGTTCACCGCTTACGTCTGGCTGCTGCAGAACGTGCGCCCGGCGCTGGCCGGCAGCTATGCCTACGTCAATCCGGTGATTGCTGTCCTGTTGGGGGCTGCATTGAATGGTGAACGCTTTGGTTGGCGCGACTTCCTGGCCATGGCGGTGATACTTCTGGGTGTGGTGGTACTGACGATGGCAAGGACACGCAAGCGATGAGCATGGACGAGAAAGAACAGCGACGGGGCCTGTTGATCACTGCCTCCACCTTCGTGCTGTGGGGGCTGGTGCCGGTGTACTGGCATCTGCTCAACGAAGTGCCTTCGTTCCAGATCATCGCCCACCGCATCATCTGGAGCACCGTGCTGGTGGTGGCCTGGCTGCTGATCGCCTCGCGGCTGGGCTGGTGGAAGAAGATCGCCGCGCAACCGCGCGCGCTGCCGATCCTGGCGGTATCGAGCCTGACCATCGCCTTCAACTGGGGCCTGTACATCTGGGCGATCAACGCAGGACATGTGATCGAAACCAGCCTGGGCTACTTCATCAACCCGCTGGTGAACGTTCTGCTGGGCGTGCTGGTGCTGAAGGAGCGCCTGCGCCGCGTGCAGTGGCTGGCGGTAGCCATCGCCGCGGTGGGCGTGGCCTGGCTGACCATCGATGCGGGCACGCCGCCGTGGATCGCGCTGGGCCTGGCGTGCTCGTTCGGCCTGTACGGCCTGCTGCGCAAGCTGGTGTCGGTCGATCCGGTGGCCGGGCTGGGCGTGGAAAGCCTGTACCTGTTCCTGCCCGCGCTGGGCTTCGCGCTGTGGTCGGAAAACGGCCATGGCGGTGGCTTCTTCGGTGGCTGGGGCTGGGCAAACGACCTGATGCTGATTTTCGGCGGGGTGATCACGGCGGTGCCGCTGATCGGCTTCGCCTACGGGGTCAAGCGCATCCCGCTGTCGCTGGTCGGCATCCTGCAGTACATCGCACCGAGCCTGCAGCTGCTGCTGGGCGTGTTCTTCTTCCACGAAGCGTTCGACACCGGCAAGGCGATTGGTTTTGCGGCGATCTGGGCCGGCCTGGTCCTGTACGTCGGTGACAACGTACGGGCGATGCGCGGCGCGAAACGGTAGCGCCTCCGGGGTCAGATCCCTTCGCGATGCAAAGGGATCCGACGCCGCAAAAAAGAACGGCGCCCCGAGGGGCGCCGTTCTGCTTCCATCCACGGCCAGGAGAGAGTTGGCCGGGGCGGGAACGCGGTTGCAGGCTTAGAAGCGCTGCTGGTACTTCATGTACATGAAACGACCGATGTCGAAGCCACCGTAGTAGGTGAAGCTGCTGTTGGGCTGGCTGTACATGATCGGACCCTGGTGGTCGAACACGTTGTTCAGGCCCAACGACACGGTGCCATCCCACGGCAGGCTGTAACGCACCTGCAGGTCGTGGAAGGTGTTGGAACCCACCTTGCGGCTCGGCTGTGCATCGGTATACGGCGAAACAAAGTCGGCCATGTTGCAGTCCGGGCCACCGCCCAGATCGTACGAGCAGGCTTCCTTCATGCCCGAGTAGTAACGGGCGGTCCAGCCGATGCCGAGGTTGCCGTACTGCCAATCCAGGTTGAAGGTCGAACGTACGCGGAAGTCACCGGCCCAGCCCACGCGCTGCTCCACCGGGGTGGTGGCGGCGCTGTCGTTGCGCTGCTCCAGGTAGTCGGTGTAGGTGGTGTTCCAGTTGATGGCGAACTTGCCGTATGCGGTTTCCGGCAGGCGGTAACGCACACCGATGTCATAGCCGGCGGTTTCGCGGTAGCCGGCGTTGACCAGCGAACGGTCCAGCGCCGAAACCTGGCCGCGGGTGGCCGCAGCGGTGGAACGGGTGAAGCGACCGCATGCCGAATCCACGCCCTGCACGTAGCACTGGTTGAGGATGTCGGTAGCCGACTCGCCCACGATGGCGTTGTCGATGCGGATCTTCCACCAGTCCAGGCTGACGTCCAGGCCCTGCACGAATTCCGGGCTGTAGACCAGGCCGACGGTCCAGGTCTTGGCGGTTTCCGGCTTCAGTTCCGGGTTGGAACCGGAGTTGAAATCGGAGGTGGCCTGCTGGCCCGGGCGGTTGGCAAGGTTGCCGTCCGAACCGGTCTGCTGACGGAAGTTGGCGGGCACGTTCAGCGCCTGGCAGCGTGCTGCCACGGTCGGGCTGCTGGCGGCGATGCCGAACTTCGTGTCGCACGGATCGGTGAACGAATCGCGGCTGGAAACCGCGCCGCCGTAGAGATCGTCCACGGTCGGTGCACGGAAGCCGGTGCCGTAGGTGGCGCGTACCAGCAGGCTGTCGATCGGCTTCCACTTCAGGCCGAACTTGCTGTTGGTGGTCGAACCGAAGGTGTTGTAGTCGGTGTAGCGACCGGCCAGGTCCAGCGACAGCTCGCGGGCGAAGGCCATGTCGGCCAGCAGCGGCACCTGCATTTCCAGGTAGACCTCGTTGAGCGAGTAGTCGCCACGGGTCGGCTGGCCGGTGGTGCCGGCGATCTGGCCCTTCTGCACCATCAGGTCCGGGGTGTAGCTGGCTTCTTCGCTGCGGTGCTCAAAGCCCATCGCGCCCATGATGTCGCCGGCCGGCAGGGTGAACAGCGAGCCGGAGATGTTGGCGCTGGCGACCTTGGTGGTGCTGCGCACCTTGTCGACGAAGCGGGTGAACAGGTAGTCCTGCACGTCCTGGTTGCCCAGCGAGCCCGGGCCGGTGTAGCCCATCGGCGCAGCCGGATTCCACGGCACGCAGCCGGCGATCACCGCACCCGGCGTACCGCAGCGGGCCACGTCGCCGTCCATGAAGGACGGGCCGACGGCGAGGTTGACGTTCGGCTGGTACATGCTGCCGGTGCCAACGCGCTCGCCTTCATTGCGGTTGTACATGTAGCTGACGTTCCAGTCCCAGTAGCGCGAACCGGTTTCGAAGCTGCCTTCCAGGCCGAGGCTGGCACGCTTGGTTTCCAGCGTGTTCTCGGTACCGCGCGGCAGCTCTTCGGTGCGGTGCGAGAACAGCACGTCCTGGCCCCACTTGTTGAAGGTGCTGTCCTTGGACAGCGCAGCGCGCGTGCCGTTGCGCGACTGCGCAGCCGAGACCGAGTACGGGTAGCCGGCCAGGTGCTTGGTCGACTCGCGCTTGCTGTACAGCGCATCGGCGACGATGCGCAGGTTGTCGGTGATCGAGAAGCCGCCGTTGGCGAACACCGAGGTGCGCTCCAGGCCGCTCAGCAGGCTCATGTTGGTCTTGGCGTTGGCGCCGTCAGCCGGATCCGGCGTGTGGAAGTTGCCGGCGCTGCTCGGGTCGCCGCCCGGGCCCACGGTCAGCGGCTTGCCACCGACGGTGACCGTGCCCCACTGGGTGGTCGGGCTCAGCGCGTCGACGTCGTCGGCATGGCGCGGGCCACCCGGGTAGCGGCTGAACTCGCGCGCATCGCCGAGGATCTCGTCTTCCTTGGTGCGCTCGGCGCCAACGCTGAACCAGCCGCGGTCGAAGGTCTTGCCGAAGGTGGCGCTGTAGGAGCGCTTCTGGCCGTCGCCTTCACCGTACTGGCCGACATAGACGCTGGCTTCGCCACCGTCGAAGTTCTTGCGGGTGATGATGTTGACCACGCCGGCGATGGCGTCCGAGCCGTACAGCGCCGAGGCGCCATCGGTCAGCACTTCGACGCGTTCCACGATCGCCGACGGAATCGAGGCCAGGTCGGAGTATCCGCCGGCGCTGACGCCCATGCGGCGGCCGTCGATCAGCACCAGGCTGCGTTCCGGGCCGAGGTTGCGCAGGCTGACATACATGCCGCCGAAATCGCGCGAGGAGCTCAGCGAGGACGAACGGCTCAGGCTCGGTGCGCCGGCTGCCGTGACGTCCTGCAGGATGTCGGCAACGTTGACGTAGCCCTTCTTCTCGATGTCGGCGCGGTTGAGTGCCACCACCGGCTGCGCGGTCTCGACACTGGCCTGGCGGATGCGCGAGCCGGTGATCTCGATGCGGTCGAGGTTGGTGGGGGTATCGCCGGCTTCCTGTGCGAAAGCGGGCGTGGTGCAGCTGGCGGCCAGCGCGATGACGATCGCGTTGCGCAGCGGGGTGGTCTTCAGGGACATCCGTGAAATCTCGTGTTTCAGAAAAAACATGCATCCGTTCTATGGACGCGTGGGGTGCTGCAAACCAACGTGGGGGCCGGATTCTAGAGTGTTTTCATCGGTAACTGTTTGTCCGCGCGCGCTGTAACGCCGCGAAAATGAATCGCAACCAACAATCCACAGGTGCACTGTGCGCAACGTCACGCGCGCTGCGTTTGCGATGGGCAGAGGCACCGATAGCGGCGGTGTTTGCGCAATCTGTAATCGTTGTTGCGTGCGTACACGCATCCATCCACGCATGGCGTGGATCTACTGCAACAACGTCGGCGTCCACACCATGCGGATGGGCCAGTAGATCCACGCCATGCGTGGATGACGTGCAAAAAAAAGGGACGGAGCCTTCGCTCCGTCCCCTGCGCAACGTTCATTCAATCAATGCGTGATGCTCAGGTCTCGCGCAGCGCCGTGGTGATCGGCAGGCGTGCCGCGCGCAGTGCCGGGAACAACCCACCCACCAGGCCGATGCCCAGCGCCCACTTCAGCCCGCTCCACAGCAGTTCCGGCGATACATGGAACTTGAACACTACCGCGCTGAAGTTGCTGCCGATGGTGGACACGCTGTAGCCGTTGAACAGCAGCCATGCCACCGCGCAGCCAAGCAGTCCGCCGAGCAGGGCCAGCAGCATGGTTTCCAGCATCACCGCAGTCACCACCGGCAGGCCACGGAAGCCGATCGCACGCATGGTGGCGATCTCGCGTGCGCGCGTCGCCACGGCGGCATACATGGTGTTGAGCGCACCAAACACAGCGCCTACGGCCATGATGGTGCCGATCACCTTGCCGAGGATGTCGATCAGCTTGGTCAACCCACCACCCTGCTTGCTGTAGTAGACGCGGGTGGTTTCCACGTCCAGCTTCAGGCGCGGATCGGCGGCCACGGCGGCCTTGAACTGCTCGAAGCCGGCCTTGCCGTCGGTACGCACGCTGATCGACTGCCAGGCACTGCGCTGGTAGGTGGTGGCCAGCGTGTCGGCGTCGGTCCACAGTTCCGAGTCATGCGCATCGCCGGTAGCGAACACGCCCACGACCGTCCAGGTCTGGTTGCCCAGGGTGAGCGTTTTGCCAACATCCATGTCGCGGAACTGGCTCCTGGCGCCCTGGCCGACCACGATCTCGCGCAGGCCGGCGGCGAACCGGCGGCCTTCGACGATCTTGACCTTGTCATGCACGGCCCACGCCTGCGGGCCGACCCCGCGGAACTGCGCATTGACGTCGGTGCCATCGGCCTTGGACACCAGGTTGACCACCTGCGAGAGTTCCGGCGACAGCAGCGGCCGCCCCTGCGCATCGCGGGTGATGCCGGGCAGGGTGGACAGCGTCGGGACCTGTTCGCGGGTGATGACCGAGTTGGTCTCGGCCTGCGAACCGCCGCGCAGCACGATCGCGGTGGTGTCATCGCCGGTGTTGTTGAGCGTGGCCTGGAAGCCTTCGCCCATCGCCAGCATCGCGACCAGTACGCCGACCACGCCGGCGATGCCGACCACGATCACCGAGGAGGCACCCCAGCGTTGCGGCAGGCTGGCGATGCCGATGCGGGTGGCGGCCAGGGCCAGCCGGCCACTGCGGGTGAGCGCCAGCCACAGCCCCAGCAGCACCGCGATGGCAGCGACACCGATCCACGGCAGGCTGATCCAAACCACCAGGCCAACGACCAGCAGCAGCACGGTCACCGCGTTCCCCAGCCACTTCTTGAGCTTGTTCATGTCGGTGTCCTCTTCAGCGGCCGGCGAGCGCGTCGACGATCTTCAGGCGCTTGGCGCGCAGTGCGGGCAGCAGCCCGACCACGATGCCGATCACCACGATCAGGACGGTGCCCACCAGCCAGGTCGGCGTCGGTACGTGCGGCGGCAGCATGCCCATGCTCTTGGGGCTGATGGCCGGCAGGATCAGCGCCGCCAGGCCCATGCCGATCAGTCCACCGAGGCCGATCAGCAGCACCGATTCGACCATCACCAGGGTCAGCACCGTGCTGTCCTTGAAGCCCAGCGTCTTCAGCGTGGCCAGTTCCGGAACGCGCTCGCGCACCGCCTGGGCCATGGTGTTGCCGGTCAACAGCAGCAGGGTGAAGAACACCGCGCCCATGATCGAGGTGACGATCATGCCGATGTCGGCGAACTGTTTCACGAACGCCTGCTGGAACGCCGATTCGGTCTGGGTCTTGGTTTCGTGGTCGGAGTTGGCCGAGATCGCATCGATGGCCTGCGCCACCCTCGACGACTGCTCCGGGTTGTCCAGCGTCACCGTGTACCAGCTCACCTGGTTCTTGATGTAGTCGTTGGACTCATCGAAGTACTTCCAGTTCATCATCAACTGGCGTTCTTCATTGGCCGCCAGTGCGCGATCCTTCGAGCGGTAGATGCCCTTCAGTTCCAGCGGCCAGTCGTTGCTGCCGCCACGCGGGAAGATGGTGGCCTGCAGCGGGATGGTGTCGCCGATCTTCCAGCCGAACTGCTTGGCCAGCGTCTCGCCGACGATCGCGCCGGTACGGGTCTGCTGCCAGTCCTGCAGCTGCGCCGGGTCGATCTGCAGCTCGCGGTAGACATCGAAGTAGTTGGGCGCCACCGAGAAGTTGGGGAAGAAGTTCTTCGGGTCCTGGTAGATGCCGCCGAACCACATGCCGTAGGTGACATCGCGCACGCCGCTGACCTGGCGGATCTGCGTTTCCAGGCGGATCGGCAGCGACTGGGTGATCGACAGGCGCGAAGCCACCACCAACCGGTTGGCACCTTCCACGCTGCCACCGGACGAGAACGCCACGCGCACCGAGTCGAGCATGCCGAACAGCAGGAACGCGGCCACCACCGACAGCAGGGTCAACAGGGTGCGGGTGCGGCTGCGGAACAGCTGCGCCCAGACCAACGAGAAGTATTTCATCGCTGTGGCCTCCGTCAGTGGGCCAGCGGCGCGTCGGCCAGCTCGCCCTTGTCCAGGTGCACCGTGTGGGTGGCGTACTCGGCAGCCTTCGGGTCATGGGTGACCATGATGATGGTCTTGCCGTGTTCGCGGTTGAGCTGCTGCAGCAGGCCCAGGATCTCTTCGGCGGACTGGCGGTCAAGATCGCCGGTGGGTTCGTCGCAGATCAGGAAGGTCGGGTCGGAGACGATCGCGCGGGCGATCGCCACGCGCTGCTGCTGGCCGCCGGACAGTTCGTTGGGGCGATGGCTGCGGCGGTCGGCCAGGCCGACCAGGGTCAGCGCGATCTCGGCATTGCGCTTGCGCTGCGCCGCGCTGAGGTGGGTCAGCAGCAACGGCAGTTCCACGTTCTTCTGCGCGGTCAGCATCGGCATCAGGTTGTAGAACTGGAACACGAAGCCGACATGGTGGCTGCGCCACGTCGACAGCTGGCCGCCGCTCATCTGGTCGATGCGCTCGCCTTCGATGCTGATCTCGCCGCCGGTGGGGTTGTCCAGGCCGCCGATCAGGTTGAGCAGGGTGGTCTTGCCGGAACCGGACGGGCCCATCAGCGCGACGAAATCGCCGCTGGCGATATCCAGATCGATGCCGTGCAGCACCTGCACCTTTTCGGGGCCACGCTGGTAGGTCTTGGTGATGTTGCGCAGTGAAACCAGGGTCGACATGGGTGGTTCTCCACGAAAGGCGGGAAACGGGGATGCGTCCCGGCCAACGGCCGGCACGCGTCGAACAGTGGTGCTTTCCAGCGGTACTGCCGGTGGCGCCATGCGGGCGCCGGGCCGTTACTGCGCTTGCTTCTGCTTGACCCTGGTGCCGTCGCGCAGGGTGTCCGGCGGGTTGACCACCACCGACTCCCCCGCGCTCACGCCCTTGAGGATCTGGCGGTCCTTGCCCATCGCCTGGCCCGCCTCGACCGTGCGTTGCTGCACACGGTTGTCATCGCCCAGTGCGAAGGCCACCGACGCGCCCTCACGCTCGACCACCGCAGTGGCCGGAACGCGCACGCCCTGTGGCTTGGCTTCGGTCTGCGGCTTGGCCTGTTCCAGGAAGCTGACCCGCACGCCCATCTCCGGCACGATGCGCGGGTCTTTCACCTTCAGTGCGACCCGTACCTTCACCGTGGCCTTGCCGCGGTCAGCGGTGGGAACGATGGCGATCACCTCGGCCGGGATCTTCCAGTCCGGGTAGGCGTTGAGCGTGGCTTCCACCGGCATCTTCGGCTGCACGCGGCCGATGAAGGCTTCGCCGACCTCCACTTCGATCTCCAGCGATTCCATGTCGACGATGGTGCCGATGCCGGTACGGGTGAAGCCACCACCGGCCGACAGCGGCGAGACGATTTCGCCGGGCTGCGCGGCCTTGGCGGTGACCACGCCGGAGAACGGCGCGCGCACGATGTTGTTGTCCACGCCAAGGTCGGCGATGGACAGCTGGTCGTTGGCAACCTTGACGTTGCGTCGTGCGGTTTCCAGCTGCGCACGCAGGCTGTCACGCTGGGCCACGGCCTGGTCGTACTGCGAACGCGAGACCAGCTGCTGGCCGACCAGCGCCTGCAGGCGGCTGGCTTCAGCGGCGGCCTGCTTCTGCTGGGCTTCCAGGCCGACCACCTGGCTGCGTGCGGCCTGCAGCTGCGAGGCGTACAGGTTGCGCTGCGCGTCGGCATCGATCGGGTCCAGGGTGGCCATGATCTGCCCCTGTTCCACCCGCATGCCTTCTTCGATCATCACCTCGCGCACCTTACCGGTGATCTTGGCCGACACCGTGGCCATGCGCCGGGCGACCACGTAGCCGCTGGCGTCGAGCACCGAGCTGCTGGCGCTGCCCTGCTGGATGGCCACCGCCGGCGCGGTGTCCACTTCCACGGTGGGCGCGCGGCCGAACAGTGCGAATGCACCACCGGCCAGCAGCACGATGATCACGGCCACGGCGATCCACAGCCAGCGGCGGCCACCACTGCCGCCACTGGAGGCGGGCGGCGGCGACTTGCGGTCGATACGGAGTTCCTTCAACAGCTCGGCAGAAGCGTTCATTCGTTCCATCACAGGCGTTCGGGCGGGTGTGACCGGAAGGGCAGGCAGCGGCGGTTCCGGCGGTGGAGCGTGCGGCACAGCATGAAGGCAGGTGCATCGGCGATGGCAGTGACAGCTGTCATCCGATGTCATTGACGGCGGCAACTGCGAAATGTGACCACGGCGGCACAGGATGGCAACGTCCCCGCTACCGGTACCGCCCATGGATACGATCGCTCCGTCGCTGGCCCGCCTGCAGCAGGTGCAGGTGCGTTACCGCGGCCATACCGCCCTGCACGGAATCGACCTGCAGGCGCGCGCTGGCCAGGTACTGGCCCTGCTGGGCCGCAACGGTGCCGGCAAGAGTACCGCGATCAGCGTGCTGTTGGGCCTGCGCCGTGCCGACGCCGGCCAGGTCGAGCTGCTGGGCGGTGATCCGCAGCAGCGCGATCATCGGCTCGGCCTCGGCGTGATGCTGCAGAGCACCAGCCTGCCGCCGATGCTGCAGGTGGATGAACTGGTGGCGCAGGCGCGCCGGCGCCTGCGCCGGGTCGGCTGAACTGGCATGATCGGCAGCGATCGTCCTCGCCTGGAATCTTCCGTGCCACCGAGCTGGCTTGCGTCCCTGCTGCGCCCTGCCCCGGATTCGGCGGTGGCCGAACTGCTGCGGCGTGGCAAGTCGCCCTGGAGTGGTGCGATCCACCTGCTGTGGTCGGTCTGGATCTTCCTCACCCCGGTGCTCGGGAATGGCTTCACGCTGCGCTGGCTGTTGCTGACGCTGGCCAGCTATCCGTTGTTCCTGCTGTTCTATGCCAGGGTGATGCTGGCGCCACGGCACCACGCCTGGCGCTACGCGCTGGGCATGATTGCGATGGCCCTGGTGCTGCTGCCGTGGTATCCGTCGGGACTGAGCTACTTCGTGTTCGGCTGCGTGATGATCCGCATGAGCAGCCGCGGCGGCTGGTGGGTGTACCTGTTGCAGCTCACTGGCCTGAATCTCCTGTTCTGCAGCACCGCGCTCTACTTCGGTTATCCGTGGCAGGCCATGGTGTGGATGCCGGCGGTATCGTTCATTGTCGGGCTGGTGGTCAACGTGGAGGCCTTGAGCCATCAGCGTGACGTTGCCCTGCAGCTGTCCCAGGACGAGGTGCGGCGCCTGGCGACCACCGCCGAGCGCGAGCGCATCGGCCGTGATCTGCATGACCTGCTGGGGCATACGCTGTCATTGATCACGCTGAAGCTGGAACTGGCGCGCAAGCTGTACGACCGCGATGACGCGCGTGCCCGGCAGGAAATCGGCGAGGCCGAGGACATTGCCCGCGAGGCGCTGGCGCAGGTACGCAGTGCGGTCACCGGCATCCGCGCCAGCGACCTGGCCGGCGAACTGGCCTCGGCACGCCTGCTGCTGGAATGCCAACAGGTACACCTGCAGTACATGCCGCCGCCGCCGATGCCAGTGGAGGTAGAGCGTGGGCTGGCACTGGTGCTGCGCGAGGCGGCGACCAACATCGTGCGCCACGCGCAGGCGACCCGGGTGCAGGTGGATTTCATGCTTGAGGACCGACAGTTGGTGATGCAGATACGCGATGACGGCCGTGGTGGCGTGCAGGCCGAGGGCAACGGATTGTGTGGCATGCGTGAGCGCGCAGCGGCGCTGGGTGGCCAGTTGACGCTGCAGTCGCCGCGCGGGGAAGGCACGCTGCTGACCGTGCGCGTGCCCCTGGTGGCCGCGACTACGCCGCTGTCGCCGGCATCGCTGGCACAGGGAGGCGCGGCATGATCCGCATACTGCTGGCCGAAGATCAGGCGATGGTGCGCGGCGCATTGTCGGCGTTGCTGGGCCTGGAACCGGATATCGAGGTACTGGGCAGTGCTGCCGACGGCGAAGCCGCCTGGCGCATGCTGCAGCAGCTGCAGCCGGACATCCTGGTCACCGACATTGAGATGCCGGGGCTGAGCGGGCTGGAACTGGCCCAGCGCATCGCCCGCCATGAACTGCCGATCAAGGTGGTGATCGTGACCACCTTCGCCCGTGCCGGTTTCCTGCGTCGCGCATTGGAAGCGGGTGTACTGGGCTATCTGCTGAAAGATGCACCGGCCGAGAACCTGGCCGAGGCACTGCGCAAGGTGAAGCAGGGCATCCGTGCGATCGATCCGCAGCTGGCGCTGGATGCGTGGTCGCAGGCCGACCCGCTGACCGACCGCGAGCGCCGCGTACTGCGCCTGGCAGGCGAGGGCCGCACCGCCAGCGAGATCGCCGAGCAGCTGGGGCTGTCGCACGGCACGGTGCGCAATTACCTGTCCGAATGCATTGGCAAGCTGGGCGTGGCCAACCGGATCGAGGCGTACCGGCTGGCGCGGCAGAAGGGGTGGTTGTAGGGGGGCGTCACTTTCTTTGCTCGTGCAAAGAAAGTAACCAAAGAAACACGCCGCCGGCCGCGAGCCGGTGCTGCGCACCGGTACCCTGCGCTTCTCGGTGAATCAGGGGACGGCGCCGAACTCGCTGCGCTCAGACATCGGCGCCTCTTCGCCCCTGATTCCCCTGCGATGCTCGGCTCGCTAGAAGGCGGAATGGAAGGTCAAGATCAACGGCAAAGGCATCCACGCATGGCGTGGATCTACTGGGTGCAGCTGCGGCTTTTGACGTTGGGTCCGCCTTCAAGCGAGCCGAGCACCGCAGGTCCGGCGAGGGCGCAGAGGCGCGGGTGTCTGAGCGCAGCGAGTTCCGCGCCGTCCCTCGGCGGACCGAGGAGCACAGGGCACCGGCGTGCGAAGCACGCCGGCTCGTGGCTGGCGGCGCGTTTCTTTTGGTTACTTTTCTTTTCGCGCGAAAAGAAAAGTGACACCCCTCCGCAGTCGCGAAAAAGGGCAGCCGGGAACCCCCGGCGAACCCATTCAATCCTTCCCGCGTGCCATCGCCTGGAACACGCCATCGCGGCGCACCCACAGGTGGAACAGCGCCGCACCCACGTGCATCAGCACCGTGGCGAACAACACATAGGCCAGCAGGCTGTGCGCATTGCGCAGCGCGGCGTACAGCGCTGGCGTGTGCGGCACGATCGGCGGCAGGTGCAGGCCACCGCCCAGCACGATCGGGTAGCCGCCGGCCGACAGCATCGCCCAGCCGATCAGCGGCATCGCCAGCATCAACGCGTACAGCATCCAGTGCGAAGCCTTCGCCGCCAGCACCTGCCACGCGGGAAGATCCGCTGGCAGCGGCGGTGGGCGATGGCGCAGGCGGTTGTACAGGCGCAGCACCGCCAGCAGCAGGATGGCGATACCCAGCGGCCGGTGCAGGTCGATCAGCATGGGACGCAGGTGCAGCGAGGCGACCATGGTCACGCCGATGAACAGCATGGCGATGATCATCAGCGCCATGGACCAGTGCAGCACCCGGGCGAGCAGGTTGAAGTGGCCGTTGCCGGTGCTCATCGTGCGTCCCCCTTCGTCTGTGCCGCCGCACCGCTGGCGCGCTCGCGCTCGCGGCGGTTGAACGACTGCGAATACACCGCCGAGCGCGCAGCCAGGATCGGGTCGTCGCTGCCGCGCACGCCGCTGGGCACGATCAGCGGATCGAAGTTGAGCTGGCCGCAGGCGCCTTCTTCCTGCGACTGCATGCGGTCGAGGCTGAGCACGCCCGCCACCACCTGTTCGCGCGATTCAGGCCACGGCACCGAGGGATCATCGATGGCATCGCCCGGCGCGGCCAGGCTGACCACCAGGTTCCAGCGCACCGGGCCGGTGGCCAAGCGCTGCTGCAGTTCCTGGCTGAGGAAATCGACATTGGCCTGCTTGCGTGCCTCTGCATCCATCTCCACCAGCGGCGCCTGCGGCTGCCAGCGCCAGCGCACCGCGCGTTTCTGCCCCTGCGCGTTGGTGAACCAGAAACTGTTGACGCTGTTGAAGGTGGTGTTGGCCCAGCTGCTGGTCCACGGTGCGCTCTTGGCCCACTGCTGGAAGGCCTGTGCGCTGGGGTACCTGGCCAGCACGGCCGCCATCTTCTGCGGGTCGGGCTTGCCGGTGGCCGGATCCGGAATCTGCGCGCGGGTCTGCTCGTAGAACGCCTCGGCGGTGGGCACGGCGAAGAACGGGAAGCTGTTCATCGCCATCCGCCATTCCTGCCCGTCATCGCCCACCAGCTGCACGGCGATGCTGCGCACACGCGCGCTGCCATCGGCGCCGTGCGGATCGCCGCCGCCGATCGACAGCCGGCCCAGCACCGGAACCTTCGCCTGTGAGAACACCCGTGCGCTGGACAGCGTGGGCGCCTGTGCGCTGGGTTCGAACCAGCCGCTCACGCACACCCCTTTGCTGTGCGCGCGGCGGAAGCCGGGATGTGCAGGGCCGGTGGCCTCGATGGTGTCGGTGAAGCGCTGTGCGGTCAGCCGGTCGCGGCCGATCCAACCGGCCAGCCAGGCGAAGGCGAGGGCAACGATGCCCAGGATCAGTGCGATCAGCGCGATCCAGGGCAAGGGCGAATGCCGGCGCGGCGCGCTCGGCTCCTGGCCGGCGCGGGTGTAGCGGAAGAGCGACATGATCGAAGTCCTGCCTTCACGGATGTGTGGGTGGGCGACCACCACATCCTCGCAGAACCCGGCCGGGGCCGAAATTCAATTTTTCGTCAGATTTGCAGGGTGATGCAGTGCCGACCAAGGTCGGCACCCACCGGCATGGGTAGCGCCGGGCCATGCCCGGCAGCTCCATCAGCTGTAACGTGCCTTCAGCATCGTCCACGCCGAACGCAGGGCCAGAGCTTCGCCACCGGCCGGGCGGCCCGGGCGCTCGCCATCGTTCCAGGCATACACGTCCAGATGTGCCCAGCGCTGTCCGTCTTCCAGGAAGCGTTCCAGGTACAGCGCGGCGGTGACCGAGCCGGCCATGCGCGAACCGGCGTTGGCCAGGTCGGCGATGCCGCTGCTCAGGTAACGCAGGTACGGACGCCACAGCGGCATGCGCCACACCGGGTCACGGGTGGCGTCGCCAGCCTGCAGCCACTGCTGGGCAACCGTGTCATCGTTGCTGAACAGCGCCGGCAGGTCCGGGCCCAGCGCGATGCGTGCCGCGCCGGTCAGCGTGGCGAAGTCCAGCACCAGGTCCGGCTTCTGCTCACCGGCGAACGTCAGCGCGTCGCACAGGATCACCCGGCCTTCGGCATCGGTGTTGTCGATCTCCACGCTCAGGCCCTTGCGGGTGGCGATCACTTCGCCCGGGCGGAAGGCATCCGGGCCGATCGCATTTTCCACGGCCGGTACCAGCAGGGTCAGGCGCACCGGCAGCTGCTGGGCCATCACCAGCCCGGCCAGGGCCAGCGCGTGTGCGGCGCCGCCCATGTCCTTCTTCATGTTGCGCATGCCATCGGCCGGCTTGATGTCCAGGCCGCCGGTATCGAAGCACACGCCCTTGCCGACCAGTGCCAATGCCGGGTCGGTCTCCTTGCCCCAGCGCAGCACGATCAGCCGCGGCGCACGGTGCGAGGCACGGCCCACCGCATGGATGGCCGGGAAGTTCTGCGCCAGCAGTTCGTCGCCGGTGATGGCTTCCACCTGCGCGCCATGCGCTTCAGCCAGGGCACGCGCGGCGTCTTCCAGCTGCTGCGGGCCCATGTCTTCGGTCGGCGTGTTGACCCAGTCGCGCACGCGCAGGCTGGCGGCGATCAGGTCGGCCACTTCGCCGGTCGGTGCAGCCACCAGCTGGGCCGGCGCGCGGTTGCGCTTGCGGTAGCGGTCGAATCGGTAGCTGCCCAGGCCCCAGCCCAGCTGCAGCAGCGCCTGCTCGGCGGCCGGCAGTTCGCTGGCCAGCTGCCACACGCTGCCTTCCGGCAGGGCATGCGGTGCATGGGCGTAGCTGTAGGCATCGGCACGATCACCGACGCCGATCACCGCGCCAGCCAGGCCATCGGCGCCGGGCAGCAGCGCAACCGAATGCGCGCCCGCAGTGAAGCCCTGCGACTTCAACCACGCCTGGGTGGCAGCGGATTGGCTGTTCTTCCACGCCTCGAACTGGCTGCGGTCCAGCACGTGCAGCGGCAGTGCGGCGGTGGTGTCGGCGGTGAAGCCAGTGATCTCGCTCATGCGTCAGGTACTCCGGGATGCGTCAGCGTCGGCGGCGTCGAGGTTGGCATCGAGCCAATCGGCCAGGCCGGTGAGGGTGTCGAACTGCAGGTCAGGCTGCAGCTGCGGATGGTTCCAGGTGGCCGCTTCGCGGTTGATCCAGCAGCCGCGCAGGCCGGCAGCCATCGCGCCGGCCACGTCCATCTCGACGTGGTCGCCCACGTGCAGCACCTGCGCCGGGGCGACGCCCAGGCGGTCGCAGGCAGCGTGGAAAATGCTCGCTTCGGGCTTGGCCGCGCCATGCTCGCGGGCGCCCAGCTGGAAGCTGAAGTGATGGGCCAGGCCGATCCGTTCCAGATCGGCGTTGCCGTTGCTCAACGCGGCCACCGGCACCCGCGCGGCGATACGCGCCAGTGCGTCGAGTGCATCGGGGTAGCACTCCACCTGGTTGCGCGCGGCGTAGAACACTTCATACGCCGGCTCCAGAAGATCCAGGCTGGCGCCACTGTTTTCCAGCGCCTCCTGGATCGTCAGCCGGCGCAGCGCGCTCAGGTCGAAATGCAGGTGGGGGTTGTCGCGGAACGAGCGCTCGCGCAGTTCGCGCATGGCCGCCACCGGATACATCGCGGCGGTGGCGGGGCTGTGTTCGCGCATCCAGTCGAACAGGACCTGGTCGATGCGGGCGCCGATCGGAGCGAACGGCCACAGCGTATCGTCGAGGTCGAGGGTGATGGCAAGGACAGGGAATTTCACCCCGCCATTCTACGCCTGCCCGCGCGGGCTTTCATGCGCGCGGCGGGCAGGCGCTGCCGCCGTCAGTGGCTGCGCAGGTCGTAGGAGCAGTACAGGACGGTCTGGCCATCGACGCGATCCACGCTCAGGTCATGCCTGCCCACTTCGCGCCGGTAGCCACCGGCCACCGGCGGCGGCATCTTCGCCAAGGCGGCGACCTTGCTGATTTCCGCGCTGCCGAAGTACGCCGTGTAACTGTCCACGCCATCCTCGCCGCTGGAGCCGTCGTAGGAGGTCACGTGGGTCACCGGCAGGCCAAGCACCATCAGCGGCGAGGCCAGTGTGTAGCCGTCGTCGTACTCGTCCCTGGTCTTGGCCCCGGCGGGCATCAGCACCTTGGCCATGGCATCGAACTGTTCGGGCGTGAGATGGCGCTGGCAGGTGATGGCCTCCACCAGCTGGGTGCGGGCCACTTCCGCACTGGGCGGGGCCGCGGCGAAGGCGGGGGCGGCCAGGCAGGTCAGGGCGAGGCATCGACGCGCGAAAGAGAACATGGGGAGGGTTCCATCCTGGGAAAAAGCGGGCGCATATTCTGCCAGCCTTCGCCGTCCCACCGTTCCTCTCCCCGCACGCCCGTCGATGGAGCGCGCCTCACTCCAGCAGCCGCGCCCAGCCGTGCATGCCGTCCAGCCGCGCCAGCACCAGCTTGATGCAGACCAGCAGGGGCACCGCCAGCAGCAGGCCGATCATGCCCCAGGCCCAGCCGAACACCATCAGCGCCAGGATCAGCACCAGCGGTGACAGTTTCATCTGCCGGCCAAGCACGATCGGCGTCACCAGCTGCCCTTCCAGGGTATGCAGGGCCAGGTAGGCGGCCGCAGGCAGCAATGCCTGCAGCGGGTCGCGGAACTCGACAAAGCCCATCAGCAGCATCAATGCGACGCCGAGCAGCGGGCCGACATAGGGAGCGAAATTCAACAGCGCCGCCACGGTTCCCCACAGCAGCGCCTCCTGCAAGCCGATGCCCAGCAGCATCAGCACCCCGGCCAACAGCAGGCCGACCACCGTGTTGATCACGCTGATGGTCAATACGTAGCGCGACACCTCATGCTCGATCGAGCGCAGGATGTCACTGGTAAAGCGCTGCTGCTGCCGGTTCGGGAACAGGGCGATCGCTGCACGCTGCAGGCTCTGGCCGTAGATCATGAAGAACAGCGTCAGCAGCACGACGGCCAGCACCGAGGCGGCCAGCCGCGGCGCACGGGTGAGCATCCGGTAGGGGTCGTCCAGCTGGGTGCGGATCACCTGCACCTTGCGGTTGCCGTCGCCGCCGGCCACGCGCGCGAAATTCTCTGCGGCCTGGTTGGCCTGCTGCACCGGCTTGGTCAGGTCCTGCACCTGGCGCGCAACCTTGCGCAGCTGCTGCGGTGCTTCCTGTGCCCAGTCCATCGCCGGGCCGATCAGCTGCACAGCCAACGCACCGGTCACGCCCAGGCCGGCGCCCAGCACCAGCAGAGCGCCGAGCGCGCGCGGAATCCACAGCTTCTGCAGCAGGCGCAGGATGGGGTTGCCGACCAGGGCGAAGAACATCGCCAGCAGGACCGGCAGGATGATGTCCTGCGCCGCCCACAGGGTGAACGCCACGGCCAGGGTCGCCAGGATCACCAGCGACATCGGGCCACGTGGGCGCGAGGGCGGCGGCAGGGGTGCGGACTCGTCCGGCGCAGGCGACGACGGGGACAACAGGGACTCGCTCATCGACGCACCGACCAGAAAGAGAGGCCCATTATCGGCCCGCCGCGATCAACGCGGCGGGTAAGGTTCGTCAACGTTCGGACATCTCGGTCGCCGCTTCGGCCGGACGGGGCTCGCGCAGCTCGGGCTCGGCCACCGGGCGTGCTGCCGGTCGTGCCGCAGCGGCGGGTGGCGGCCCGGCCGCCTCATCCACCTGGTCGGCGGCATCGTCTGCGGTTTCCGCCGCCTGCGCCGCCACCACCGAAGCAAACGCGGCCTGGGCGCTGGCGAACAGGCTGGACACCGAACCGACCATCTGCAGCCAACGCGCTCCGTTGACCTTGCCTGGAACCTCCAGCTTGCCGGCGATGAACCCGCCGGCCAGACCCACCACCACGATGCGCAGTGGCGACCAGCCCTGTCGCCAGACCTGGCTGAGCACGTTCCAGTGGTCCTGGGTCTCGCCGAGGCGCACGGCCATCACCTGTTCGCAACGTTTCACACGCCGCTGCAGTGCACCGAACTTCATGGCTTGCCCTCCGGGATCTGCACGCCGGCATCGGGATCATCATCGGTGGGCTCATCGAACAGGCCCAACCGGGACAACTGACGCCGGGTGGCGTGCATGCCGGTGTGGTGGAAGAAGTAGGAAACGCGCCAGATCGCATAGCCGGTGACGGCCAGGCTCAGCAGCGAGGTGATCAGCAGGGCCTGCAGCCAGCTCAGGCCGAAGCTCTGCAGCAGGGCGATGAGGGTGGCGGCCAGCAACAGCCAGGCCGACGCACCGAACACGATGGCGACGCCGGCCCAGGCCAATGCGCGGCCGAACGCGCTGCGCGCCAGCGCGAAGTCCGCCGACGCCAACCGGCGCAGCGAACGCAGTGAGTGCTTGGCCGAATCGGCAGTCGCCCGGCCGGCTGCGCCGACCTGGCGGATGCTTTCGTCCAACGGCGGCGTGGCCGCCGGATCAGGACGTTGCGTGGTGTCTTCGCTCACGCCGCAGCTTACTTGTCGCTGCCGCGGGCCAGCTTGGCGATGATCCAGCCGGTAGCGAAGGCCACGCCGAACGAGGCCAGCGGACGTTCGCGGATCAGCTCAGCAGCGCTGTCGATCAGGTCCTTGCCCTTGTCCATCAGCGCGTCGACCTGTTCCTTGGCGGCGGCACCACCGAACTCGGCAGCAGCCAGGCCCGACAGCGCGCTGTCGGAAAGTTCAGCCTTGACGTTGGCCTTGCCGATGCGCAGTTCGTCGGTCGCGGCGCCGGTAGCGCCCTTGATCGCACCGCCGGCAGCGCTGGCGGCCTGCTTCAGGTGGGAACCGGCTTCACCCAGGTGGTCCTTCAGGTTCTCGGTATTGGTGGGGCTCATCGAATCACTCCTGTTGCGATGGGGGAACGGGCGATCGGCGCTTGGCCGACCTGGACGTACAGCAATAGCATCACGTGGGTATAGGGGGCGTTACGGCCAGGCGATCAGCGCATCACCAACTGGCCCTGCTGCTGGCCATTGTTGCGCAGCACGCGCAGCACCAGGGTGGGCGGGCGCTGCTGGAAATTGGCGCGCCAGCTGGCCAGGTCGGCGAATTCGCCCACCGTGGCGTCGGTGATGATGTCGCCCTGCTGCAGGCCATTGGTCGCGGCGCGGCTGCCGCGCTTGACCTCGCTGACCAGCACGCCGCCCACGCCAGACTGACGCAGCGATTCGGGCAGGTCGACGAAGCTGGCACCGGTCAGGCGCGGGTCCAGGCTCTCGCCGCTGACCACGCGCGCCTGTTCCTTCAGCGTTGCCTTGATCTGCAGCGGCTTGCCTTCACGGCGAACGTCCAGGGTCAGCACGCTGCCCACCGCCGCCAGGCCTTCCACGTTGTGCAGTGCTTCGGCACTGTCCACACGCTGGCCGTTGGCCGATACCACCACGTCGCCCGGCTTCAGTCCCGCGGCGGCACCGGCCGAACCGGCCAGCACGCGGGTCACCAGGGCGCCACGGGTTTCGCCCAGGCCCAGGCCCTGCGCGATCTGCGCGCTCAGGTTCTGGCTTTCGATGCCCAGCGTGCCGCGCACCACCACGCCATGCTTGACCAGCTGGTCGACCACGCTGCGGGCCAGGTTCGACGGAATCGCCAGGCCCAGGCCGATGTTGCCGGCCATGCTGCCCTGCGGGTTGAAGCTGGCGGTGTTGATGCCCACCAGCTGGCCCTGCAGGTTGACCAGTGCGCCACCGGAATTGCCGGGGTTGATCGATGCATCGGTCTGGATGAAGTTCTGGTAGCCCAGCCCGCGGATGCCACTGCGGCCCACCGCCGAGACGATGCCCGAGGTGACCGTCTGGCTGAAACCGAACGGATTGCCGATGGCAACCACGAAGTCGCCCACCCGCAGCTGGTCGCTGTTGCCCAGCTTGATGTCGGTCAGGTTCTGCGCCGGAATGCGGATCAGCGCGATGTCGGTGTCGCGGTCCGAGCCGAGGAACTCGGCCTTCACCGTGCGCCCATCGGCCAGTGTCACCTGCACGTCATCAGCGTTGTCGATGACGTGGTGGTTGGTCAGCACCAGGCCTTCGGTGGCATCGATGATGACGCCCGAACCGAGTGACTCGTTGATCCGCTCCTGCGGGATGTCCGGGAACAGGCGGCGGAAGAACGGGTCGTTGAAGAACGGGTTGCGTACCCGCACCACCTGCTTGGTGTTGACGCTGACCACCGCCGGCATCGCCTTTTCCAGCATCGGTGCAAGCGAAGGCACCGCCTGCCCGGCGACCGCGGCCGGCAGCGCTGCGGAGGTGGGCAGTACCGCCGGCAGCGGAGCGGCATCGGCACGGTTGTCCAGGTGCGCATTGAGGCCGGTGGCAACGAAGCCGCCGAAGGCAGCGGCGATTGCGAGCGTAAGCAGGGTGGGAAGCGGTCGCATGGGAGTCGGTTCGCAGGCTGAGGTTGGGGCCGTTGACGCATACGGTAGAACAAGCTGAATGAGTGTGTCGCGATCTGGATAAATGCCCCATGAAAATCCGACCCCCACCGCAGGCGCCGGAAAGCTGACGCGCGCACCACAACGCTGTTCGCGACAGCCGCGAGCGAGCGCCGCAAGGCACGCGGGCAGCGCCCTGATACACCGCGACACTTGCGCAGTTCCGCGCATCCCGACCTTGCGATGACGCTCAGTGCTGCGCGGATGTGTGGCTGCTGCCAGTGCCTGCATCTGCACGCCAGCAGCAGGCAGGCTGCGCAGCACACTGCTTAAAAAAAGGGATTTCCTGACTGCGGGGCACGTCAGCCGCCGCTATCGCTTACTCCAGTTGCGTCGCACCGGATGCGATTGGCCGGCCGTGCCCGTTCCACGATAGCCATTGTCGGTATAGCATCGCCCCGTTTTGACAATCCAGGCCCCCAGGAGGGCAACATGAGCAACGGTAATGGTGTGTCGGTCGTGACCGACGCCGTCGAGAACGTGAAAGAAACCGCCACCAACGTCGGCGAGACCATCGCCCACGCCGCCGAAGACGCAGTGAAGTCGGTCAAGAAGACCGTCAAGCGCGCCCGCAAGGCTGCCACCACCCGCGTCGCCAAGGCCAAGAAGGTCGTGGCCAAGGTCGAGAAGACCGTTGCCAAGAAGGCCGAGAAGGCTGCCAAGTCGGTCGGCAAGACCGTTGCCAACGCCAAGAAGAAGCTGGAAGCGGCCAAGAAGAACGCCAAGGCCGAAGCGGCTGCCCTGAAGAAGGAAGTGGCCAAGAAGAAGGCGGCTGCCGGCAAGACCGTGACCAAGAAGGCTGATGCTGCCAAGAAGACCACCAAGGCTGCCGGCAAGAAGGTCGCTACCGTGAAGAAGGCCGCCACCAAGAAGGTTGCGACCGCCAAGAAGGCTGTGGCAAAGAAGACCGCTGCTGCCAAGAAGGTTGTCGGCAAGAAGGTCGCTACCGCCAAGAAGGCTGTGGCCAAGAAGACCGCGGCCGCCAAGAAGGTCGTCGGCAAGAAGGTCGCTACCGCCAAGAAGGCTGCGGCCAAGAAGACCGTCGCTGCCAAGAAGGTCGTCGGCAAGAAGACTGTCGCTGCCAAGAAGGTCGTCGGCAAGAAGACCGTCGCTGCCAAGAAGGTCGTCGGCAAGAAGACCGCCGCTGCCAAGAAGGTCGTCGGCAAGAAGACCGCCACTGCCAAGAAGGTTGTCGGCAAGAAGACCGTTGCTGCCAAGAAGGTTGCCGGCAAGAAGGTCGCTGCTACCCGCAAGACGGTCGCCAAGAAGGCTGCACCGCTGAAGAAGGCCGTGGCCAAGAAGGCTCCGGCCAAGAAGGCCGTGCGCAAGGCTGCCAAGCGCAAGTAATCGCGCGTGGTTCGAAGGCCCTTCCGCTCATCGGGCGGGAGGGCCTTCTGCGTTTTCGGGGGGGGCTGATCGTTGCCTGGCGTGGATCTGCGGCAGCAGCCTGGGGCAAGATGAAGGTCTTCCGCAGGAGCCCTGACCATGCGCGGCATCGATTTCAGTTCCTGGCAGGGCGTGCTGTCCACCCTGGCCGGGTTGGTCCTGATCACCCTGCTCGGCGTGGGCATCCGCCTGCTGGTGATGCAGACCCTGCAGCAGCGCCGCGAACGAGAGAATCGGCAGATCAATGAGCGGCTGCGTACCTTGATGGCGGCCTACAAGACGCTGGGCGGCTCCTTCACCGGTGAGCTGGGGGTCGATCCAACCCACCTGCGCGACCTGCGCCAGCGGGCCCACGAAGAAGGCATCGCCGAGCCGGGCTCGGATCGGGCCCGGCGCATCCGCGATGCGGTCGAAGCGGCCTTGTCGGACATCCTGCTGCTGGGCACCGACGAGCAGGTACGGCTGGCCGCGCGCGCTGCCAGTGAACTGGCACAGGGGCGTGCGGTGCACACACACGAACTGGTGATCTCGCTGCGCGACTTCGTCCGCGAGGCGCTGGACCTTGCGCCGGTACCGGCCGACCTGGAGATCCCGCGCCAGGGGCCTACCCGCCCTGCGGGCAGCGGTGGCGGAAGTGGCAAGGGCCGCAACGAGGGCGACGCCAAGGGCGGTCGCACCGGTGGAGGTGGCGGCGGTGGCGGCGGCATGGGTGCCGGAATGGGCGGGCTGGGTGTGGGTGCCGGTGCTGCGCTGGGTGCCGGCCACGCGGCCGGTGAGGATGAAGCGGGCGCCCGCTGAGGACGCCCGCCCGCGTCAACGCTTGAGTTCGAAGATCGGCTCGAATCCGCCGTAGATCATCCGTGCACCGTCGAACGGCATGGGATTCTTCGACGGGTCCAACCGCGGGTCTTCCATCATTTTCTGCATGCCTGCATCGCGGGTGGCCTTGTCCGGCCACTCGATCCAGGAAAACACCACGGTCTCCTCCGCCGTGGCTTTCACCGCGCCGAAGAAGTCGGTGGTCTTGCCGTGCGGCACGTCATCGCCCCAGCACTCGACCACGCGCAGCGCGCCGTGTTCGAGGAACACCACGTCGCCGCTGCGCGCGTGGGCGAGGAACTTCTCCTTGTTGGCGGTGGGCACCGCCAGGACGAAACCATCGATGTAGCTCATCGCTTGCCTCCGGAATGGACCGTGCCAGGTACACGGCCTTCATTGAGTCGACGCTTCAGGGCGCGGCAAATCGACATCGATTGCCGCGCCATTGAATCGAAGCGCGTGCGCGTACCGCGCGCGTATGCCTGAGCCTTGCTGAATCAATGCAAAAAATTCAGCAATGCGAAGACCGCTGTTTTCAGGGAGCGTTGTGGCGAATAACGGAGAATTTACATTCCCGATGCGATGGCGCCCTGGCGCTGCTGCACACCATAAGAAAGTAAAGGTGTACCCCCATGAAGAATTCGCTGATTGCTCTGGCTCTGGCCGCTGCCCTGCCGTTCACCGCTTCGGCCGCCGAGAACCTGTCCTACAACTACGCCGAGGCTGACTACGCCAAGACCGACGTTGACGGCATCAAGGCTGATGGCTGGGGCGTGAAGGGTTCCTACGGCTTCCTGCCGAACTTCCACGCTTTCGGCGAGTACAGCCGTCAGGAAGTCGACCACACCAACATCAAGGTTGACCAGTGGAAGGTCGGTGCCGGCTACAACGTCGAAATCGCTCCGTCGACCGACTTCGTTGCGCGCGTCGCCTACCAGAAGTTCGACCAGAAGCACGGCCTGGATTTCAACGGCTACAGCGCTGAAGCCGGTATCCGTACCGCGTTCGGTGCCCATGCTGAGGTCTACGGCCTGGTCGGTTACGAAGACTATTCGAAGAAGCACGGCGTCGACATCGACAGCCAGTGGTACGGCCGTCTGGGTGGTCAGGTCAAGCTGAACCAGAACTGGGGCCTGAACGGCGAGCTGAAGATGAACCGCCACGGCGACAAGGAATACACCGTCGGCCCGCGCTTCAGCTGGTAATTGCATCTACGGCGCGCCCGCGCGCTGTTCGTGCTGAAACAGGCCCGGCATTGCCGGGCCTGTTGCGTTGTGGGGAATCAGAACAGAGTCTGACTGCGATGCGCGGCGTCATGTTGCATTGCAATGAATTGGATTCCGCCACCGCCAGTGGCGCCCTACGGTGGATATCCCGTGCTGCCGGATACACCGCGATGCCGCCCGTACTCCCACCGCTGCTCCCCGACCGGCCGCGCCGTCTGGCGCTGCTGGATCCGCATCCGGTGCTGCGGCTGGGGGTGGAAGTGCTGCTGCACCAGCACAGCGGCGTGCACGTGCGCGGCAGCTACGCCAACGAAGATGACCTGGTGGAACTGCTGCAACGCGAACCCGGCTGCGTTGACCTGCTGGTGATCGATGCGCTGCCGCTGGGGGATCTTGGCGACGGGTTGCAGCTGCTGCGCGGATTGTCCCGGCGCTGGCCCAGCCTGCCGATACTGGTGCTGTCGGCGCACTGCAATGCCAGCACCGTGGCCACGACGATGCAGGCCGGCGCACGCGGCTTCCTGTCCAAGGCGACCACGCCGGAAATGCTGCTGCGCGCGGTGGACGTGGTGGCCCGCGGTGGGCGGTTCGTGCCCCCGGAGCTGCGCACGCAGCTGAATCGATCGCGCGCTCGGCGCATGTCGGCGCCCAGCCTGACGCCACTGAGCCGGCGTGAACGCGAAGTGCTGCGGCTGGTGCTGCAGGGGTGCAGCACCGGCGAAGTGGCCCGGCGCTTCCAGCGCTCGGCCAGCACCATCAGCACGCAGAAGAAGGCGGCCTATCAGAAGCTCGGCATCCGCAGCGATCTCGAACTGTTCCGCATCCGCCACCTGCTGGAGTGTGGCTGACGGGCGCGCTTACTCGCCCTGGTACTGCTTTTCCTCGACCAGCGCCGAACCGGCAACACGGTTGATCTCGTTCTTCACCTGCACGCGTTCGCCGTTGGTGCCGTACACGCCGCGCGCCAGCTGGATGAACGCCTCGTCGAATACCTGCGCCGCTTCCTTGTCGCGCAGCTGGTCCTGGATCTCCCACATGCGCTCGTTGATGGCCTTCAACTGCGTCTTCAGCGCGGCCAGGGCCGGCTGCGCGTCAAGCTGCTGCTGCAGCAGCGGCAGCAGGCCGTCAAGCTCGGTGCGCACGTTGGCCAGCTTGGTCGCATCGTCGATGCGCTCGGCCTTGATCTCGAGAATGGTGATCTTGTCGATCAGCTCGCCGATCGATACCGGGGTCAGGATGGCGTCCACGTGGTTGGTTCCTGGAAATAGGCCCGCATGATACCGCGCCCACCGCAGCGCGGATTTACGCTGAATTTGCGCTGGCACGGCAGCATCGCCATCGAACCGTTACGGCCCTGCCATCGACACTGCCGTCCCGGCGGACAGACCGCCTTCGACGAGGAAGTGAGTGCAGTGAAGAGCAAGGGGATGATCGTGGCCAGCGCGGCCGCACTGGCGGGGCTGCTGTGCGCCGGCAGCGTGCAGGCGCAGGTGCAGGTGCAGGTGAGTGGCACGGCGGCATTGACCAGCGACTATGTCTGGCGCGGCAGTTCACAGAGCGAGGGCGATCCGGCCGCGCAGGTGGGGGCAAAGGTGACGGTGGGTTCGGGCTGGTATGCCAGCGCATGGGGATCGAATGTTTCGTTCACGCCGGACAGCGGGGCACGCAGCGAGTTCGATCTCGTCGCCGGCTGGTCCGGCGCGCTGTCGCCGGACTGGAGCCTGGATGCGAACCTCACCCGGTATGTCTATCCGGGCACTGGCCGCGCACTGGACTGGACCGAACTCAATGTCACCACCACCTGGAAGCAACGCGCCTGGCTGCAGGTTGCCCACTCCAACGATGCCCTGGCCGGCGGCCATCGCGGCACCTACGCACAGCTGGGCGTGCGGGTGCCGTTGAACGAGCGCGTGCGGTTGGAAGCGGCGGTGGGGCAGTACTGGCTGGCCACCGCGCAGGGGCCGGACTACCTGCATGGCCAGCTCAGTGCCATTGCCACGTTGACGCCGGCCTGGGAACTGCGCGCCACCGTGCATGACACCGACAGCGCCGCCAAGCGTCTGTTCCCGGGCAATGCCGGTGGACGCTGGGAACTGGCGCTGCAGGGCAGCTTCTAGTCGGCCGACGCGGCCTGGCGTGCGCGCCAGGCACTGGGCAGCCACACCAGCAGGGCCAGTACCGCCACCGCGGTACCGGCCACGCATACGCCGGTCCAGCCGAAACGCTGGTAGACCTGTGCCGACAGCAGCGAGCCCAGCGAACCCCCGATGAAATAGCCGGTCATGTAACCGGCATTGAGGCGGTTGCGTGCCTCCGGCTGCAGTGCGTAGATCAGGTTCTGGTTGCTGACATGCAGCAGCTGCGCGGCCAGGTCCAGCACCACCACGCCGACCAGCAGCGCCAGCAGCGAATGCGCCGAGAGCCCCAGAGGCAGCCAGGACAGCAGCAACAGCACCAGCGCAATGGCCGTGGCCCGGCCGGTCTGGCCACGATCCGACATGCGCCCGGCAAGGCCGGCAGCCAGCGTACCGGCGGCACCGACCAGCCCGAACAGGCCGATGGTGGCGTCGCTGTAGGCATACGGTGGCTGCGCCAGCAGGAAGGCCAGTGGCGTCCAGAAGATCGCGAACATCGCAAAGCTGCACGCGCCGAGCAGCGTGCGCTGGCGCAGCACCGGTTCCTGCACGAACAGCGTGCCGATCGAGCGCAGCAGCGCGAAGTAGCTCAGCCCGGCGCTGTGGTGGAAACGCGGCAGGCCGCGCTGCAGGGCCAGCGCGGTCAGCACCAGCGTACCTGCAGCGATCGCATAGACCAGGCGCCAGTCGCCCAGGCTCGACAGCAGCCCGGCCACGGTGCGTGCCAGCAGGATGCCCAGCAGCAGCCCGCTCATCAGCGTGCCGACCACGCGGCCGCGATGCTCCGGTGCGGCCAGGGTGGCGGCGAACGGCACCAGCACCTGCGCCACCACCGAGAACAACCCGGTGATCGCGGTACCGGCCAGCAGCCATGGCAACGACGGCGCGCACGCGCTGATCACCAGCCCGCTGGCCGACAACAACGTCATCACCACGATCAGCCGGCGGCGCTCGAACAGATCACCCAACGGCACCAGCAGGATCAGGCCAGCGGCGTAGCTCAACTGCGCAGCGGTCACCACCATGCCGACCTGGCCGAAAGGCACGCCGAAGGCATCGGCGATGGTATGCAGCAACGGCTGCGCGTAGTAATTGCTGGCCACCGCGACGCCGGTGGCGACCGACATCAACAGGATCTGCCAGCGCTGCAGGGGAGGAAGGGAAGGAGACACGCGATGTTCCGTGAAGCAGGGCAGCACAGTGTCCGCCTGCTGCTCTCATGATGGAAATGAATCATCATCATCGCTGTCATCTGGAATTGAGATACGGGTGTGAACCTCAAGCAGCTCGAGTTCGCCGTGGCCCTGGCTGAAGAGGGCAACTTCACCCGTGCGGCCGCGCGCTGCCACGTCGTGCAGTCCGCCCTGAGCCATCAGATTGCCCATCTGGAGCAGGAGCTGGGCACGATGTTGTTCGAGCGGCTGCCGCGCCAGGTGCGCGCCACCGCGGCGGGGGAGGCGTTGCTGGTGCACGCCCGGCAGGTGCTGGCCAGCCTGCGCCACCTGCGTGCCGACGTCGCTGCCGTCAGTGGTGACGTGCGCGGGCTGCTGGCGATCGGGCAGATCTCGTCGCTGACCGGCGTCGACGTGGTGGCCATGCTGGCTGCCTTCCAGCAGCAGCACCCGCAGGTGGAGTTCCAGTTGCGGGTGGACAAGAGCGAGACCCTGCTGCAGCAGGTGCAGTCGCGCGCACTGGACGTGGCGCTGGTGGGGCTGGCGCCGTCGGCCCATCTGGAGGGCGTCTGCCACCAGATGCTGCAGGAAGAGGATCTGGTGGCCGTGCTGGCGCCGCAGCATCGGCTGGCCACGCGCCAGCGGTTGCCGTTGGCGGCGCTGCAGGATGAGGCTCTGGTCGATTTCCCGCGGGGGACCGGCGCGCGCCGGCAGACCGATGATGCGTTCGCCGCAGCGGGCCTGCCGCATCAGGTGCGTTTCGAGGTCAACCTGATGGAACTGATCGAGCGCTTCGTCCGCCACGGCCTGGCGGTGGGCATCGTGCCGGTGCGGATCGCCGACGGTTTTGAAGGGGTGGTGCAGGTGCCGCTGCAACCGACCCCGACCCGGCGCGTACATCTGGTCTGGCAGCGCCTGCCGACGCCGGCCGCACGCGCCTTCGTCGACGCCGTGCTCAGCTGCGCAGGCGCAGGCTCAGGCCCTTGAGGAAGTTGCGCAGCATCTGGTCCAGGCAGCGCCGGTAGTTCTTGTGGCCGGGCTGGCGGAACAGCGCGCCGAGTTCGGATTTGGAGACGTTGAAGCCGATGCTGGTGAAGATCTCCATCATGTCGACATCGCGCAGCTGGAAGGCCACGCGCAGCTTCTTCAACACCAGGTTGTTGTCGATGCGGGTTTCCACCGCGCGCGGCGCCTGGCCCTCATCGTGACCGCGCAGGTGCAGGATCAGGCCATCGAGGAAGTGCGCCAGCGCACTGTCGCTCATCGGCTGGAAACCCGGCTCGTCTTCGCGCAGCAGCCAGGCCTTGGCCTGGTCGACATCCACTTCGAACGCCGGATCGGCCATCTGGCACAGGGTCACCACGTGGTGGTCGCCGAGGTCCAGGGAGTAGCGCACGCTGCGCAGCACATCATTATTGATCATGGCCCATTGTACCGGCCCTGCGGCTGTAACCGGACTGTCACCGGATTGCAGCATCGTGAGCGCTGTTCTGCAGAGACCCTCTCCGATGCGCCGGTACCTCCTTTCCGTTCTGCTGGCCGCCAGCAGCTTCGCCGCCACCGCCCAGGACCGTTTCGTGCCCGTGGAGCAGCGTCTCAGCGCGGCCCAGCTGGCCGAAGTGGGCCTGGACGCGACCCAGCTGCAGACCCTGAACCGCGTGCTGCGCGAGGCCGAGGCATCTACGCCCGTACCCACGCGGGCGGCGGTTGCGGCCAACACCGGCGCGCCGTTGCCGGCCAACGTTCCCGCCCCGGCGGCGATGCACCTGGGCCTGGAAGAGGGGCCAGTCAGCGCGCGCGTGGTCGGCGACGTCGCGGGTTGGCAGCCGGGCTCGGTGTTCACCCTCGACAACGGTCAGCAGTGGCAGGTGATGAAGGGCCAGATGAAGCTGCGCAAGACCCTGCAGGCACCGCAGATCGAGGTGATTCCGGGTATCGCCGGGCGCTGGTTCCTGCAGGTCGACGAAGATCTGCCGAAGGCACGCGTGTTCCGCCTGCGCTGACCGCGCGCACCGCAGCGGGCCGATCAGGCAACGCAGCCGTGGGCCGACGGTGCCAGAATGGCGGTCTGGTTTCCCACGGAGTTGTCTGATGACCCGAACCGTCCTGATTACCGGCGCCACGTCCGGCTTCGGCGCCGCTGCCGTACACCGCTTCGCCCAGGCGGGCTGGAAAGTGATCGCCACCGGCCGTCGCAGCGAACGCCTGCAGCCGCTGGTCGAGCGCTACGGCAAGGAGGTGGTGCACGCGGCCGTGTTCGACGTGCGTGATCCGGTCGCGATGGAAGCGGCACTGCTGGCGCTGCCGCCGGCCTTCGGTGACATCGATCTGCTGGTCAACAATGCCGGTCTCGCCCAGGGCACCGCGCCGGCGCAGAGCGCCAGCCTGAAGGACTGGACGACGATGATCGACACCAACATCACCGCGCTGGTCACCCTGACCCATCGCCTGTTGCCGCAGCTGGTGGAGCGCAAGGGCGCCATCATCAACATTTCGTCGGTGGCCGGTGTCTATCCGTATCCGGGCGGCAACGCCTATGGCGGCACCAAGGCGTTCGTCAGCCAGTTCTCGCTGGGCCTGCGTTCGGACCTGCACGGTACCGGCGTACGCGTGACCACCATCGAACCGGGCATGGCCGAAACCGAGTTCACCGTGGTCCGCACCCATGGCGACCAGGTTGCGTCGGACAAGCTCTACACCGGCGCCAACCCGATGACCGCCGAAGACATCGCCGAGCAGATCTTCTGGGTGGCGAGCCTGCCCCCGCACCTGAACATCAATCGCCTGGAACTGATGCCGGTCAGCCAGTCGTTCGCCGGTTTCCAGGTTGCCCGCGAGAGCTGATCCGCTGTCTGCAGCGTCGAGCCCGGCGCTGCACGGGCAAAAAAAAAGCCGGGCAATGCCCGGCTTTTTTCATTATGCCCGCACGCTTACTGCGCCTTGATCGCCATCGCCTGCAGGCCGGTGCCATCCAGCTTCTGCTTGGCTTCGGAAAGCTCACCGGCGGTGCCATAGGGCCCCATGCGTACGCGGTACACGGTCTTGCCGTTGATCTGCGCCGACTCCACGCGTGCGGCCAGGCCCATCATCGCCAGCTTGGCCTTGGTCGCTTCGGCATCGCCGGACGCGCCGAACGCACCGGCCTGCAGGATGTAGCGGGCGTTGTCGGCCGTTGCCGGGGCTGCTGCGGTGCTGGCGGCGGCCGGCGCGGTTTCGCTGCGTGCCGCAGGAGCGGCGGCACCGGTGCTGGTGCTGGCCGGCGCGGTGGTGGCCGCTGGCGCGGCGGTCGTCGGGCGTTCACTCACCGGCGTCGGCAGCGGACGGCTGGTGGCGGTCACCGGCGCGGTGCTGGCAACGCTCGCCGTCGCCGCAGGGGCTGCGGCCACAACCGCCGCCGGCACGGGCTTGCCTTCCAGTGCGGCCTGCGCGCGCTGCGCTTCGGCCTTGCTCCGACGCTGTTCCTCGGCGCGCGCGCTGGCGGCCAGTTCGGCGTCGGACATCTCCACTTCCTTGCCAGGCAGCAGGGTGTAGAAGTCGTACTGGGTGGCCGCCGGCTTTTCCGGCTCAGCCGGCTTCGGCGTGGCCGGCTGTGCGGCCGGCTGGGTGCCGACATCGCCTTCGCCATCGGCCACCGGCGCGGGCTGCGCGTTCGGGTTCGGCTGCGGACCGGCGCGCAGGAAGCCATCGCCCTCGCCCTTGAACAGGTTCGGCGCCGCCAGGAACACCACGGCGGCGATCGCCACGCCGGCAACCAGCCACACCCATCCGGGCGTGCCTTGGCTGCTGTTGCGCCGAGCCTGTGTCTTGCCGCGTCGTGCTGCCATGTCTACTGCGTCTCCTGAGGCTTACATTTTTTCCGGGGCGGAAACGCCCAGGAGGTCGAGGCCGTTGGCCAGTACCTGGCGCGCCGCGCAGGCCAGGGTCAACTTGGCATTGCGATCGGTCGCGTCGTCCACCAGCACCGGCGTCCCGTGATACCACGTGTGGAAGGCGTGCGCCAATTCGCGCAGGTACTGCGCGACCAGATGCGGTTCCAGCGCCACGCCAGCCGCTTCCACCACTTCCGGATAACGCGAGATCTCGTTCATCAGGGCCAGCGATGCGTCATCGGCCAGGCGGCCCAGATTGGACAGGCCGGTGCCCTGTTCGTAGACCAGACCCTTCTCCTGCGCCTGGCGCAGCAGGCTGCAGACACGGGCATGTGCGTACTGCACGTAGAACACCGGGTTGTCGTTGCTCTGCTGACGGGCCAGGTCGATGTCGAAGGTCAGCTGTGAATCGGGCTTGCGTGCGATCAGGAACCAGCGGGTCGCGTCGCGGCCGGCTTCTTCGATGAGGTCGCGCAGGGTGAAGTAGCTGCCGGCACGCTTGGACAGCTTCACTTCCTCGCCGCCGCGCATGACGGTGACCATCTGGTGCAGCACGTATTCCGGCCAGCCCTGCGGGATGCCCACTTCCATGGCCTGCAGGCCGGCACGCACGCGCGCCAGTGAACCGTGGTGGTCCGCGCCCAGTTCGGTGATCGCGCGCTCGTAGCCGCGCTGCCACTTCGACAGGTGGTAGGCCACGTCCGGCACGAAGTAGGTGAAGGTGCCGTCGGACTTGCGCATCACGCGGTCCTTGTCGTCACCGAAGTCGGTGCTGCGCAGCCACAGCGCGCCGCCTTCCTCATAGGTATGGCCCGACGCCTGCAGCTTGGCCACTGCCTCGGCGACCTTGCCATCGGCGTACAGCGAGCTTTCCAGGAAGTAGATGTCGAAATCCACGCCGAACGCGGCCAGGTCCAGGTTCTGCTCGTTACGCAGGTAGGCCACGGCGAAGCGGCGGATCGCCTGCAGGTCGTCAGGGTCCTTGGCGCCGACCACCAGGGTGCCTTCCAGGTCGACGCTGGCGCCGGACATGTAGGCACGTGCCACGTCGGCGATGTAGTCGCCGCGGTAGCCGCCTTCCGGCCAGCCTTCCTGGTCCGGGGCAATGCCCTTCACGCGGGCCTGGGTCGACAGCGCCAGGTTCTCGATCTGCACGCCGGCATCGTTGTAGTAGAACTCGCGCTTGGCATTCCAGCCGTTGGCATCGAGCACGCGTGCCACGCAGTCGCCGATGGCCGCGGCGCGGCCGTGGCCGACATGCAGCGGACCGGTCGGGTTGGCCGACACATACTCCACGCCTACCGTGCGGCCATTGCCGGACAGGTTGCGGCCGTAATCGGCGCCTTCCTTGATGACGGTGACGGCTTCACGCTGGTACGCGGCCGGCGCCAGGTGGAAATTGATGAAGCCGGGGCCGGCGATCTCGACCTTGCTGACGTCTTCGCTGCGCGGCAGTGCCTCGACCAGCGCCTGTGCCAGTGCGCGCGGATTGCTGCGCGCGGCCTTGGCCAGCAGCATCGCGGCGTTGGTAGCGAAGTCGCCATGGTCGCGGGTCTTCGGGCGCTCGACCACGAAGTCCGGCGGCAGGGAGTCGACGGGCAGGGTGCCATTGGCGCGCAAGGCTTCGATGCCTTGGCTGATCAGGGCGCGGAGGAGATTTTTCACGAGGCCTGCTGTGAGAATGAGCGGCGGAATCGCCCATTTTAGCGCAGATGCCGGCCTCAACGCTGACCGGGGCCTGCCTGCCAGGGCACGCGTCGCGGCGTGCTGCTGCGGGGCTCATCCGACCAGGCGGGCCTGGAGCGGTGGCAGAAGACCCCGTTCAGCAAACGAAACCGGACGCCCCTCGCCGACCACGAAGTGGTCCAGCAGGCGGATGTCGACCAGTGCCAGGGCCCGTTGCAGTTCCTCGGTGATCTGCGCGTCGGCGGCCGAGGGTTCCGGGTCGCCAGAGGGATGGTTATGGCTGAGGATGACCGCGGCGGCGTTGTGCAGCAGGGCTCTGCGCACTACTTCACGGGGGTAGACCGGGGCCGCGTTGATGGTACCGGCGAACAGTTCCTCGCAGGCGATCAGGCGGTGGCGGTTGTCCAGGAACAGGACCACGAACAGTTCCCGTGCCTGCCCACGCAGACGGTGCTGCAGGTAACGGCCGACGGCGGCAGGGTTGTTGCCGACCGCTTCGCCCTGCTGCAGTTCAGCGGCCAGGTAGCGGTGGGCCAGTTCCAGCCCTGCGGCCAGCGTGCAGCTGCGAGCCGGCCCCAACCCAGGGAGTTTCGATAGTTCGCGGGCGGAGCGGTCCAGCAGCACCCGCAATGGGCCGTGGGCGAGCAGCAGGTCGCGCGCGGTCTGTACGGCGTCCCGGCCGCCAATGCCGGAACCCAGGAACAGGGCCAGCAGTTCGGCGTCGGACAATGCCGTGGGACCCCGGGCCAGCAGCTTCTCGCGGGGGCGCTCTTCTTCGGGCCATTCATGGATGGGCATGGCACCCATCATGGCGATCATCGCCGACCGCTCCCATAAGCCCTTGCCGCACCTGCGGGTCGGCCAAGCCCTCAGTCGCGCCGGGTCTGCAGGTAGTCGTAGAGTTCCTGGTTGGTCTGCAGACCCAGCTTGCGCATGGCTTCGGCCTTCTGCCGGCTGATCGTCTTCGGGCTGCGCCCGCTGCGGTCGGCGATGGCATTGATGTTCAGGCCATCGGTCAGCAGTTGCAGCACTTCCAGTTCGCGTGTCGACAATGCGGCCGGTGGATGGGGGAACAGCAGATCGCGGGCCTGCAGGTGGCGCCGCAGCTGGTCGGAAACGAACACCTGCCCAGCCATGGCGGCATGCAGGGCCTGCGGTAGTTCGGCGAAGTCGGCGCTCTTGTCGACAAGGCCGTGTACGCCATCGCGCAGCAGGCCATCGAGCAACCCCGGGTGCCTGGCCCCGGTCAGCACTACCACGGGAAGGTCGGGATGGCGTTGGCGCAGCTCGGCCAGCAGTTCAGGGCCGTCCGGGCCGGGGCCGGGCATGGACAGGTCGGTGAGTACGGCGTGGCAGGGCTGCTGGACCAGCAGCTGCAGCAGTCCGGCACCGTCGGCAGCGGCACCGGCCACGTCCATCTGGTGACGCTCAAGCACGATTCGGATGCCGTGCAGGACGACCGGATGGTCGTCGGCAATGATGATGCGCGGTTGCACGGGGAACTCCTGGGAAATCGAACGGCACACCTCGGTGGCCAGCAATGATTCTGCAAAGCGGGGACGCGAAGAGGTATAGGAAAGTTCCGAATCGGCGCGCAGCAAACCCGGAAAACTCCATCGGCCCCCGCCCATGTGCTGATAGCCGCCCGCTATGTGCCGCGTGCACCGGGAGGTTGCTGGCCTTCGGGTAAGCTAACGCCCTCGTTTGCACAGGAATTCCAGGTGGCTGATTCTCCCAACGCTTCCCCGACGCGGACCCGCGCGCTGGAAGGCCAGAAACTGCTCTTGTGTGTCGGTGGCGGGATCGCGGCCTACAAGGCCCTGGAACTGGTTCGACGCCTGCGTGATGCCGGTGCGCTGGTGCAGGTGGCGATGACGGCCGGCGCCCAGCAGTTCGTCACCCCACTCAGCTTCCAGGCCCTTTCCGGCCAGCCGACCCGCACTACCTTGTGGGACAGCGCCGCCGAACAGGCCATGGGCCACATTGAACTGGCACGCTGGGCCGATCGCATCGTGATCGCGCCGGGTACCGCCGACCTGCTGGCCCGCCTGGCCCAGGGCCACGCCGATGACCTGGTCAGCACCTTGTGCCTGGCCAGCACCGCACCACTGACCGTGTGCCCGGCGATGAACCATCGGATGTGGCTGCATCCGGCCACCCAGGCCAATATCGCCCTGCTGCGCCAGCGCGGCGCGCAGGTGATCGGTCCGGTCGATGGGCCGCTGGCCGAAGGCGAATCCGGCCCCGGTCGTTTGGCCGAGCCGGCCGACATCGTCGCCGCCCTGGCCGCCAACGGCGCTGCCGCTGCCGCGGCGCCGGAAACGCGCGCCCTGCAGGGCCTGCGCCTGCTGATCAGCGCCGGCCCGACCTATGAAGACATCGATCCGGTGCGTTACGTGGGCAACCGCAGCAGCGGCAAGATGGGCTACGCGCTGGCCGCCGCTGCCGCCGGGCTCGGTGCCCAGGTGGTGCTGGTCAGCGGCCCGGTGCAGCTGCCGACGCCGCCCGGCGTGCAGCGCATCGATGTGCGCTCCGCCGCGCAGATGCGCGAGGCGGTACTGGATGCGCTGCCGGCCGACATCTACATCGGTGCTGCCGCCGTTTCCGACTACACCCCGCGCCAGGTGGCCGCGCAGAAGCTGAAGAAGACCGCCGACAGCCAGTCGCTGGTGATCGAGCTGGTGCGCACTCCGGACATCCTGGCCGAGGTTGCCGCGCAGACGCAGTCGTTGAAGCTGGTGGTCGGCTTTGCCGCCGAGACCCACGATGTGGAGAAATATGCGCGCGGCAAGCTGGTCGACAAGCGCCTGGACCTGGTGATCGCCAACCAGGTGGGCATCAGCGGCGGTGGTTTCGAAAGCGACAACAATGCCGCCACGGCCTTCTGGCAGGATGGCGAACAGGTATTCCCGGCTACTTCCAAGCGTGAGCTGGCCGAACAACTGCTGGCGCTGATCGCGCGGAGGCTTCAGGCATGACCCAGGCAAGCAACACCCACGGACTCTCCCCGCAACCGTTGCAGGTAAAGCTGCTCGACCCGCGCTTCGGCGACAGCTGGCCGCTGCCGGCCTATGCCACCGAAGCCAGCGCCGGCATGGACCTGCGCGCGGCGCTGGAAACCGCGCTGACCCTGCAGCCGGGCGATACCGCACTGGTTCCCAGCGGCCTGGCCATCCATATCGCCGATCCTCATCTGTGCGCAGTGATCCTGCCGCGTTCGGGCCTGGGCCACCGCCATGGCATCGTGCTCGGCAACGGCACCGGCCTGATCGATGCCGACTACCAGGGGCCGCTGCTGATCAGTGTCTGGAACCGTGGCCGCGAGGCCTTCACCATCGAGCCGGGCGATCGCATCGCCCAGTTGGTGATCGTGCCGATTGCCCGCGTCAGCCTGCAGGTGGTGGATACTTTCACCGACAGCGTGCGGGGAACGGGTGGATTCGGCCATACCGGGGTGCGTTGACAGGGGACATCGATGAGCGGCATCGGGGAAGCACAGCGGGGAACGACGTTGGGACGCAGCGCGCCATTGCTGGGCGTGCTGCTGGTACTGCTGGCCGCCTGGTTCGGCTGGAGCGCGGTACAGCAGTGGCGGCAGGCCGCCAGCGGGGACGCGCTGGAACAGGCCCGCGACCAGGCCGTGCAAGGGCTGCAGCAGGCGGCCTCCGGCCAGTTGCAGCAGCTGCAGCAGCAGTTGAAGGGCGACCGCGTGCAGCAGGCGCTGCAGGCCGGTGATGCCGCCGGCGCCGCGCTGGCGCTGCGGGAAAGTTGGACCGGCGTCGAGCAGGTGGAGGTGCTGGGCGCTGACCTGGCCGCAGGCTATGCCGATGCGGCCACTTTTGGATTCGCACGCCTGGCCCTGCTGGAATCTGCGCTGGCCGAAGGCAAGGCAACCCTGCGCGTGGTCCGCGATGGCGGCGGCAACCGCCTGGGTCTGGCCGCGCCGGTGCAACTGGCCGGTGTCGGGCCGGCGGTGGTGTATGTCCGCCAGCCGCTGCTGCGGTTGACCGCGCCGCTGGATCAGGTGAGCGCCCCCGGCAATGGCTTCCTGGCGCTGCGCCAGGGAGCACACAACATCGTGGTGCAGGGCGATACCGGCCTGTCCGAGAGCGCCGAAGCAATGGCGCGCCCGGTGGCGGGAACGCCGTTGCGGCTGGCCGCCGGGGTGCCCAATGTGGAACCCGGCCCGCTGGGGCTGGGAGCCCTGGCCAGCGCGATTGTCGCCCTGCTGCTGGGCTTCATCGCGGTACTGCTGGTGGTAGGTCGTGGCCGGCTGCCGAAATCACTGCCGCTGCCCAGCCGGCGCAGCGCGGTGGCCGACGCCGATCATGGCCCGACCCTGCGCGAAAGCCTGCAGATGGTCCCGCCAACTGTGCCCGGCGAGACGGTGGCCGAGGCTGCGCCACCTCCGCCGCCACCGGTTCCGGCCGACGAGCTGGCTGCAGGCATCTTCCGCGCCTACGACATCCGCGGCGTCGTGGGCAGCCAGCTGACGGCGCGCACCGCCGCGCTGATCGGCCAGGCCATCGGCACGGTCGCCCTTGAGCAGGGCCTGCGCGAGGTGGTGATCGGTCGCGATGGGCGCTTGTCCGGTCCCGAACTGTCGGCCGGTCTTGCCGAAGGCCTGCGGCGCGCCGGCTGTGCGGTCATCGATATCGGCCTGGCGCCGACCCCGGTGGTGTATTTCGCCGCCTTCCATCTGCGCACCGGTACCTGTGTAGCGGTCACCGGCAGCCACAATCCGCCGGACTACAACGGTTTCAAGATCGTCATCGGTGGTGAGACCCTGTCCGGCGATGCGATCACCGACCTTTACCAGCGCATTGTCGAAGGCCGTCTGGTGCAGGCTGCGGAGCCGGGTGATTACCAGCAGCGCGAGGTCGCCGCCGATTACATCCAGCGTATTGCCGATGACGTGCAGCTGGACCGCCCACTGAAAGTGGTGGCCGACGCGGGCAACGGCGTGGCCGGTGCCTTCGCCCCGCAGCTGCTGGAAGCGATCGGCGCAGAAGTCATCCCGTTGTACTGCGATGTCGACGGCACCTTCCCCAACCACCACCCCGATCCCAGCGAGCCGGCCAACCTGGAAGACCTGGTGCAGACGGTCAAGCGCTTTGGCGCCGACCTCGGCGTGGCGTTCGATGGTGATGGCGATCGCCTTGGCGTGGTCACCAGTGAAGGCAAGATCATCTACGCCGACCGTCTGCTGATGCTGTTCGCCGCCGACGTGCTGATGCGCAACCCGGGCGCGATGGTGATCTACGACGTGAAGTGCACCGGCAGGTTGTCCGATCACGTGCTGCGCAACGGCGGCAGCCCGTTGATGTGGAAGACCGGGCACTCGCTGATGAAGGCGAAGATGCGCGAGACCGACGCCGAACTGGCGGGCGAGATGAGCGGCCACTTCTTCTTCAAGGAACGCTGGTTCGGCTTTGACGATGGCCTGTACGCCGCTGCACGCCTGCTGGAGATCCTCGCCCAGCGCGAGGAAACGCCGGACGAAGTGCTGGCCGAACTGCCGGAAATGGTGGCGACGCCGGAGCTGAAGGTGCCGGTGGCCGAGGGCACCCCGCATGCGTTGGTGGCGATGCTGGTGGCCGCTGCGCAGTCGCCGGACAACCCGTATGTCGGCGGCCGCCTGTCGACCATCGACGGCCTGCGGGTGGACTTCGCCGACGGCTGGGGCCTGGTTCGCGCCTCCAACACCACGCCGGTGCTGGTGCTGCGTTTCGAAGGCAACGACGAAGCAGCACTGGAGCGTATCCAGGCGCTGTTCCGCAGCCAGCTGCAGCCAGTGCTGGGCGACACCCCGCTGGGGTTCTGAGGTGAGGCCGGGCTGCGCCCGGCACCCGCGGTAGTGCCGGCCGCTGGCCGGCAACCTCAACAGCAACAGCGGGCACTCCGTGGGTTGGTGGAGCGGTGTCGGAGTGCGGGGACGCCGCAAGTACGTCCTTGTAGGCTTGGCAGCCGCATCCATGCGGCTGACACCCCGCACTCCGACACCGCCCCACCTCTGACAATTTCCCGGTGCTGTTGGTGGGTGTCGACCTTGGTCGACACAGTAGATCCACGCCATGCGTGGATGCTCTTCGATGATGTCCATCCGCGCATGGCGTGGATCTACTTGGCTGGTGGGTGCCGACCGTGGGTCGGCACGCCTCACCCCTTGAACCGCAGCCCCACGCCCGGTTCGGTGAACAGGTAGCGCGAATCCAGCGCCGAGTCGCCCAGCTTGTGCCGCAGCTTGCCGACCAGGATGCGCAGGTAGTGGGTGTCGTGCTGGTGGGTGGGCCCCCAGATTTCCTGCAGGATCTGTGGCTGGGTGACCACCCGCCCGGCATTGCGCAGCAGCAGCGACAGCAATGCGTACTCCTTGCGGGTCAATGCCACCAGCTCGCCATCGATCGCCACTTCACGGCGCACCAGGTCCACGTGCAGGTGGCCATCGTCGAACACCGGCGGCGTGCCATCGGTCGGCACACTGCGTGTGCGCAGCAGCGCCCGCACCCGCGCCATCAGTTCCTGGGTGCCGAAGGGCTTGGTCACATAGTCGTTGGCGCCGTTGTCCAGTGCACGCACTTTCTCGGTTTCGCCGGCACGCACGGTCAGCATGATCACCGGCACCTGGCTCCACTGCCGCAGCTGCTCCAGTACCTCGTGGCCTTCCATGTCCGGCAGGCCGATGTCCAGGATCACCAGGTCCATGTCCTCGCTGGCGGCCATCTGCAGGCCTTCCTGGCCGGTCGCGGCCTGGCGCACCTGGTAGCCCTGTGCGCGCAGGCTGATGTCCAGGAACCGGCGGATCTGGGTTTCATCGTCGATCACCAGCACGCGCGGGGCCGGCGCGCTGGCATCAGTCGGGGTCGGACTCATCGTGGGAGGCTGGCTTGAGCAGGGGCAGGGTAATGCGGATCAGGGTACCGCGACCGTCGCGCCCGGGCAGCGCCTGCACGCTGCCGCCGTGTGCGCCGATCATCCCCTGGCAGATGGTCAGGCCCAGGCCGGTGCCGTGGCGGCCGCGGTCGCCGCGTTCGACGCTGTAGAACATGTCGAAGATGCGCGCGCGCTCGTCGTCGGGAATGCCGGGGCCGGCATCGATCACGTCGATGCGCAGCTGACCGTCCAGTTCGCGCGCCAGCACCTGCACGGCGGCATCGGCTGGCGAGAACTTGGCAGCGTTCTCCATCACGTTGAACACCGCCTGTTCCACCAGTGCCGGATGCACCCATATCGGTGCCAGCGTTGCCGGAATATCCAGCTCCAGCCGCACCTTCGGCTGGTAGCGCTGCAGGCGTCGGGCGGCCGAACCGATCAGCTCGTCCACGCCTATCCAGTCGCGGTTGATCTTCAGGCCCTCGTGGCCCAACCGGGTCATGTCCAGCAGGTTCTGGATGTAACGGTCCAGGCGCTCGCCTTCGACCAGGATGGTGTCCAGCAACGCGCGGCGGTCGGCCAGATCCATCGCCGTCCCGTAGCTGGCCAGGCTGTCGGCCGAGCCGATCATCGCTGCCAGCGGCGAACGCAGGTCGTGCGACACCGAGGAAAGCAGGGCAGAGCGCAGCCGCTCGGTCTCGTTGCTCACATGCGCCTGTTCCAGCTCGGCCACCAGGCGCGTGCGCAACGCGGCCTGGGCGATGTCGTCGACCATCGCTTCGGCCAGCTGGCGCTGTTCGGGCAGCAGCCGCGCCTGCGCACCCGGCAGGTACAGGCCGGCCACGCCGATCGCGCGGTCTTCGCCGTCCAGCAGCGGCAGGAACCACCATTGCGCGCCGGCCAGGGTATCGGTGAAGCGGCCACTGGGCTGGCCATGGCGCAGGGCCCAGTCGGCCGCCGCCAGATCGGTATCACCGGGCAGGCTGCGGCCACCGGCGGCGGTATCGGCGCCGATCCGCAGCCAGGCCGGTACGTCCATGGCCTGTTCCAGCGCATGCCGGCCGGCCTGTGCCACTTCACCATTGCCGGCCGCGCTGGCCAGCTGCCGGCCCAGCTGCTGGCGTGCGCGTGCATGGCGGTTGGCCGCGCGCAATGCGATCACCTGCATGCGCAGGCGCGACGCCAGGCGTCCGGCCACCAGCGCCGCTGCCAGGAACAGGAACACGGTGATCACGCCCTGCCGCGCGCCGATGGCGAAGGTGAAGCGCGGCGCGATGAACAGGAAGTTGTAAGCGAGAAAACACAGGATCGCCGCCATCACCGCGACGCTGGCGCGGGTACGTGCAGCCACCAGCACCACCGCCACGATGAACACCATCGACAGATCGGCCATGCCCACCCAGCGTTCGACCAGCCACGCCACCGCGCAGGCAAGGGCGGTGGCGATCAGGGCCTGCAACGGCTCGTGGCTGCCCCCGCGCATCGGTGGCAGCAGCCCCTCTCGACGGGAACGCGCACGCGCCTGCGGCGTGCTGATGATGGTGATCTCGTAGTGCGCGCCGCGCTGGATCAGCTGCTGGGTCAGGGTGCGGTTGAACATCCGCGCCAGCGGCCGTTCGCGGGTACGCCCCAGCACCAGCGTCGATACGCCGTTGTGCGCGGCGTGGTCGAGCAATGCATCGGCGATGCTTGAACCATGCAGCAGCTCGGCTTCGCCGCCGAGGCGGCGGGCCAGCGCGAACGCAGCATCGATCTCGCGCCGGGTCGCTTCGTCCTGGCGGCGCCCCTGCACCGTCACCACCGTCCACGGTGCATCGCGGCGTTCGGCGATGCGCCGTGCCACCCGCACCAGGTATTCGCTCTGGCCACCGCCGTCGATCGCCACCAGCACGCCACGCCGCAACGGCAGATTGCTCTCGCCGCGCGCGGCGCGGGCTTCGCGCAGGCTGCTGTCGACACGGTCGGCGGCCTCCTGCATCGCCAGCTCGCGCAATGCGGTCAGGTTGGCCGGCGAGAAGAACGCCTGCAGGGCCTGCGCGGCCTGCTCGGGCACGTACACCTTGCCCTGCTGCAGGCGCGCGATCAGTTCGCGCGGCGGCAGGTCGACCAGCACGATGTCATGCAGGCGGTCGAGCACGCCATCGGGCACGGTCTCGCTGACACGCACGCCGGTGATGCGCATCACCACATCGTTGAGGCTTTCCAGATGCTGGATGTTGACCGTGGTCCAGACGTCGATGCCGGCGTCCAGCAGTTCCATCACGTCCTGCCAGCGCCGTTCGTGGCGGCTGCCCGGCGCATTGCGATGGGCCAGCTCGTCCACCAGCACCAGCGCTGGTTTTCTCGCCAGCACGGCGTCCAGGTCCATCTCCTGCAGGTCGTGGCCATGGTAGGCCACGTCCTTCAGCGGCAGCCGTGGCAGGCCTTCCAGCAGGGCCTGGGTATCGGCACGGCCATGGGTCTCCACCAGCCCGACCACCAGGTCCACGCCACGGCGCAGCTGTTCCTGCGCGCGGGTCAGCATGGCGTAGGTCTTGCCGACGCCGGGCGCAGCGCCCAGGAACACGGTGAGCTTGCCACCGGCTTCGCGTTGCAGTCCTTCCACCAGGGCGTTGGCCTGGCGGGTCCGCAGATCAGTCATGGGAGCCGCTGTCATGGCCGCCATTGTGCGCGCAGCGGGTGCAGCCCTGCATCACGGCGCGCGTGCCGCGTGGTCCAGTGCGAAGTTCAGCGTCACCACGTTCACCCGTGGCTGGCCGAATACGCCCCATTGCCGGCCCTGCGTGTTGGCCTTCACCAGTGCCTGCACCTGCTCGACGGGCAGGCCACGCGCACGCGCCACCCGGGCCACCTGCAGCTGCGCTGCCGCCGGCGACAACTGCGGATCCAGCCCGCCGCCGGACTGGGTGACCAGATCGGCAGGCACCTGCGCGGGCGTTACGCCTTCGCGCGCGGCCACTGCTGCGGTGCTCGCCGCCACACGCTCGGCCAGCGCCGGGTTGCTGCGGGCCAGGTTGGAGCCGGCCGCCGCCATCGGGTCGTAGTTGGCGGCCGACGGTCGCGCCTGGAAGTAGCCATCGCCGGTGAACGGCTGCGACAGCCATGCCGACGCACGCACCTGGCCGCTGCCATCGCGCAGCAGGCTGCCTTCGGCCTGCGCCGGGAAGGACAGGCCGGCAAAACCGGTGGCGATGCCGGCGTAGACCGCACCGGCCAGCAGCAGGGTGGCCACGCCCAGGCCGATGGCCGGGCGCCAGCTGGCGCCATCCTGCAGCGTGGCCACGCGCGCCTCGCCCTTCAGCTCGCGGGAAAGGGAAGGGGAGTCAGAACGGTTCATGCGCCGAATACCAGGACAAGAAGGAGGTCGATCAATTTGATCGCCGCGAACGGCAGCAGCACGCCACCCAGGCCGTACACCAGCATGTTCCGGCGCAGCAGCGCCGTTGCGGTGGCCGGGCGGAAGCGCACACCGCGCAACGCCAGCGGGATCAGGGCGGGAATCACCAGGGCATTGAAGATCAGCGCCGCCAGCACCGCGTTGCGCGGGCTCGACAGCTGCATCACGTTCAGCGCGGCCATCGCAGGCACGGTGGCGGCAAACAACGCCGGCAGGATCGCGAAGTACTTGGACACATCGTTGGCCAGCGAGAACGTGGTCAGCGCGCCGCGGGTGATCAGCTGCTGCTTGCCCACCTCCACCACCGCCAGCAGCTTGGCCGGATCCGAATCCAGATCGACCATGTTGCCGGCTTCCTTGGCCGCCTGCGTGCCCGAATTCATCGCCAGGCCGATGTCGGCCTGGGCCAGCGCCGGCGCATCGTTGGTACCGTCGCCGACCATCGCCACCAGGCGGCCACCGGCCTGCTCGGCACGGATGCGGGCCAGCTTGTCCTCGGGCCGTGCCTCGGCGATGTAGTCATCCACACCGGCTTCGGCGGCGATGGCAGCAGCCGTCAGCGGGTTGTCACCGGTGATCATCACCGTGCGGATGCCCATCGCCCGCAGCTGTGCGAACTTCTCGCGCATGCCGTGCTTGACCACGTCCGACAGCTCGATCACGCCCAGCACATGGCGACCCTCGGCCACCACCAGCGGCGTGGCACCGTTGCGCGCGACCTGGTCCACGCGCCCGGCCAGTTCGGCCGGTACGGTGCCGCCGAGCGCCTGCACATGGGCACGGATCGCATCGGCAGCGCCCTTGCGGATCTGCCGGCCGTGCACCAGGTCGACACCGGACATGCGGGTCTGCGCACTGAAGGCCAGGTAGTCGGCCTGGTCCGGCTCGGCGGTGGTGCAGCCCTGTTCGCGGGCCAGGCGCACGATCGACTTGCCTTCCGGGGTCGGGTCGGCCAGCGATGACAGCAGCGCCGCCTCACGCAGCTGGTCGGCGTCGATTCCGGCCAGTGCGTGGAAGTGGCTGGCCTGGCGGTCGCCGTAGGTGATGGTGCCGGTCTTGTCGAGCAGCAGCACGTCGACGTCACCGGCCACTTCCACCGCCTTGCCCGACTTGGCCAGCACGTTGGCCGCCAGCGCGCGGTTCATGCCGGCGATGCCGATGGCCGGCAGCAGGCCACCGATGGTGGTCGGGATCAGGCACACCAGCAGCGCGATCAGCAGCAGCGGATCCACCTTGACGCCCACCGACGCACCGATCGCCGGCAGCGTCGCCACCACCACCAGGAAGGTCAGCGTCATCGCCGCCAGCAGCAGGGTCAGCGCGATTTCATTCGGGGTCTTCTGACGGTTGGCGCCTTCCACCAGCGCGATCATGCGGTCCAGGAAGCTGTGTCCCGGCTCGGCAGTGATGCGTACGACGATCTGGTCGGACAGCACCTTGGTGCCGCCGATCACGCCGGAGCGATCAGTACCCGCCTCGCGCAGCACCGGTGCCGACTCGCCGGTCACCGCCGCTTCGTTGATGGTGGCCAGGCCCTGCACGATCTCGCCGTCGGCCGGCACCAGCTCGCCGGCACTGACGATCACATGATCACCGGGGCGCAGTTCCGCGGCGGGCACCTGGGTCTCGCTGGCACCGGCCTGCGCCGACGCCAGACGACGCGCCACCAGGTCCTGGCGGGCGCGGCGCAGCGAGGCGGCCTGGCCACGGCCACGTGCTTCGGCCACGGCCTCGGCGAAATTGCCGAACAGCACGGTGACCAGCAGGATCGCGGTCACCGCCAGGCCGAAGCCCAGTGGTGCATTGCCGGTCAGGGTGATGATCGCGGCGACGATCGTGCCGGCCATCACCACCGCCATCACCGGGCTGCGCACCAGATGCATCGGCGACAGCTTGCGTACGGCCTCGATGAGCGCGCGGCGCAGGCCGGCGGCATCGAGCAGGGCCGGGCGGGAAGCCACGGAAGAGGAACGGTTTGCGGTTGCGTGACTACTCATGGGGTGTCCTCAGTGCAGTCCCAGGCTCAGGTGGTCGGCGATCGGGCCGAGTACCAGCGCCGGCATGAACTGCAGCACGGTCAGGATGACGATCACCGAGACCAGGGTCAGGGCGAACGTCGGGGTTTCGATCTGCAGGCTGCCGGCCGATTCAGGGGCCTGCCGCTTGGCGGCCAGCTGTGCGGCCACCACCAGCGGGATGATCAGCAGCGGGAAGCGGCCCAGCAGCAGCACCAGCGAGCAGCTCAGGTTCCACCAGGGCGTGGCGTCACCCAGTCCCTCGAAGCCCGAGCCGTTGTTGGCGTAGGCCGAGACGTACTCGTAGAACACTTGGCTGATGCCATGGAAGCCGGGATTGGAGGTGCCCGCCAGACCCGGCACGGCCAGCGTGATCGCGGTGAACAGCAGCAGGGTGATCGGCTGCAGCAGCACCAGCAGTGCCAGCAGGCGCACCTGCGGCGTTTCCAGCTTGCGGCCGAACAGTTCCGGTGTACGGCCGGTCATCAGCCCGGCCAGGAACACACCCAGCAGCAGGTACACGATGAACTGCTGCAGGCCGCAGCCGATGCCGCCCCAGATCGCGCTGACCAGCATGTTGACCATCGCCAGGCCGCCAGACAGCGGGCTCAGCGAATCGTGCATGCCGTTGACCGAACCGTTGGAGACCTGGGTGGTCACCGCCGCCCACAGCGCGGTGCCATCGGCGCCGAAGCGTACTTCCTTGCCTTCCATCAGCAGCGGCGTGGCCGCGCTCGCGCTATGGCCTTCGCTCCATACCATCGCACCGGTGGACAGCAGCGACATGCCGAGCATGCAGCTGAACACCAGCGCGCCGAAACGACGGCGCCCGGTGAACGCGCCGATCATGAAGATCACCGCCATCGGCACCAGCAGGATGCCGATCACCTCCAGCATGTTCGACACCGGGGTCGGGTTCTCCAGCGGGAAGCTGCTGTTCGGGCCATACCAGCCGCCGCCGTTGGCGCCCAGCTGTTTGGCCGCGACCATCGCCGCAACCGGGCCCAGCGGCAGCTTCTGCTGCGCCATGCCGGCACTGGCATCGATCGGCGTGGCCTGGGGGCCACCGGCCATCGTGGAGGGCACGCCCTGGCTGGTCAGCAGCAGCGTCCATACCAGGCACAGCGGCAGCAGGAAGCGCACGCACAGGCGCACGACGTCGGCGTAGTAATTGCCCACCGCCACCTGGCGGTCATCGCCCGCGGCGGGCGCGGTGACCGATTTCGGCGCGCGCGAGAACAATGCACGCAACGTGGCCACGGCCAGCGCCAGGCCCATCATCGGCGTCACCACCTGCAGGCCGGTGATGCCGGTCATCTGCGAGAAGTAGGACAGCTGGGCCTGGCCGGAATAGTGCTGCTGGTTGGTGTTGGTCAGGAACGAGATCATCGTGTGCAGCGCCGTGTCCCAGCGCATGTTCGGGATCTGGTCCGGATTCAACGGCAACCACGCCTGGGTCATGAACACGGCCTGTGTCAGCACCGCGATCACCACGTTGCTGAGCACGAATGCCAGCACGTAGCCCCGCCAGGACATCGAACGTGAAGGATCAACGCCGAGCACCTTGTACAGCGGCTTTTCGATCCAGTGGAACAGCACGTCGACCTTCATCGGCGTGCCGCGCATCACCCGGGCGAGGTACAGGCCCAGGGGCCAGGCCAGCAGCAGGCTGGCGGCAAGAATGGCAAGAATTTCAGTCATGGCAGGCTCCGCTCAGAACGACTCGGGCCGCAGCACGACATAAAGAAGATAGGCGGCGGCAACCAGCACCAGCACGCCACACAGCAACGACAGCCAGGGGGACATGGAATTTGAGACCTGGTGGAACCCCTCCACCTCAGGCCGTCATCGTCGTCCCCGCCCCCATAAACGCACTACGCGCCGGACAGGGCCGACGCGTAAAGAGTGCATAAATTTCAGGGTCCAGGCCGTAACCCGGCAAGCGGCAGCGCCGGGCCATGCCGGGCGAGCAGCGCGCCGCTCAACCCGCCGGGGTCTGTGCCGGCACGTCCACCGGCGCCAATCCCTTCAGCTGCCGATAGCGCTGCAGGCTGCTTTCGATTTCGACCTTCAATGCCTGCTGCTGCTGTTCGAAACTGGCCAGCAGCCGTTGCTGCGACTGCAGCTGCGCATGGCGCTGGCCGATCGCCTGGGCCTGCTTGTCGGCCACCTTGCCGCCGGCCAGTTCGCGGTCGCCGGCGGCAGCAAGCAGGGCCACCAGCGATTCGCGCAGGCTGGCCACGTTGTACTGGGCGGTCTTGAGGTTGTTGTCGAGCACCTCCTGGCGCTCGGCGAACACGCGTCGCAGCGCATTCTCATCACCGTAGGTGGTCAGCATCGCCTGTTCGGTACGCTGCCGGGTCTGCTCGGCCATCTGGTCCAGCTGGACCTGCGCCGCCGCCGTGCTGGCGGCAGCGCGTTCCTCATCGCTCAACGCGCGCTGCACCTGCGCGTTGCGCAGGCCGCTGTTGGCGCTGAACTCATCACGGGCGTGGTTGACCGCATCGGCCGGCAGCGCGTCGCTGCAGATCCGCTCCTTGCCCTCGTTCCAGCAGTACAGCTTCTTGTCTGCGGCCTTGCCGCTGGACTGTGCCAGCAGCGTCTGCGGCATCACCAGCAGCAGGCTGGCAGCAACGATGGCAGGAACTCGGAACATGCGACCTTCCCCCTGGTGGTCAGCGCGTGGAACGGACGCCGTACTGGGCGCGATAGGCCTCCAGCGGCTGCCGGTAGCCTACAAGTTCCGGATTTCCGGACGCGAAATCAAGCAGGTCGGCCAGCGTCGCCACGGCGATCACCGGGATGCCGGCTTCTTCGGCCACGGCCTGTGCGGCGGAGCGATGGTCGCTGTCCGAGGCGATCTCCTGGCGGTCCAGGGCGACCACGATGCCGGCCGGAATACCGCCCGCAGCGCGGATGATCGCCAGCGCCTCGCGGATGGCGGTGCCGGCGGTGATCACGTCGTCGACGATCAGCACGCGCTTGCCGGTCATGTCGGCGCCGATCAACTGGCCGCCTTCACCATGGTCCTTCACTTCCTTGCGGTTGAACGACAGCGGCAGGTCGCGGCCACGCTGGGCCAGCTCGCAGGCCATTGCGGTGGCCAGCGGAATGCCCTTGTAGGCCGGGCCGAACACCACGTCGTACTTGATCCCGGTGGCGTCGATGGCGTCGGAATAGCACGCACCCAGCTGCGACAGCAGGGAACCGGAGTCGAAACGGCCGGCGTTGAAGAAATAGGGGCTCAGCCGGCCGGACTTGAGGGTGAACTGGCCGAAGCGCAGGGCGTCGGCGGTCAGGGCCAGCTGCAGGAAACGGTGACGGTGGTCGCTCATCAAAACTCGATTCATCTTCATTTGGAGCGCAAATCCTAATCCAGCTGGGCTTTCTGCGCTCGTCCGGCCCCTTCACGCAGGTATCGGCAGCTGCCCCCGCGGGCTGCTCAGCCCGGCAGGCAACCGGTATGCTTGCCCGGTTTCCCGCCGTAGGTTCTTCCGCATGCGCATCATCAGCTTCAACGCCAATGGCATCCGCTCGGCCGCCACCAAGGGCTTCCTCGACTGGTTCCGTGGCCAGGACGCCGACGTCCTCTGCATCCAGGAGACCAAGGCCCAGGAAGACCAGCTGACCGACCCGATGTTCCGCCCGGACGGCCACCATTGCTTCTACCGCGATGCCATCACCAAGAAGGGCTACAGCGGCGTGGCGATCTACAGCAAGCGCGAACCGGACCAGGTCATCACCTCGCTGGGCTGGGCCCCGTTCGACGACGAAGGCCGCTACATCGAGGCCCGCTTCGGCAACCTCAGCGTGGTCTCCTTCTATATCCCGTCCGGCAGTTCGGGCGACCTGCGCCAGGGCTTCAAGTTTGAAGTGATGGAGTGGCTGCGGCCGATCCTCGAGGAATGGGCGCGCAGTGGCCGCGACTACGTGCTGTGTGGCGACTGGAACATCGTCCGCTCGGCGCTGGACATCAAGAACTGGAAGTCCAACCAGAAGAACTCCGGCTGCTTGCCCGAGGAACGCGACTGGCTCAATGCCCTGTGTGCCGACCATGGCCAGGCCACCGATGTGGGCGCTGGTCGCGGCTGGGCCGATGCCTACCGCCTGCTCAACCCGACCGGCGAGGACTACACCTGGTGGAGCAACCGTGGCGCCGCCCGCGCCAACAACGTTGGTTGGCGCATCGACTACCAGTTCATCACCCCGGGCCTGCGTGACCGCCTGCGCAGCTGCTCGATCTACCGCGACCAGCGCTTCTCCGACCACGCGCCGTTCATCGTGGATTACGACCTGTGACCGAGGCTGCCAAGCCAGCCGGCTACAAGGGCTGGGCCGGCATCAAGCGTGCGTTCGGTACGCCCTCGGCGCTGACCATGGCCCTGCTGGGCTTCGGTAGTGGCCTGCCGTTCCTGCTGATCGCCTCGCAGACCCTGTCCACCCGTCTGCGCGATGTCGGCCTCGATCTGGGCAGCATCGGCCTGATCAGCCTGGCCAGCTTCTTCTACCTGCTCAAGTTCGTCTGGGCACCCCTGCTGGATCGCTACGCGTTTCCGTTGCTGGGGTTCCTCGGTCGCCGCCGCTCGTGGCTGCTGGTCTCGCAGATCCTGGTACTGGTGGGCCTGGTGGCACTGGCGTTCGTGCGGCCAGAGCAGGGCGTGTGGCCGCTGGTGGCCTGGGTATTGGTGGCATCGTTTGCAGGTGCCACCCAGGATTCAGTGGTCGACGCCTACCGCATCGAGATCGCGCCGCAGACCGCGCAGGCCGCGTTGGCCGCCACGTACACGCTGGGCTATCGCATCGGCCTGATCCTGGCCGGTGCCGGCGCCTTGTACCTGGCACAGTTCGAAGGCTGGATCATTGCCTATCTGGCCATGGCCGCACTGATGATCCTGCCGATCATCACCACGCTGTTCTGCCGCGAACCGGAGCGCCCGGCCAACGCCGTGCAGCGTCGCATCGACATTGCCGAAGCGTTCGTACAGCCGATCACCAGCTTCTTCACCCGCAACGGCATGGCACTGGCGCTGGCGCTGCTGGCGTTCGTCGGGTTCTTCAAGTTTCCCGACCAGGTCATCGGCGTGATGGCCGGACCTTTCTATCTGGATTCGGGCTTCGACAAGGCCGACATCGCTACGGTCTCCAAGCTGTTCGGCGTGTGGATGGGTATTGGTGGGGCGTTCCTTGGCGGTATCGCCGTCGCCGCCTTCGGTTTCCGCCGGATGCTGCTTGTCGCGGCGCTGGGTGTGGCCCTGTCGAATCTGGCCTTCCTGCTGATGGCGCACAATCCGGGGCAGTTGTGGGCGTTCTACGCCGCGCTCAGCGCCGACAACCTGTTCCAGGGCTTTGCCGGCACGGTGCTGGTGGCTTTCATGTCTTCGCTGACCGATCGCAACTTCACCGCAACCCAGTATGCCCTGCTGGTATCGCTGGCCAACCTGCCGGGCAAGTTCGTCGGCGGCGTTTCCGGTTACATCGTGGAGGCCACCTCGTACAGCACCTTCTTCATGCTCAGCGCCGTCACGGTGGTGCCCACCATGCTGCTGCTGGCCTGGCTGTGGCCACGCATCGTTGATCGTGGGCCGTCCCCCGCCGCCTGATTGCCTGTGTGCGCTTACTGCGGGATGATCGCCCCGACGCGCCGAGGGGGCGGTGCCTTGCGAACGGGGAAGTGAGCATGGCCGACGTAGTGCTGCGGGACCTGGACCCGCTGCTGCTGGAACGCATCAAACGGGTCTCGGTGGCCCGTGGCTGGACCCACGAACAGACCTGCGCGGTCCTGCTGGAGCAGGGCCTGTTCAGCAGTGAACTGGAGGTCCGCTCCGGCTTCGGCGATCCCGAAGTCGACGCGCTTTCCGACGCGATCGCCGCACTGCAGGCGCTGCCGGCCGGCCAGGGCTTCGATTGATCTGATGTCGGGTCGCCGGGCATGGCCCGGCGCTACCGCGCGTCGCCGACGGGTAGCGCCGGGCCATGCCCGGCGGATGGCGCCACCTCACGCCGGATGGATCGCCCCGAGAATCCGCGGCCCCGTCGCCCCGGTCACGCTCGGCAGGTTGCCCGGCAGCCCGTCCATCGTCCGCTGCGCGAGCCAGGCAAACCCCATCGCCTCCACATACTCCGGGTCCAGCCCGTGCAGCGCCGTTGACTCCACCACCACGCCCGGCAACCGCGCCGCCAGCCGCCGCATCAACTGCGTATTGCGCACGCCACCGCCGCACACCAGCACCCGCCGGGTGTGCGGCTGCTGGGCCAGCAGCGCATCAACCACCGTCGCCGCGGTCAGCTCCAGCAGTGTCGCCTGCACATCGGCTGCGGCGAACTGGCCTTCCTCCATGTGTGCTTCGGCCCACGGCAGGTGGAACTGCTCGCGCCCGGTGCTCTTGGGCGGCGGCAGCGCGAACCACGGGTCCGCGCGCCAGCCGGCCAGCAGGCTGTCATCCACCGCACCGCTGGCTGCGTAGGCGCCGTCAGCATCGAAGCTGCGCCCGGTATGGCGTTGGCACCAGGCATCCATCAGCGCGTTGGCCGGGCCGGTATCGAAGCCACGCACGACGCCTTCGCGTGGGATCAGGGTCAGGTTGGCGATCCCGCCCAGGTTCAGCACCGCACGGTCCTCATCGGCCGCACCCAGCATGTCCAGGTGGAAAGCCGGCATCAGCGGCGCGCCATGGCCGCCGGCGGCAACGTCACGGCGGCGGAAATCGCACACGGTGGTGATGCCGGTCAGCTCGGCGATGCGGTTGCCGTCGCCCAGCTGCACGGTGAAGGCCGGGTGGGCCAACGGTCGATGGCGCACCGTCTGCCCGTGCGAGCCGATGGCTCGTACCTGCGAACGGTCGACACCGGCTTCTTCCAGCAGCTGGTTGGCGGCGGCGGCGAAGCTGATCGCAATCCGCGCGTCCAGTTCGCCCAGTTCCTCCAGCGACTGCAGCGGGCCGCCTTCGCCGAGGGCTACCAGCCGCGCCCGCAGCACCGGCTCCCAGCGGGCGGTCAGCCCGTGCACGAAGCGGCACCCCCCATCGGCCGGGAACTGCACCAGCGCGGCATCGATGCCGTCAGCGCTGGTGCCCGACATCAGGCCCAGGTAGAGGGGAAGGGACGGATCGGCAGTGGTGTTCATGGCGGGCATAAAAAAAGGACACGGCAAGCTTGTGCTGCCGTGTCCTCCTTCGTCAACGCAGGGCTCAGCCGCGCTTGCGGCCTGCCGGCGCCTTGTCCTTGGCGCTGGCCACCTCGGTGCTCGCGCTTTCGGCGGCCGGCGCGGGGCTGGCGTCGGCGTAGATCAGCTTCTCCATGCCCTGGATGCGGGCCATCGCCGGCGCGGTCTGCGCCCGGAAGGCCACCAGCTCGGCGCCCTTCAGCGGCTCCGGCGGCGGCATGGTCACCGTCAGCGGGTTGCGGTGCTCGCCATTGACGCGGAATTCGTAGTGCAGGTGCGGGCCGGTCGCCAGGCCGGTCGAGCCGACGTAGCCGATCACCGTGCCCTGGGCCACGCGCTGGCCATTCTTGATCCCGGCAAAGCGCGACATATGGCCGTACAGGGTGGTGTGGCCACGGCCGTGGTCGAGGATCACCACGTTGCCATAACCGCGCTGCACGCCGACGAACTGCACCCGCGCATCGCCGGCGGCCATGATCGGGGTACCGGTGCGCGCGGCGTAGTCCACGCCCTTGTGCATGCGCATCTTGCCCAGCACCGGGTGCTTGCGCGCGCCGAAGGTCGAACTCAGCCGTGCGAACGGGATCGGCATGCGGATGAAGCTCTTCTTCAGCGAACGGCCGCTGATGTCGTAGTACTCGGACTTGCCGTTGCGGTCGAAGCGGAAGCCGGAATAGGTCTTGCCGCCGGTGGTGAAGGTCGCCGCCAGGATCTTGCTGGTATCGACCTTCTCGCCCTCGCGCCAGGTCTCATCCATCACCACGCTGAAGCGGTCGCCCGGCTGCAGGTCCTTGGAGAAGTCGATGTCGTACTTGAAGATGTCGTCGGTCATCGTCGCGATCGCCGACGGTGACAGTCCGGCGCGGCGCGCGGCCGCATACAGCGAACTGGTGATCTCGCCGCTGGTGACCACCGTGCGCGTGGATGTCTCGCGCTTGGTCACCGTTTCCTTGATGTCATCGCCGCTCAGGCTCAGTTCGACCCGGTTGTCGGCATCGCGGTCGAAGCGGATGCTGCGCAGGTCACCGGACAGCGGCATGTCGAAGGCGATCTCGGCACCCGGGCGCAGCTTGGTCAGCGATTCGCGCGCACCCGGATGGTCCAGCACCCGGTGCAGGGTGGTGGCGGAGATGCCGGCCTTGTCGAACAGGTCGCTCAGGGTCTGCCCGCGCTGCACCCGCAGCACCTGCCAGCTGTCGCCGGGGATCTGCTGCTGGCGGGCCATTGCCAACGGCGGCAACGGCAGTGCCAGGCTGGTGTGGCTGTCGGCGTAGGGCGCATCGATGGTGTGCGAGAAGCCCGGCACGATCGTGGCCACCAGCGCGCCAATGGTCACAAACAGGCTGGCGTGCATCCAATGACGCCGCGTCCAGCGCTCATTGAACGCAGCGGGAAGGTGTTGCCTCAGCTTCCGGTGCAGGGCGTTGTCGTGCAGGACGTGGAGTCGTTCCTGGAAGCGCTGCTTGCGAGCGCGGCCTTGATCGGAATTGAGCATCAGATGTCGGTCTCTGGCTGACCCGGGAACGCGGGCCCAAACGCCGGTAACATAGACACCTAACAAATTCGCGTCAAACCCTTGTGCCTATTGGCTTTTGTGAAGCCGATCGGGTTAACTTCGCTTTAACACCCCACATAAGAAACGGCGTTGCCGGGAGTAGTCACGTGTCCTCGATTGAAGAAGCCCTTGCCCTGATCGGCCGCGGTGCCGACGAGATCCTCAAGCTCGAGGATCTGCGCGCGCGCCTGCAGGAAGGCCGCCCGCTGCGCATCAAGGCCGGCTTCGACCCCACCGCGCCTGACCTGCACCTGGGCCACACGGTGCTGCTGAACAAGATGCGTCAGTTCCAGGACCTCGGCCACCAGGTCATTTTCCTGATCGGCGACTTCACCGGCATGATCGGCGACCCCTCCGGCAAGAGCCTGACGCGCAAGCCGCTCAGCCGTGACGACGTGCTGGCCAACGCCCGTACCTACGAGGAGCAGGTGTTCAAGGTGCTGGACCGCAGCCGCACCGAGGTCCGCTTCAATTCGGAGTGGTTCGGCAAGATGAGCGCGGCCGACATGATCCGCCTGGCCGGCCAGCACACCGTGGCACGCATGCTCGAGCGCGACGACTTCGCCAAGCGCTACGCCGCCCAGCAGTCCATCGCCATCCACGAATTCCTGTACCCGCTGGTGCAGGGCTACGACTCGGTGGCCCTGGAAGCGGACGTCGAGCTGGGCGGTACCGACCAGAAGTTCAACCTGCTGATGGGCCGTGGCCTGCAGGAACACCACGGCCAGAAGCCGCAGGTGGTGCTGACCATGCCGCTGCTGGAAGGCCTGGACGGCGTCAACAAGATGTCCAAGTCGCTGGGCAACTACATCGGCATCAGCGAGCCGGCCATCGACATCGTCACCAAGACCATGAAGGTCGATGATGCCCTGATGTGGCGTTGGATCGAGCTGCTGTCCTTCGATATCAGCCAGGCCGAAGCGGCCTCCCTGCGCGAGCAGATCGCCGCCGGCCTGAATCCGCGCGTGGTCAAGCTGCGCTTGGCCCGCGAACTGGCTACCCGGTTCCACGATGCCGCAGCGGCAGAGCAGGCGATTGCCGGCTGGGAAGCTGCCGTTACCGGGCAGGGCGACATCACCCAGCTGCCGCTGCAGGATGTGGCCATCCCGGCCGAGGGCCTGCGCATCGCGGCCCTGCTGACCGCCGCCGGCCTGACCCCGAGCAACTCCGAGGCCAACCGCAAGCTCAAGGAGCGTGCGGTGAAGGTGGACGGTGAAGTGGTGGAAGACGGCCAACAGGTACTGCAGCCCGGCTTCGAGGGGCTGCTGCAGGTCGGCAAGCGCACCTTCGCCCGCGTGCGCCTGGTCGCTGCCTGACCTGAGGCAGGGGCCGGCGCAGCCGGCCCCTGCTTCTGCTCCTGCATCGCGGCGCTGACGCTCTGCCGCTGTTCGCGGGGCCTGTGGCGGCGCCTTTGCATGAACGGATGCAACATCCGATGAAAAAAGTTGCCACACCCCCTTCACAAAGGCCGCGAATAGGGACATACTTTCCCTCCCCCGTCGCAGGGGTCGCCAACAAGGGGCTTCAGCGACACAAGGGACGCCACCACCGACGAACGAGATGATCGAACGAAAGGTGTTGACGGACTCGAAAAGTCCGGCATAATAGGCGGCTCGCTACGAAGGAAACTTCGCAGCACACGGGAATGGCGTTGAGGCCACTTCCCAGGATCTTTGAAAGTATGCGCAGGTATCTTGTGAAGGCGCCTGCAGGAAGGATGATTGTCCATCTTGCAGACGTTTGATCAAGCAACTATTAATTGTTTTAAAGCAAGCGATACGTTGCCAGAATCATT
>NZ_PEJS01000003.1:0-2500 GCF_002750975.1 Stenotrophomonas indicatrix
GGGTATAAACCCTGGCGATGACCTACTCTCGCATGGCTTAGGCCACACTACCATCGGCGCAGCTACGTTTCACTTCCGAGTTCGGGATGGGATCGGGTGGTTCCATAGCGCTAATTTCACCAGGGAGGCGGTTGGAGTGTCGCCTGGGCGTCGTGTCTTTGCAGGGGGCGGGCATGATGCTGCCTGCGATGCAAAGAGACGCGCCTGAGCGCCTGCCTCTCGTTTGGTCTTGTGACGTAGCGTGCACTTGGATCTATCGACATGTCATGTCGGCCAAGGCAACTTGAGGTTATATGGTCAAGCCTCTCGGATCATTAGTATCAGTTAGCTCAATACATTGCTGTACTTACACACCTGACCTATCAACCACGTAGTCTACATGGTTCCTTCAGGGGGCTTGTGCCCCGGGAGATCTCATCTTGAGGCGCGCTTCCCGCTTAGATGCTTTCAGCGGTTATCGCTTCCGAACATAGCTACCCGGCAATGCCACTGGCGTGACAACCGGAACACCAGAGGTTCGTCCACTCCGGTCCTCTCGTACTAGGAGCAGCCCCTCTCAAATCTCCAACGCCCATGGCAGATAGGGACCGAACTGTCTCACGACGTTCTGAACCCAGCTCGCGTACCACTTTAAATGGCGAACAGCCATACCCTTGGGACCGACTACAGCCCCAGGATGTGATGAGCCGACATCGAGGTGCCAAACACCGCCGTCGATATGAACTCTTGGGCGGTATCAGCCTGTTATCCCCGGAGTACCTTTTATCCGTTGAGCGATGGCCCTTCCATACAGAACCACCGGATCACTAAGTCCTAGTTTCCTACCTGCTTGATCCGTCGATCTTGCAGTCAAGCACGCTTATGCCTTTGCACACAGTGCGCGATGTCCGACCGCGCTGAGCGTACCTTCGAGCTCCTCCGTTACTCTTTAGGAGGAGACCGCCCCAGTCAAACTACCCACCATACACGGTCCCCGATCCAGATAATGGACCCAGGTTAGAACGTCAAGCACGACAGGGTGGTATTTCAAGGATGGCTCCGCCACAGCTAGCGCCATGGTTTCATAGCCTCCCACCTATCCTACACAGACGAACTCAACGTTCAGTGTAAAGCTATAGTAAAGGTTCACGGGGTCTTTCCGTCTTGCCACGGGAACGCTGCATCTTCACAGCGATTTCAATTTCACTGAGTCTCGGGTGGAGACAGCGCCGCTGTCGTTACGCCATTCGTGCAGGTCGGAACTTACCCGACAAGGAATTTCGCTACCTTAGGACCGTTATAGTTACGGCCGCCGTTTACTGGGGCTTCGATCAAGAGCTTCGCCTTGCGGCTGACCCCATCAATTAACCTTCCAGCACCGGGCAGGCGTCACACCCTATACGTCCACTTTCGTGTTTGCAGAGTGCTGTGTTTTTGATAAACAGTCGCAGCGGCCTGGTTACTGCGACCCTCTTCAGCTATAGCTCGCACGAGCCACCAAAAAGGGTGCACCTTCTCCCGAAGTTACGGTGCCATGTTGCCTAGTTCCTTCACCCGAGTTCTCTCAAGCGCCTGAGAATTCTCATCCTACCCACCTGTGTCGGTTTACGGTACGGTCTGCGTAAGCTGAAGCTTAGGAGCTTTTCCTGGAAGCGTGGTATCAGCAACTTCGCCATAAAGGCTCGTCTCGGTGCTCGGTCTTAAAGGATCCCGGATTTGCCAAAGATCCAAACCTACCGCCTTTCCCCGGGACAACCAACGCCCGGTATGCCTAACCTTCTCCGTCCCTCCATCGCACTTACGCGAGGTGCAGGAATATTAACCTGCTTCCCATCGACTACGACTTTCGTCCTCGCCTTAGGGGCCGACTCACCCTGCGCCGATTAACGTTGCGCAAGGAAACCTTGGGCTTTCGGCGTGCGGGTTTTTCACCCGCATTATCGTTACTCATGTCAGCATTCGCACTTCCGATACCTCCAGCAGACTTCTCAATCCACCTTCAACGGCTTACGGAACGCTCCTCTACCGCGTACATATAAATATGCACACCCCAAGCTTCGGTTCTGTGCTTAGCCCCGTTAAATCTTCCCCGCAGACCGACTCGACCAGTGAGCTATTACGCTTTCTTTAAAGGGTGGCTGCTTCTAAGCCAACCTCCTGGCTGTCTGTGCCTTTCCACATGGTTTTCCACTTAGCACAAAATTTGGGACCTTAGCTGTGGGTCTGGGTTGTTTCCCTTTTCACGACGGACGTTAGCACCCGCCGTGTGTCTCCCATACAGTCCGTCTCGGTATTCGGAGTTTGCAATGGTTTGGTAAGTCGCGATGACCCCCTAGCCATAACAGTGCTCTACCCCCGAGAGGATACATATGAGGCGCTACCTAAATAGCTTTCGAGGAGAACCAGCTATCTCCGGGTTCGATTAGCTTTTCACTCCTAATCACAGCTCATCCCCGTCTTTTGCAACAGACGTGGGTTCGGGCCTCCAGTACCTGTTACGGCACCTTCACCCTGGCCATGA
>NZ_PEJS01000004.1 GCF_002750975.1 Stenotrophomonas indicatrix
GCCGTTCCCGTGTGCTGCGAAGTTTCCTTCGTAGCGAGCCGCCCATTATAGCCGGCTTTTCCGCTTCGTCAACACCTTTTTTCAAGGCCGTCTCACCGAAGTGGACGTTGTTGCCGATGCTGCTTCGTCGTTGGACCCGAAGGCCTTTCGTCGTTGCGAGCCGCCTATTATGGCAGGCTTTTAAGCTTTGTCAACAACTTGTGAGAGGAACTTGAAGCTCTTCGTGAAGTTGTTGCGTTAAGTCCAGGTCGAAACCTGAGGCTTGCAAAAAAAGGAAAACCCCGCTGCATGAGCAGCGGGGTTTTCGGGGTATAAACCCTGGCGATGACCTACTCTCGCATGGCTTAGGCCACACTACCATCGGCGCAGCTACGTTTCACTTCCGAGTTCGGGATGGGATCGGGTGGTTCCATAGCGCTAATTTCACCAGGGAG
>NZ_PEJS01000005.1 GCF_002750975.1 Stenotrophomonas indicatrix
GGGCGGCGGGGCGATGGGCGGGCGCCCGCCGACCAGCCGCGCGGCGGGGGGCTGGGGGAGCGGGCGGATGGGCAGCGCCAGCGGCTCGGCCCGCGGGGCGAACGCGGGGTAGCTCATCGCGCCGATCGCGGCCAGCGCCACCAGCACGTACACGATGGTGCAGCCGACCATCGAGCCGATGATGCCGAGGGACAGGTCGCGCCCGGGGTTCTTGGTTTCTTCGGCGGCGGTGGAAATCGCGTCGAAGCCGTAGAACGCGAAGAAGATGATCGCCGCTGCCGCCACCACGCCGCGTTCGACGCCATCCGGGCCCAGCGTCTTGGCGAATCCGTAGGGCATGAACGGCTGCAGGTTGTTG
>NZ_PEJS01000006.1 GCF_002750975.1 Stenotrophomonas indicatrix
GATGAACCTGACGGTCAGTGCGCTCAGCCATCAGATGCGCCAGCTCGAGGAACGCCTGGGCCAGCCGCTGCTGATACGGCAGGCACGCGGTGTGGCCTTGACCCTGGGAGGGCAGCGCCTGCTGGATCAGGTGGGCCCTCATCTGGATGCGATCAACGAAGCCTTCCAGCCCTACGCCGCGCGACCGGAGCATGTGCTCACCCTCAGCGCCGTGCCGTCGAGGGCCAGCGCCTGGCTGGTGCCACGCCTGGGCAACTTCGTGGCGGCGCATCCGCAGATCGAAATCAATCTGCAGTCGAGCG
>NZ_PEJS01000007.1 GCF_002750975.1 Stenotrophomonas indicatrix
TACGATAAAGTATAAGAACTTAAACCGCAACCGGATCTTAAAAGCGTAAGAAGTGTATCCTTGTTAGAAGACACAAAGCCAAAGACTCATATGGACTTTGGCTCCACCATGAAAGCTTTGAGAAGCAAGAAGAAGGTTGGTTAGTGTTTCGGAGTCGAATATGACTTGATGTCATGTGTATGATTGAGTATAAGAACTTAAACCGCAACCCGATCTTATAAGCCTAAGTAGTGTTTCCTTGTTAGAAGACACAAAGCCAAAGACTCATATGGACTTTGGCTACACCATGA
>NZ_PEJS01000008.1 GCF_002750975.1 Stenotrophomonas indicatrix
GTCCCAACTCGTTGAGCGGTAGCTCGGCCCAGTCACAGAAAGCATCCAGGGCGGGCTCAGTGAACGAGGTCTTGCACGCTACTAGCCCGAATCCTCGGCTCCTAGGGTAGGCGAACAGCTTGGTCGGTGAAGAAAGAATGCCTATAGAAATAAGGCCGTTCTGAAGTCGTTCGAGCAACCGGATGCACGAAGAGGCAAGTGAGGGGAGTGGGACTCGATGGGTGGCGCGAAGTCCAATTGGCCCCGACTTTCGATTCTCAGTGTACAGCCACTGGCCCGATGT
>NZ_PEJS01000009.1 GCF_002750975.1 Stenotrophomonas indicatrix
ACGCTACGCCTACGTGGAAGCACGCGCCAGCCACAACCGCCAGCGTTTCGAGCTGGGGCCGACCGCCGTCGCCCTCAATTTCAGCCGTGGCGCGATCCTCAACGTGGTCCTGCAGGAAGGCGGCGAAGTGCGCCCGCGCGTGCATGCCACCGAAGGCGACATCAGTTTCGGCATGGGTCGTGAGCGCGCCGGCCGCAGTTGGGATGCTGGCCTCAGCGCGCAGCGCAGCCAGGTGGACCTGCGCACCGAAGGCACCGTGCGCAGCGAACGCCTGCTGGAAG